>JAJUII010000206.1 GCA_029265505.1 Aeromicrobium choanae
CTCGGGGACGCCGTCCGAGAGGTCGGGGTGCCGCCGGTCCTTTCTCGTGCACGGGCCGCGTCGGTCCTGGGTGGCGACGTGGCCGGGCCGGCCCTCGGGCCGGGCCCTGCAGGCGACCGGAGCGCGGACCCGGGGGCGCCGTCGGCGTGTCCGTCTGAGCCGGCGCCGCAGCGGCGCGCCTCGCGGGTGAGGATGCCGGCAGGACAGGAGGACGGTGACCAGGACCCGACGTCGCGGCGGGCGCCGCGCCCGCAGCACGCGCGGCCGCCCGGGGTTCGTCGGCGCCGTGGTCGGGCTGCTGCTGCTCATCAGCTGCGGTGCCGCGCTCAGCGACGTCGGCGAGGAGCCTGGCCTCGGGGTCGCCCCGACGCCCGTCGCCACCCGTGCGCTCGACCCCGCCGACACCGCGGAGCCGACGGTCGACGACGACCCCACCACCGTCGCGCCCACCGACGAGCCGACCGAGACCGCCGAGCCGGGGACGGCGCTCGCCCTGCTCGCCGAGCTGCGGGTCGCCGGGCGTGCGCCGCGCACGGGCTACGACCGTGACCTGTTCGAGTACCGCTCCTACGACTCCGACCGCAACGGTTGCGACGTCCGCAACGACATCCTGCGCCGCGACCTCACCGATGTCCTCATCAAGCCCGGTACGCAGGGCTGCGTGGTGCTCACCGGGATGCTGCACGACCCGTACTCCGGCCAGGTGATCGCCTTCGATCGCCAGGCCGCCGATGACGTCCAGATCGACCACGTCGTCGCGCTGTCCGACGCCTGGCAGAAGGGCGCGCAAGGCTGGGACGCGCAGACGATGCGCGAGTTCGGCAACGACCCGCTGAACCTGCTCGCCGTCGACGGCCGGCGCAACAGCCAGAAGGGCGACGGCGACGCCGCCACCTGGCTGCCGCCGAACAAGCGGTTCCGCTGCGAGTACGTCGCGCGTCAGATCACCGTCAAGCACACCTACGGGCTCTGGGTCACCCAGGCCGAGCACGACGCGATGGCCCGGGTGCTCGCCGACTGCCCCGACCAGCCGGTCGTCGAGCGCGTGACCGCCCCGCTCGGTGGCCCCGAGGGCGACCCGGAGCAGTCTTCGACACCGACGACGACTCCGACGCAGGAGCCGACCGCCCCCGACCCGGCTGCCGACGGCGACACCGATCCGCGGTTCGGCTCCTGCAAGGACGCCAAGGCCGAGGGGTACGGGCCCTACGTGCGCGGCGTCGACCCCGAGTACGACTGGTACCGCGACGGCGACGCCGACGGCATCTGTGCGAGTAGCGCCGCACACCGGGAGGTCAGGGCGGTGTCGAGCCCCTCGGGGTCGAGGGTCGCCACCGCGGGTGTGCTCCGGCCCGGCCGACGCCGATGCCGGCGACGGTGGAGCTGCCGACAGCCTCGTCTAGACGCGGTGTCCGACGACAGTGCGATCCGCGATGAAGGCCGCCGTCCACCAGGTGGACATGCGCAGGTGAGGAGGGGTGCATCTGCCACGGACCCCGTACGTCGTCCCCCTATGTCTAGACGTAGCCGCTAGGTTGTCCCTGACCGACCGCGGACGACGGGCAGCCCTCGGCCAGCGGTGCGGACGACCCAGCCTCCCGCCCCCGACCACGAGGCCCACCATGAGGATGCTCACGCGACTCGTCGCCGCGGCGGCGGTCGCCGTCATCGGGTTCACCGGGTTCGCGATCGCCGCGCCGACCGTGCCGGCGGCCGAGGCGGTCGTCTTCGACAACTGGGCGGCCGACGAGCTCGTGTTCGTCCGGAGCGACGGCGGCTTCACCAGCTACCGCGTCACCTACACGACGAGCAAGCTCGGGAGCAGGACCGCCACCGGCACGTGGTCGAGCAGCTGGACGACGATCGCGCCGATCGACATCAACGGCGACGGACGCGACGAGCTGCTCTTCTACAACGCGCGCACCGGCAAGTTCAGCATCCGCAAGGTCACGAGCAAGGGACAGGTGTCCGGGGCGGCGATCCGCCAGGGCACCCTCGGCAAGGGCTGGACCACGCTCGTCGGCGTCGACTTCCACCCCGACGCCAACGACGAGCTGATCCTCTACAACGCGACGACCGGCGCCTACCGGACCTACAACATCAGCGCCAAGGGCGTGTTCGGCAAGCCGCTGGTCCAGACGACGATCGGCGCCCGCTGGACCAGCGTGTTCGGGATGCGCATCAACGCCGGAGACACGCGGGACCGGCTCGTGCTCCACCAGTCCAGCACCGGCAAGGCGCGGATCCACACGCTGACGTCCAAGGGCGCGCTCGGCACGCGCACCGCCGACGAGAACTGGGGTCGGTGGACGCGCCTCGTGCCCGCGAACGTCGACACCGACGCCCAGGACGAGGTCGTCTTCTACAACTCCTCGAGCCGCAGGTACAAGATCACCGACGTCCGCACCACGGGTGCGCCGCGCACCATCCGGTCGGGGACCTGGTCCGCCTACCGGATGGTCATCGGGCTCAACGTCGACCCGAGGCCGACGACGAGCCAGGTCGCCCAGGAGGTGCTGCGGCTGGTGAACAAGGAGCGCAAGGCCCGCGGCCTCAAGCCGCTCGCGCTCAGCTCCACCCTCAACAAGGAGGCGCTGCGGTGGAGCCGCTACCAGGCGAAGGTCGACCGCAACCAGTGCTTCCACCGGCCCGACCTCACCGTCGGGATGCCCGCGGGCTGGCGGCTCATCGGTGAGAACGTCGCCTACGGCTACCGCACCCCGGCCGCCGTCGTCCAGGCGTGGATGAGCTCCCCCTCCCACCGGCAGAACATCCTGAGACCGAGCTTCACCCACATGGGCGTCGGCGACGCCACGTCCTCAGCCGGCTACCTGTACTGGACGCAGATCTTCACCCAGCAGCGCTGACAGGTCTCCGCGGCGGGTCGCGCCCGGGGCGTGCGGTGCCCGAGCACAGGGCGTACCGGGACGGTGCTCGGGCCCGATCGAGTCCCACATCGACGTGATCAGATCGGATCTCGCGTCTGCGCGCTGCCCGCGCGTCGGATCTCACGCCGCCTCTGAGCGCCATCCGCTCGGCTATAACCGGGGCAATCTGACGCTTGACGCCCGGACCTGCGGTCCGCAATACTCCTGATACGATCCGATCGGAAGCGCACGATGGCGAGCTTCCAAGGCAAAGGAGCCGGTGTGACACAGGAGTTGAACCGCAGGCACTTCCTGCGGATGGTCCAGGCAGGCGCCGTCGGAGCTGGGGTTCTCGGCATCGCTGCATGCGGTGCGGACAACGGCTCGCCGGGGGGCGGCAGCAGCAGCGGTGGATCCGGAGGCAACGGCGGCGGTGGCGGTGGCGGCCGTGTGCGAGCGACGTGGTGGGGCGGCGACGTCCGGCACGCGAAGTTCAACGAGATCTACGACCTCTACGAGGCCGCCAACGACGGCGTCACGATCGAGCGCGAGTTCGCCGACTGGGCCTCGTACTGGGAGCGGTTGCCCACGCAGTTCGCCGGCGGCAACGCGCCCGACATCATCCACGTGACCGAGCGGCAGGTCTCCGACTACGCCAGCCGCGACCAGCTCGCGGACCTCGAGGCGCTCGCAGGCGAAGGACTCATCGACCTGTCGTACTTCAGCGATCTCTCGATCGACGCCGGGCGTTACGACGGCAAGCTCGTCATGCTCCTGATCGGCGCGACGATCCCGGCCACGATGTACAACCTCGCGATGTTCGAGGCCGCCGGGATCGAGCCTCCCTCGGTCGGCTGGGACTGGGACGGCTTCGTCGAGCGTTGCGAGGCGTTCCGCGCCGCCCTGCCCGACGGCCAGTGGGGCTCGACGTACCAGGCGGTCTCGACCCCGACCTTCGACACCTTCCTCATCCAGAACGGCAAGAGCCTGTTCGCGCCGGACGCGTCGCCCGAGCTCAACTTCGACGCCTCCGACGCCGAGGAGTGGTTCTCGCGCTGGAAGGAGCTGCAGGACGCCGACCTCTGCCAGAGCGCCGAGTCGGCCTCGGAGCAGCAGAGCGCGCCGTTCGAGGACACCTCCTTCGCCAAGTCCGAGGCTGCGATGCACGTGCAGAACTCGAACCAGCTCGTCACCTTCCAGACGGCGATCGGCGAGGAGAACCAGCTGCACCTCGCGCCGTTCCCGCAGATGGGTGCGCGGCCGGCGTCGCTCGTCCACCCCGGCCGCCACACCGTCTGGTACGGAGACGACACGCAGCGCGAGCGCGCCATGGCCATCCTCGCGGCGCTCCTCGGCAGCTGGGGACGCCGCGGCGGGTACCTCGTCACCGGCAAGTTCCCCGTCC
>JAJUII010000135.1 GCA_029265505.1 Aeromicrobium choanae
AGGGTCGGATCAGGGAGATCGCCGGATGTGCCACACCGGGAGCTCCGACGAGGCTGAGACCCATGATCGAAGCTCACTCCCTGACGAAGCACTACGGTGACGCGGTCGCCGTGGCCGGGATCGACATGGTCGTCGAACCGGGGCGCGTCACCGGCTTCCTCGGCCCCAACGGCGCCGGGAAGTCGACCACGATGCGCATGATCCTGGGCCTGGACCGGCCCACCTCCGGCCGTGTCACCGTCAACGGCCGCCGCTACGTCGACTCACCCGCCCCGCTGCGGGAGGTCGGCGCCCTGCTCGACGCGCACGCGGTCCACCCGGGCCGCACCGCGCGCCAGCACCTGCGACAGCTCGCGACCAGCAACCGGCTCGACCCGCGCCGGGTCGACGAGGTGCTCGACCTCGTCGGTCTCACCGAGGTCGCCGACAAGCGTGCCGGCAAGTTCAGCCTCGGCATGGGTCAGCGCCTCGGAATCGCCGCCGCGCTCATCGGTGACCCCGCCGTCGTCGTCCTCGACGAGCCCGTCAACGGTCTCGACCCCGAGGGGATCCGCTGGGTCCGATCGCTGGCGCGCCGCCTCGCCGACGAGGGGCGCACGGTGTTCATCTCCAGTCACCTCATGAGCGAGATGGCGCTGATGGCCGACCATCTGGTGGTCATCGGGCGCGGCCGGATCCTGGCGGACTGCTCGATGGACCGGTTCATGGCCGAGCACGCCGCCTCGTCCGTCGTCGTGCGCACGCCCGAGCCCGGAGCGGCCGCCGCAGCCCTGCGCGAGGCCGAGCTCGAACGCGAGGGCGACGCCCTCGTCGTGCGCGGACTCGACGCCGCGCAGGTCGGAGACCTGCTCTTCATTGCCGGCGTGCGCGTCCACGAGCTGACCACCCGACGGGCGTCGTTGGAGGACGCCTTCATGACCCTGACCGCCGACGCGGTGCAGTTCCACGCCACCGCACGCACTCCCGAAGAGGTTCCCGCATGAGCATCCTGACCCTGACCGAGTCGCCGTCGCCGGGCTGGCTCGACGCGGTGCGGGCCGAACACCAGAAGATGTTCAGCGTCCGCTCCACGTGGTGGACCCTGGTCGCCATCGTCGTGCTCGGTGCCGGACTGACCACGCTGATCTGCGCCACGAGCGCGGAATGGCTCGCCAGTGCCGAGGCCGACGAGGCTCCCGGCTCCTTCATCACCTGGGGCATGATGATCGCCCCCGTGGGGGCGGTCGTCCTGGGCGCCCTCGCCATCACGACGGAGTACGGCTCGGGTCAGATCCGGTCGACGTTCGCCGCCACCCCGGCCCGCGGACGGGTTCTGGCCGCCAAGGCCCTCGTGCTGGCGGTGGTGCTCTTCCTGGTGGGAACCGTCACCGCCCTGATCGGTTACGTCGGCGGCAACCATTTCCTGGACCGCCACGGCATCGGTCTGGCGCTGGAGGGCGACGTGTTGCGCGCCATGTACGGGTCAGGCCTCTACCTGGCGGCGTTGGGCGTGATGTCCCTCGCGGTGGGCTTCATCGTCCGCCACACCGCGGCGGCGATCTCCCTCATGCTGGCGCTGATCTTCGTGGTCTCGGGGATGTCCCCCCTGATCCCGGGCCGGGTCGGCGACTGGATCGAGAAGCTCATGCCGGGCAACGCCGGGCCGTCGATCGCCACGCCGGTCGACTTCAACCCGAACCTGCTCGACGCCTGGGCGGGCTACGGCGTCTTCCTCGCCGAGACGGCGAGCGTGGTCGCCGTCGCGTGGGCGCTGCTGCGTCGCCGCGACGTCTGATCCTCGGGGGAGGAGAAGCGCGAGGGGCGCGTGCCGACCGGGTGGTCGGGCACGCGCCCCTCGTCACGTTCGGATCGTCACTCCCGGTCCTCGAGCGCCTCGAGCTCCTCCTCCTCGGGGGAGGGCTCGGGGTGCTTCTCGGCGGGCAGCTCCGGGGCCGACTCGTCGTAGACCACCGACTCGGCGTCCGGGTCGGTCGCATCGCCCTGCTCCGGGTGCGGCTCAGGGTGCGGAGCGTCGGGCCCGGGGGTCACTTCGACTCCTCGTCGTCGATCTCGTCGAGCAGTGAGGGCTGCTCCGTCGCGGTTCCCGACTCGTCGACCGACACGTTGTGCTCGGCGGCGATCTCGGCGTCCTCCGCGGGTCCGGCGCTGTCCGGCTCGTCGAGCTCGGCCGTCGTGTCCGTGTCGCCCTCGGTGTGCGCCTGCGCCGCGGGGGCGGCGTCGGCGGTGTCGGTGATCGTCCCGGGGTCGGCCTCGGCCTGCGGGCCCGGCTCGGCGTCGGTCGGCTCGTCGCCGGCGGCTGCGGCCGTGACGGCCTCCGCCTCGGCGACGACCTCCTTCGCCGAGCGCTTGACCGACTGGAGCAGCAGCTGGGCCACGTCGAGGACCTCGACGTTCACCAGCGACTCGTCGTCGGCCTGCTTGGCGGTCAGGCCGTCGGCCAGCATGACCCGGCAGAACGGGCAGCCGACCGCGATCTTCTCCGCCCCGGTGCCGATGGCCTCCTCGGTGCGGTTGATGTTGATGCGGGAGCCGAGCGTCTCCTCCATCCACATCCGGGCGCCGCCGGCGCCACAGCAGAACGAGCGCTCGCGGCTGCGCTCCATCTCCACGTAGTCGGCGCCCGTGGCCCCGATGAGCTCGCGCGGCGGCGAGTACACCTGGTTGTGGCGGCCCAGGAAGCACGGATCGTGGTAGGTCACCTTGGCGGCCGGGTCGGCCGGAGCGACCGGCTTGAGCTTCTTCTCCCGCACGAGACGGTTGAGCAGCTGGGTGTGGTGCACGACCTCCAGCTCCAGGCCGAGCTCCTTGTACTCGTTCTTGAGTGTGTTGAAGCAGTGGGCGCAGGTGGAGACGACCTTCTTGACCTTCGTCTCCTCGAAGACAGCCGCGTTCTCCATCGCGAGCTGCTTGAAGACGATCTCGTTGCCGGCGCGGCGTGCGGGATCGCCCGTGCAGGTCTCGCCGTCACCGAGCACGGCGAAGTCCACGCCGGCGATGTTCAACAGCTCGGCGACCGCCTGGGTGGTCTTCTTCGCGCGGTCCTCGAACGCGCCGGCGCACCCGACCCAGAACAGCCACTCGACCTCGTCGAGGGACTCGACGTCGACACCGACCTGCTTGACCTCGAAGTCGAGGTCCTCGGCCCACTTCATGCGGTCGCGCGGGTTCATGCCCCACGGGTTCCCCTTGCGCTCCAGGCCCTTGAAGATGTTGTTCAGCTCGGCCGGGAAGTTCGACTCGACGAGCACCTGGTAGCGCCGCATGTTGTCGATGTGGTCGACGTGCTCGATGTCGACCGGGCACTGCTGGACGCAGGCGCCGCAGTTGGTGCAGGACCACAGGACGTCCGGGTCGATGACGCCGAAGAGGTCCTCGGTGCCGATCAGCGGGCGCTCCAGTTCGCGCTGCTGTTCCTCGGTGAGGGACTCCTGGTCGGAGCCGAGCAGCGGGATCTTGGCGTAGGCGTGGTCGCGCAGGCCCATCATCAACAGCTTGGGCGACAGCGGCTTCTCGGTGTTCCAAGCCGGGCACTGGCTCTGGCAGCGACCGCATTCGGTGCAGGTCGTGAAGTCGAGCAGGCCCTTCCAGCTGAAGTCCTCGACCTTGCCGACGCCGAGCTTCTCGAAGTCCTCCTCCTCGAGGTCCTCCATCTTCTCGAGGTCGAGCGGCTCGCCGTTGACGTAGAGCGGGGTGAGGGCGCCGAGGGCGGTGCCGCCGTCGGACTCGCGCTTGAAGTAGATGTTGAACCACGCGGTGAAGCGGTGCCAGGCGACGCCCATCGTGAGGTTCCGTGCGATGACCATCAGCCAGATCAGGGCGGACAGCACCTTGACCAGGGCGATCAGGGTGATGGTGACCTCCAGGCCGCCTTCGGAGAGGCTGGACCACAGGGTCGTGCCGATCCAGGAGGTCAGCGGGAAGTGCAGGGTCGAGGCGAGGGAGTCGCCCTGGACGTCGAGCAGCCGGTACTCGGCACCGCGGATGAGCACGCCGGCGAAGCACTCGAGGAACACCATGGCCTCGACGAAGTACGCCTGCCAGAAGTTCGAGCCGAAGAAGCGGCTCTTGCGGCCGAGGCTGCGCGGATGGTTCCGCTGGCGGTAGATCACCAGGACCGTGATGCCGACCATGCCGAGCCAGGCGATGGCCTCACTGATCCACTCGAAGAGGAAGAAGTGCCCGATGAGCGGCAGGACGAGGTGAGGGTTCCAGACCTGCAGGAATGCGGTGGCGACCGCCGAGCTCAAGATGATGAAGCTGAAGAAGATCGCCCAGTGCATGATGCCGACCCAGTGCCACTGGAGCATGCGGGTGTGCCCCAGGGTCTCCACCAGCATGTTCTTCACGCGGCGCTTCGGGTCGTCGGTGCGACCGTAGGCGGGAGCACCGGCTCGGACGACCCCGAGCATGCGCTTGATCCCCGGCACCAGGAGGTACGCGGTCACCGCCGTGGCGACGAGCGTGAGCACTCCGGCCGTGATGTTGATCGGATGCATGCCGATTCCTCTCGCGGTTCGAGCAGTTTGTGAGAACCCTAATGTCCCGGCCGGCCCGACGTTCACTAAGGCAAGCCTGAGGTGTCGTCATGTTACCCATCGGTAGGTCGGGGGACGAGCGGCACCGCGGCGGCGGCGAAGAGCGCCACGGCGGCGAACGTCCACCCGTAGCCGCAGTGCTGGATGAGCAGGCCGGCCACCGGGGGCACGGCGGCGGCGGTGAGGTACTGGCCCGTGTTCTGGATTCCGAACGCCCGTCCGGCCCAGCGTGGTCCGGCGATCTCGGCCACTGCGGTGAAGGCCAGTCCGTTGTCCGCGACGGTGACGACGGTGGCGATCACCATGACGGTCACCGCCACGGGTGAGGCGTCGAGGGTGGCCAGTGCCACCATCGTCACCGCCGCGGTCGCGGCGATGGTCCGGATGGGACCGAGCCGGGTCCCGGCCCGGTCCGACCACCACCCGACGGCGATCCGTCCGGCGGCGCCGAGCCCTTGGGAGGCGCCGTACAGCGCACCGGCCGCCGCCACGCTCCATCCGTGGTGGTCGATCAGCCACAGCAGCATGAACGTCCAGACGACGTACTGGGGGACGACCAGCAGTGCGGACGCGGCGTGGATGCGGGCCAGCCGATGATCGAGGCGGTACGGGTTCCGCCCGGCGCCGGGATCCCCGAGTGAGCCGCCCGGCGGATCGACCACGGTGGCACCCACGACGATCGCGGCGATCGCCGCGGCGCCGAGACACAGCCAGGTCGCGGACTCGATGCCGTGGGTGTCCACCCAGGCGGGGACCACCAGGGCGGCCACGCCCACGCCCAACGGCAGCCCGGTCTGTCGGATCCCCATCGCCACGCCCCGGCGATGCGCGGGGAACCATCCGACGACGAGACGGCCGCTGGCGGAGTTCGAGCTCGCCGCGGCGACCCCGCAGAGCGCGAAGCCCAGACCCAGGGCGAGCGTCGATCCGGCGCGCGCTCCGATCACCGTCACGGCGGCTCCGGCCACCAGGACGGTCAGTCCAGTCAGGAGGCTGATGCGCTCCCCGAGCCTGTCGACGAGAGCGCCCCAGGCCACGAGCGTGGCCAGCGTGCCGATGGTCGGCGCGGCGGCCAGTGTGGCGCCGGCGACGAGGGGCCAGCCCTCCTCGAGGTGGAGGTGGGGGATGAGCAGCAGGGGTGTGCTGACGACGGCGGTGGCCGTCACCTGGGCGACCATGGCGGCGAGGAGCATCTGCCACGGGTTCGCCCGGCCCGCGGTCCTCAGCGGCATCGGCGACGCGGCGGGGTCACACCGCGCCCAGGTGAGCGAGCGCCTGCCTGAGCAGGAAGCCCCGACCGCCCTCGAGCTCGTCCAGGATCGACGGGGAGAGCGCGTCCTCGGGCGTCAGCCAGGTGAGCTCGAGCGCGTCCTGTCGCGGATCGCACTCGCCGGTGACGGCGACGATGTAGGCGAGGGCGACGGCATGCTGGCGCGGGTCGTACAGGGGTGTCACGCCCGGCAGTGGGAAGTATTCGGCGACCGTGAACGGAGCGATGTCCGCCGGCAGTTGGGGAAAGGCCGTGGGGCCGAGGTCCTTCTCCAGGTTGCGCATCAGTGCGGAGCGGATCGGCTCTCCGTGCAGTACCCGTCCGGACACGAACGAACGCGCCAAGGTCCCGGTCGTGGCGGAGCCGCGGAGCAGGAGGCCGACTTGTTCGAGCTGGCCCAGGCTGTCGAGCCGCACCGGGATCGCCTCGACGTAGAGGATCGGCACGCGCGAGCGCGTCTCCTCGAGCTGGAACTCCGACAACCAGCCGGGATTGGGGTCGGGCGTGCGCACGGAAGGCATGCGCCCATTGTGCTCGATGAGCGGACTCGAGCGTGGAACTGAGAGATGCCCTCCGGTTGTCACGGGCAGTTACATGTGCTTACGGTGTCCCAGATCACATGTCGAGGTCCGGGTGCCGGGGTGCCCGGAGGACCGATGAGAGGTTTCTCGTGAAGTTGTTTCGACCGTCCCGAACCGTGACGGCAGGCACCGCCGCTGTCGTCGTCGCGGCCGCCGGCGCCACGGGGGTGGGGCTGTTCAGTCCCGCCTCGGCCGCCGACGTCCCCCTGGAGAAGAGCTTCGACTATGAATGCGCCGTAACGGCCGGCAGCCTGCCACTGGGCGACCACACGATCGGCGTCCTGGCGGAGACGACGGTGCCGGAGTCGGTGTATCCGGGTCAGGTGATCTCGGAACGTCCGGTGAACATCACGTTGACGATGCCGGAGCTGCTGCGTCAGTCGACGGTCGAGTTGTTGCAGGGTGTGGAGGCCGACGGTGCGTCGACCGATTCGTCGGTGACGTTGACCACGGGCGGCCAGACGACGTCCGTGGCGATCCCGAACTTGGGCGCGGATCGGACGCCGATTCCGCAGGTGGAGAACGAGCCGTGGATCATTCCGGCGTCGGGCATGGTTCCGGAGATCACCACGCCGGACTATGCCGAGGATGAGGTCGTCCTGGGCATGCCTGAGGGCTTCACGATCGCGGCGACGATCTACAAGGCCGACGAGACGACGGTGCCCTCGTCGCTGACGTGCACGGGTCCGGAGGAGCTCGACCTGGGCACGATCCCGGTCGTGGACGCTCCGGTCGAGGAGCCGACCGAGGAGCCCACGGAGGAGCCGACTGAGGAGCCCACGGAGGAGCCGACCGAGGAGCCCACGGAGGAGCCGACTGAGGA
>JAJUII010000213.1 GCA_029265505.1 Aeromicrobium choanae
CGGAACGCGGCTACTATCGCGAGACCTATCGCGCCGCATCCGCGGTCGAGGCCGACAGCCACCACGGGCGCCGGGCCGCCTCGACGGCCATCTACTTCCTGGTGACCGCGAACGAGCCGGCCACGTTTCTGCATCGCCTGATCTCGGACGAGATCTTCCATCTGTACGACGGCGGGCCGCTCGAGATCCTGCGGCTCTTCCCGGACGGCCGCTGGGACGTGGCGGTGCTCGGGATGAACCTCGCTGCCGGCGAGCGGCCGCAGATTGTCATCCCGGCCGGCACGTGGTTCGGCACCGAGCTCCGCCCCGGCGCATCGCATTGCCTTGTCGGCTGCACGGTTGCGCCGGGATTCGACTTCGCGGACTTCGAACTGGCCGCCGGGCCCGAGCTCGAAGCGCGTTATCCGGCCGCGGCCGATCGGATCAGCCCTGCTCGGACTCGAACCGCTGCTGGGCCCCGTTGATGAGGTCCACGTACTGGTCGAGCCCCTGCCCCTGGAGCTGTGCGACGTAGGCGTCCCACTCCTCCAGCGGCCGGTCACCGATGATGAACTGCAGCGTCGCCGTGTCGACGGTGTCCTTCAGCGGGGTCGCGAGCAGCGACGCCTGCTCCAGCTCCAGCTCGTCCAGCGGGGCCGGCGGGAACGGGTCGCGCGGCGTGCGGGTCGAGAGCACCGTGTCGATGTACTCGACGAACTGCGGCACGTTGTACGACTCCTTGAGCTCGCGCGACTCGGTGCCGCCCGCGAGGACGTTCGACGCCCAGCCGAGGTCGACCTGGATGTCGATCTCGCCGTCGGGGTTGATGTTGAACGCGTCGAGGCTGTACTCGGGGTTCAGCGTGATCGTGCCGTCGGCGTCCTTGGTGTAGGTCTCGCCCTCCACGCCCCACTGCAGCATCTCGCGCGCGTCGGGGTTGTAGTAGAGCCAGTCCATGAACTGCAGGATCGTGCAGAGGTTCGGGTCGTCGGCGACCTGCGACGTCAGCGCGAAGCCGTGCCAGAAGTTGCGCGGCTCCACGACCTGGCCGGCCGGACCGCCCGGCGGCGCGATCTGGACGAGCTCGAAGTCCTCGACACCCGCGGCGGTCAGCGCGGTGGCGAACTCCTGCACGGTGCCCGAGGCGCCCGAGGCGGCGAAGACCGTCTCGTCGGCGAACTTCTCGGTCACGGTGCCGCTGCCGTCGTTGGCCTCGGTGAACGACTCCGTGTCGAGGAGACCCTCCTCCACGAGCCCGCGGAAGTAGGTGACCATCTCCTTGTAGCCCTCGGAGGTCGCCGCGTACTCGAACTCGCCGGTCTCGTCGTTCCAGAACATGCCGGTGCCGAAGCCCCAGCCCGCCACGGTCCCGAAGGCGTGCGCGGCGTAGTTGAGCATCGACTGACCCTCGAAGCCGTCGGCGAGCGGCCGGCTGTCCGGGTACTTCTCCTTGATCTTGGCGAGGGCGTCGTGCAGCTCGTCCCAGGTCTCGGGGACCCCGGCGCCGACCTCGTCGAAGACGTCCTTGCGGATGATCAGGGTGAAGACGGGGACCGACACCTCCTGCAGACCCGGCGTCATGTAGAACCGGCCGTCCGCCTGGCGGAGGTTGTCGATCATCTCGCTCAGGCCCCACTCCTCCACGTAGTGGTTGAAGTTGGGCATGTACTGCGTGTAGTCGGAGATCGGCAGCACGGCGCCGGAGGCCGCGAACTGCCGCTCGTCACCGGTGTACATCAGCGGGATGATCGGGGGCGCGTCGCCGGCGCTGATCAGCAGGCTGCGCTTCTCGACGGCGTCGCTGAAGGGGATGTTGGTCGGCACCAGCCGGACGTTGGTGCGCTCCTCGATCTCGTCGAAGAGCTGCCAGTCGTCGGTGATCGGGGTCTCGGGCCAGTCGGTCCACAGGATCCCGAGCTCCATCGGCTCCGGTGCGGTGAACTGCTCGTTCGCCTGGAAGTCCTCGACGGCGCACTCGAGCTCGACGCCACCGCCGGTGGCCTCGCCTCCGCCGCCGCCTCCGCCGCCGCCACCACCGCCGGAACCGCCGCCGCTGCTGCAGGCGGCGACCAGCATCAGCGCTGCCGTCCCCGAGAGCGCGGCCACCGGGCGGAGCCGGGTGGCACGACGCCGCACAGTCGTCTTCGAGTTGCTCATGGTTCTCCTCGTCGAGCGTCCGACACGAGCGTGTCGATACTATCGGCGCGGTGCCGATACTTTCCGCGAACCTACGAGTCGGATCGGTCGGATGTCAAGAGCCGTGACACGGCTGTGACCTGCGGGTTCTCCCGTGGCACGCCCGCGCGCGGGGTCGACGGCGTCGCACGAGGGCAGGCGCCAGCCAAGCCGATAATTTCGTCGCTTTCGCGTCACACCCTGCGCCGACCGCCCTGGTCGGCGCGTCTCACCCGACCCTGAGCGCCGCGTGGCTCTCCTGGTCGGGACCCAGCTCCAGCTCCGCGGTCGCGGTGCCGACGCGGACCTCGTAGGTCCCGGCGAAACCCTCGACCTCGAGCCTGCCCTCCTCGTCGGTGCGGTCGGCGCGCTCGTCGACCCACCACTCCCCCCGCACCAGCCCGCGCAACGCGTCGTAGGCCGGCTTGGGCGAGCCGTCGCGGCGCAGCAGCCCGCTCGGCGCGTCGAGCCAGCCGCCGTCCTCGATCCCCCAGTAGGTGATCGAGTGCACCGCGGGATGGCCGACGAGCGTCGTGTAGTGACGGACGATCTCCTCGGCCTGGCGCTCCTCGCCCTCGGGCGTGCTCGGCCAGTCGTCGACGACGTGGTCGTTGAGGTCCTCGATCTCGCGTGGCACGTGCTCGCCGGAGAGCAGCGTCGTCTCGGTCCAGTGCAGCGGCAGCCCGAACCGGGCGAACCGTTCGCAGACCTCGAGGAGGCGCTCCTCGCCGTGGAAGCCCTTGTGCATGTGGGACTGCAGCCCGATCGCGTCGATCTCGACGCCTGCCGCCAGCAGGTCCTCCACCAGCTGCTCGTACTCGGGGCCGAGGTCGAAGTCGTTGATGAGCAGGCGCGGCGAGGTCCCCGCCGCGCGGGCCTCCTCGACCGCGAGCCGGACGAGCTCGACGCGACCGATCTCGGCGCACAGGCGCGTGATCGCGTTGGGCACGCCGTCGGGCTCGTTGGTGAACCGCGGCATGATCACGGCCTCGTTGACGACGTCCCAGACGTCGATCAGCCCGGCGAAGTCGGTGACCTCCCGCCGGATGCGCGCGCGCAGCAGCTGCTCGACCTCCGACAGCGGCAGCGTGTCGAGCCACGGCGCCTTGACGGTGTGCCAGACGAGCGGGTGGCCCTTGAGGCGGACGCCGCGATCGGCGTGCCAGCGGGCGGCCTGCTCCAGCTCGGCGCGGCGGGGCTCGCCGCGCACGGGCTCGTAACGGCCCCAGTAGACCGGCAGGGTGGCGGTGTCGAAGACGTCGAGCCACGCCCTCTGCACGTGCGTGTCGGTCTCCCCCGGGTGCGTGCCCACGCAGCCGAACTCGAACGCGTGCCGTCGTTGACGCACGGTGACGTCACGGCGTGCGAGCGGTCGCCCGTCGTCGTCGGTGAGCGTCACCGTCGCGGTGACCCGTCGCGCGCTGGCAGTCATCGGCCTCCTTGCCTGAGTCGAGAGATCGATCTCTCGCTCATCATGCATCGCCGGCGCCTCCCCGTCCAGCCCCGTCCGGCAGGTGGCACGATGGGCGCGTGAGCCGCCGTCCGACCCTCGTGGACGTGGCGCGCCTGGCGGGCGTGTCGCGGGCGACGGCGGCGCGTGCGATCGCCGGGCAGCCGACCGTCGACACCGCCCTGGCCGCCCGGGTGGAGGAGGCCGCGCGCGAGCTCGGCTACACGACGAAC
>JAJUII010000037.1 GCA_029265505.1 Aeromicrobium choanae
ACCCGGGCGCCGGGGAAGACGTCGGCCTGGACGAGGATCTGCGCGGCGTCCTTGGGGTAGATGATCGCCGCACCGCGCGGCATCGAGACGACGTACTCGAACAGCAGGGGTCGGAACACCTGGTACGGGAACTCCAGCGACGTCTCGACGACGATGCCCTCGGGGCGTCCGATGATGTCGTCGTGCCGGATCTGCCCCTTCTTGGTGCTGAACTCCTTGCCGGCGACGAGCTGGATGTTGTGTCGGCGGCCCTTGGGATCGGAGAGGCGGACCCATTCGCCCTCGACGAAGGGGCCGGTGCGTTGACGATTCATCGTGCCTCACGATAGGCGCGGTCGACGGCGCTCGCGTCGAGGGTGCCCACGACTGCACCCCGTGCGTCCACCAGCGCGTAGACCTCGGCGGGGTTCTCGGCCATCGCGAGGAGCAGGTCACGCCCCCGCAGGTCGACCGAGATCGGCACCGCTCCGGGCGGCGGCGGCTCGTGCCGCATGAGCTCGGCGGCGACGAGCGATCCGATCCGCGCGACGTAGACTCCGTGCCGCAGCGCCTGCGTCGCGCCCTGCCACAGGAACAGGGCGACCGCGAGGATCAGCAGGGCCCGGCCCAGGGCGAACGGGTCGGCGGTGGTGGTGAGCCACAGGGACCAGGCGGCGAGTCCGACGGCCGCCAGACGCCCGATCCAGCCGGCGACCCGGACGCCGGTCGCCTCGCTCCCGGTGAGCGCCCAGATGAGGGCGCGCAGCACGCGTCCGCCGTCCAGCGGCAGACCGGGCAACAGGTTGAACAGCGCGATCAGGATGTTGATGAAGCCCAGGGACCACAGCACCGCGCGCAGGGTCCCGTCCGAGGCCGCGGCGCCCCACAGAGCCACGATGCCGAGGACGAACGAGCTCAACGGGCCGACGATCGAGGTGACGAGCTCCTGCCACGGATGGCGCGAGTCCCCCTCGATCTGGGTCTCGCCGCCGAGCAGGTGCAGCTGGACCAGAGGCACGGTCATGCCGAACCACCGCGCCGCGGCCAGGTGGGCGAGCTCGTGGAGGAACACCGAGACGAAGAGGCTCAGCACGAACACGACCGCGGTCAGGTAGGGGTTCGGTCCGGCGCCCATGTCGTCGAACTGGGGCGCGAAGACGATCACCAGGATGACGCCGACGATCACCAGGGAGGGGCGGACGACGACGTCCGCCCCCGCGATGCGCATCACGCGCCATCCGCCTGCCATGGGATCAACCTACTGGGCGTCACGTCGGTGCGTGTCGAGCTCCGGCGGCCACGCGGGCGCTCGGTCCCCGAAGCCCGCGATCGCGGCCAGATCGGCCGCGGTCAAGTCGGCCAGAGTCGGGATGACGACGCGTCGGGGCGCCTCGGGCACGTTGACCGCGTGCGGGACGGCGACGACGAAGCAGCCGGCCGCGTTCGCCGAGGCGGCGCCGGTGCGGGAGTCCTCGACGGCCAGGCACCGTGCCGGGTCGACGCCGAGCAGCTCCGCGGCCCGGAGGTAGGGCTCGGGGTGCGGCTTGCCCCGCTCGACGGCGTCGCCCGTCACGACCGCCTCGAAGCCGAGCGCCTCGACGACGGGCTCGGCGATGTAGTGGTACGACATCGTCACGAGAGCCTGGGGAACCCCCGCGTCGCGGAACTGCTCGACCAGCTCGCGGGCCCCGGGGCGCCACTCGCGGTGCTCGCGCAGTGACGAGGCGACCCGGTTCCCCATGTAGGCGACGATCTCGTCGATCGTCATCCGACCGCCGATGCGCTCTCGGATGTAGCGCGCTCCGTCACGCAGATCGCTGCCGACCAGGTGGAGTGAGTCCTCCTCGGTCCAGACCGCGTGGTGCTCGGCTGCCAGGTCGTGCTCGCTGGCGATCCACAGCGGCTCGGTGTCGACGAGGGTCCCGTCCATGTCCCACAGGACGGCGGCGGGCAGGGCCTCGGTGGTGCTCATGCGGACCTTCGCTCTCGGAGTGGACGGCATCGGACGTCGGGGACGCGACTTTCCACCCTAGACGGCACCGTCCCATGGGGCCGCGTGTGGCGCGAGAGGAGCGTGAGTCGCGCGAGACCACGCATGTGTCCGAGGCCATGCGGATCGGCCACGCCAGGTCCGACCACGAAGTCGACCAATCCACTACACTTGCAGGACATCGATCGTGAGGCGGGTTGTGGCATGTGGATCCTCGTGGCCTTCGGGCTGGCGGGCGGAGTCGCCCAACTCGTCGACGGCACCCTCGGCATGGGATTCGGCGTCACGTCCGCCACGGTCCTGCTGTTCATGGGCATCGCCCCGGTCACGGCCAGCGCCGCCACCCACGCCGCCAAGCTCCCGACCACGTTCATCAGCGGCGTGTCCCACTGGCGTGAGGGCAACGTCGACAAGGCCGTACTGATCCGGGTCGCCGTCCCCGGCGCCGTCGGCGGCTTCCTCGGCGCCGTGGTGCTCACCAACATCAGCCTCGCGTCGGCGAAGGGCTGGATGTCCGGCCTGCTGATCTTCTTCGGCCTGGTCATCTTCTCCCGCTTCGGCTTCGGCACCCAACTGATCCCGACCCCCAAGAACGGCAACTCGGCACGGTGGCTCTCCCCCATCGGCCTGCTCGGTGGCTTCGTCGACGCGACCGGCGGGGGCGGCTGGGGACCGGTGGTCACTCCGAGTCTGATGACGGTCACCCGTCACGAGCCGCGCAAGGTCGTCGGCACGGTCAACGCCGCGGAGTTCGTCGTGGCGGTCTCGGTGTCCTCCGGGTTCCTGACCGGGGCCGCCCAGCACGGGATCCCGTGGCTGCCCGTGCTCGGCCTGGCGCTCGGGGGAGCCATCATGGCGCCCGTCGCGGCCAGACTCGCCGGTCGACTCCCCCACGCGCCGATGGGCACGATGGTCGGCGGCCTGGTCATCCTGACGAACGGCATCACCATCGTCGCCGCGCTGGGCGGTCTGCCCGGTTGGGCCGACGCGGTGCTGATCGCCCTGGCCATCGGCGTCACGGGACTCGTCGCGGCCCGCGCCTGGCGTCGCGAACGCGCCGAGCGCGCGGCCACCCTGCCGACGTCGCCCTGACCGCGTCGCCGGACCGGTCCACCGAGGCGTGTCCCACAGTGCGGCGACGCCCGGAAGGGTCAGTGTCGCTGACGTATGCTCGACGACATCGTTCGGATTCTTCCCGAGGCCCAGGCGAGCCCGCCGCCGGCTGGAGGATCCCAGCACCCCACCTGTTGCATCGCTGAGGATTTCCGCCCATGACCGACTTCGTTCCCCAGTTCCGTCCCGACGCCACCGCGGCTCTGACCGAGGCGATGTCGCGACGGATCCTCGTGCTGGACGGGGCGATGGGGACCGCGATCCAGCGCGATCGTCCTGCCGAGGACGGCTACCGCGGCGAGCGGTTCGCCGACTGGTCCTGTGACGTCGTCGGCAACAACGACCTGCTGACCCTGACCCAGCCCGAGCTGATCGCCGGCATCCACCGCGAGTACCTCGCCGCCGGGGCGGACATCATCGAGACGAACACCTTCAACGCCAACGCGATCTCGCTGAGCGACTACGAGATGGCCGACCTGGCGTACGAGCTGAACTACAGCGCCGCACGCCTGGCGCGACGCGAGGCGGATGCCGTGGCGACCCCGGACCGGCCCCGCTGGGTGGCGGGCGCCCTGGGACCGACGACCCGGACCGCGTCGATCTCCCCCGACGTCAACGACCCCGGCGCGCGCAACGTCACCTGGGACGAGCTCGTCGACGCCTACTCCACGGCGGCCCGCGGTCTGGTCGACGGCGGGGTCGACCTGTTGATGATCGAGACGATCTTCGACACGCTCAACGCCAAGGCGGCGATCTTCGCCGTCGAGACGCTGTTCGAGGAGACCGGCCGACGGTGGCCCGTCGTCATCTCCGGCACGATCACCGACGCCTCCGGTCGCACGCTCACCGGTCAGACCGTCGAGGCGTTCTGGCACTCGATCCGGCACGCTCGCCCGCTGCTGGTCGGCCTCAACTGCGCGCTCGGCGCCGAGGAGATGCGCCCCTACATCGCCGAGCTCTCGCGGATCGCCGACTGTCACGTCTCCTGCTACCCGAACGCCGGTCTGCCGAACGCCTTCGGAGAGTACGACGAGACTCCGGACCAGACCGCCGCGACACTGCGCGAGTTCGCCGAGGCCGGGTTCGTGAACCTGGTCGGCGGATGCTGCGGCACCACCCCGGCTCACATCGCGCGGATCACCGAGGTCGTCGACGGCCTGGCCCCGCGGAAGGTCCCCCACATCCCGCCCGCGCTGCGGCTGTCCGGGCTCGAGCCGCTCACCGTCACCGAGGACTCGCTGTTCGTCAACGTCGGCGAGCGCACGAACATCACCGGCTCGGCCCGCTTCCGCAACCTCATCAAGGCCGAGGACTACACCTCGGCGCTCGCGGTGGCGCTGCAGCAGGTCGAGAACGGCGCCCAGGTCATCGACGTCAACATGGACGAGGGCATGATCGACGGCGTCGCAGCGATGGACCGGTTCTGCAAGCTGATCGCCGCCGAGCCCGACATCAGTCGGGTCCCCGTGATGGTCGACTCCTCGAAGTTCGAGGTGATCGAGACCGGTCTGAAGGCCATCCAGGGCAAGTGCATCGTCAACTCGATCTCCCTGAAGGAGGGCGAGGAGCGGTTCGTGCGCGAGGCTCGGCTGTGCCGCAAGTACGGCGCCGCCGTCGTCGTCATGGGCTTCGACGAGGAGGGCCAGGCCGACGACCTGGCGCGCCGCAAGCAGATCGCCGAGCGCGCCTACCGGATCCTGACCGAGGACGTCGGGTTCCCCGCCGAGGACATCATCTTCGACCCGAACGTGTTCGCCGTCGCGACGGGAATCGAGGAGCACGCCGAGTACGGCCTCGACTTCATCGAGGCGACTCGGTGGATCAAGCAGAACCTGCCCGGTGCGCTGGTGTCCGGCGGCATCTCCAACGTGTCGTTCTCGTTCCGCGGCAACAACACCGTGCGGGAGGCGATCCACGCGGTCTTCCTCTACCACGCGATCGAGGCCGGACTGGACATGGGCATCGTCAACGCCGGCGCCCTCGTCCCCTACGACACCGTGCCGTCCGAGCTCCGCGAGCGGATCGAGGACGTCATCTTGAACCGTCGTCCCGACGCCACCGAGCGTCTGCTGGAGATCGCCGGCGACTACGCCTCCGACGGCACCCGGGCCGAGGCCGACACCGAGGCCTGGCGCGAGCTGCCGGTCGACGAGCGGATCACCCACGCACTGGTCAAGGGCATCGACGCCCACGTGGAGGCCGACACCGAGGAGCTCCGGCGGCTCATCGCCGAGCGCGGCGGCAAGCCCATCGAGGTGATCGAGGGACCGCTGATGGACGGCATGAACGTCGTCGGCGACCTCTTCGGCTCGGGCAAGATGTTCCTCCCACAGGTGGTGAAGTCGGCCCGGGTCATGAAGAAGGCCGTCGCCTACCTCATCCCCTTCATCGAGGCCGAGAAGCAGCCGGGGGACGCCGAGAACGCCAAGGGCACCGTCGTCATGGCCACGGTCAAGGGCGACGTGCACGACATCGGCAAGAACATCGTCGGCGTCGTCCTGCAGTGCAACAACTACGAGGTCATCGACCTGGGCGTCATGGTCCCGGCGCAGAAGATCCTCGACGCGGCCCGCGAGCACGACGCCGACGTGATCGGTCTCTCCGGCCTCATCACCCCGTCACTGGACGAGATGGAGAGCTTCGCCGCCGAGATGCAGCGGCAGGGCTTCCAGATCCCGCTGCTCATCGGCGGCGCGACGACCTCCCGAGCCCACACGGCCGTGAAGATCGACCGCAAGTACGACGGGCCCGTCGTGTGGGTCAAGGACGCCTCGCGCTCGGTGCCGGTGGTGTCCACCCTGCTGTCCGACGAACGGCGACCCGCGTTCATGGCCGAGCTCCGGGCCGACTACGACTCGCTGCGGGAGCGCCACGCGGCGCGCGGGGACGCTCGGACGATCCTGCCGCTGGAGGTCGCCCGTGCCGACGCCACGCCCATCGACTGGTCCGACTATGTGCCGCCGGCGCCGGCCGAGCCGGGCGTCCACGAGTTCGGGCCCTATCCGCTCGGCGAGCTGCGCGAGTACATCGACTGGCAGCCGTTCTTCAACGCCTGGGAGATGAAGGGGTCGTTCCCCGACATCCTGAACAACCCGGGGACCGGCGAGGCGGCCCGCAAGCTCTTCGACGATGCGAACGCCCTGCTCGATCGCGTCATCGAGGAGGAGTGGCTCACCGCACGGGGCGTCGTGGGCCTCTTCCCGGCCGCCCGCGACGGTGACGACACGATCGTCTACGCCGACGAGTCGCGCACGACCGAGGTGACCCGGCTACACCACCTGCGCCAGCAGACCGAGCACCGCCCCGGCGTGCCGCACCGATCCCTGGCCGACTACGTCGCGCCGGTCGAGACCGGGCTGCCCGACCACATCGGCGCCTTCGCGGTGACCGCCGGCCTCGGGATCGCCGAGCGGATCGCGGCGTTCAAGGCGGACCTGGACGACTACAACGCGATCATGCTCGAGGCGCTGGCCGACCGATTGGCCGAGGCGTTCGCCGAGCGCATGCACGAGCTGGTCCGTACCGAGCTGTGGGGCTACTCCCCCGACGAGAAGCTGAGCAACGCCGAGCTCATCAAGGAGCGGTACCGCGGCATCCGGCCGGCTCCCGGCTATCCGGCGTGTCCGGAGCACACCGAGAAGCGGACCATCTGGCGACTGCTCGACGTCGAGCGCCGCACCGGGATCGAGCTGACCGACTCCTGCGCGATGTGGCCGGGCGCGTCCGTGAGCGGACTGTACTTCTCCCATCCGCAGTCGCAGTACTTCGTCGTGGGCCGCATCGGCCGCGACCAGGTGGAGGACTATGCGGCCCGCAAGGGATGGAGCGTGGACGAGGCCGAGCGCTGGCTGTCGCCGAACCTCGGCTATCGGACCGAGGATGAGTAGTCTGGCGCAATGAGCGACGCCCAGATCCCCGCCCTGCGGAACCCGTGGATGGTGGCGGCCTTCGAGGGCTGGAACGACGCGGCCGACGCAGCCACCGGCACCGTCGACCATCTGATCGAGGAGTGGGACGCCGAGGTCTTCGCCGAGCTCGACCCGGAGGAGTTCTACGACTTCCAGTCGGTGCGCCCGGTGCTGTCCCCGTCCGACTCCGGGATCCGGGAGATCGTGTGGCCGACGCCGACCATCTACCTGGCGCGCCCTCCGCGGCAGGAGCGTGACGTGCTTCTGCTGCGCGCGGTGGAGCCGAACCACCGTTGGCAGACCTTCTGCGGTGCGATCGTCGAGCTCGCCCGTGGAGCGGGGGTCCAGGAGATCATCACCCTCGGCGCCCTGTTGGCCGACACGCCGCACACCCGGCCGATCCCGGTGACCGGCACCACGAACGACCCGGTGATGATGGAGCGCCTCGGGCTGGAGCAGTCCCGCTATGCGGGCCCGGTCGGGATCACCACCGTGTTGAGCGACGTCGCCGCCAAGGAGGGGCTCGTGACGGCCAGCATCTGGGCGGCGGTCCCCCACTACGCGGCAGAGCCGCCCTGCTTCACCGCCACGTTGCGGCTGCTCGGAGCGCTGGAGGACGCGACCGGCGTGCCGCTGCCCCAGGGCGTCCTGCGCGAAATGGCCGAGGCATGGTTGCGCGGTGCTGACGACCTGATGAGCCAGGACGAGGACTTGGCCGAGTACGTCCGCTCACTGGAGACCGAACGTGACGCCGGGGATCTGCCCGAGGCCTCCGGGGACGCCATCGCGCGGGAGTTCGAGCGTTACCTGCGGCGCCGGCCGACCGACGATCTCTGACTCGGCGCCGCTCAGAGGCGGACGCCCAGCAGCGCGTCGACCGCGAGGCCGACCTGCTCGGGCGCCTTCTCGTCGTCGCCGTCGGTGGAGCACCATCGATCCACGGCCGCCAGCGCGCGCGGCGCGTCCAGATCGGCGGCCAGCGCGGCGCGCAGCTCGTCGATGAGCGGGCCGGCCGCGGGTGCCGTGGGGCGCTGCACCCCGCTGCGCCAGCGAGACAGCCGTTCGGTCGCCTCCCCGATCTGCGGAGCCTGCCACTCCCAGTCCTCGCGGTAGTGGTGCGCGAGCAGCGCGAGCCGGATCGCCATCGGGTCGTGGCCCTCGTCGCGCAGGCGCGAGACGAGGACGAGATTACCCTTGGACTTGCTCATCTTCTCGCCCGCATAGCCGACCATCCCGGCGTGGACGTAGGCGGAGGCGAACGGCTCCCCCGTGGCCAGCTCGGCCTCGGCGGCGGACATCTCGTGGTGCGGGAAGACCAAGTCCGAGCCGCCGCCCTGGACGTCGAAGGTCGTGCCCAGGTGGTGCAGCGCGATCGCCGCGCACTCGATGTGCCAACCGGGCCGCCCGCGGCCCAGCGCGGTGTCCCAGGCCGGCTCCCCCGGTCGCTCGGCCTGCCACAGCAGGCAGTCGAGCGGGTCCCGCTTGCCGGGGCGCTGCGGGTCGCCCCCGCGCTCGCCGAAGATCTCGGCCATCGTGGCCTCGTCCCAGCCGGAGACCCGGCCGAACGACTCGGCGGCCCGGACCTCGAAGTACAGGTCGTCGTCGACGCGATACACCGCGCCGGTCGACTCCAGTCGTCCGATGAGGTCCACCACCAGCGGGATGGACTCCACCGCTCCGACGTAGTCGCGCGGCGGCAGGATGCGCAGGGCCGTCATGTCATCGCGGAACAGCTGGGTCTCGCGCTCGGCCAGCTCGACCCAGTCGACGCCGGTGGCCTCGGCGCGCTCCAGGAGCGGATCGTCGACGTCGGTGACGTTCTGGGTGTAGTGGACGTCCAGGCCGTGGTCGAGCCAGGCACGCTGCAACAGGTCGAAGGCCAGATAGGTGTTCGCGTGGCCCAGGTGAGTCGCGTCGTACGGGGTGATGCCGCAGACGTAGAGCCGCGCCGTCGTCTCCGGCTCGGTCGCCACGACCTCCCCCCGCGCCGTGTCGAACACGCGCACGGCCGGTCCCCGGCCGAATCCGGAGTCGACGAGACGCGGGACCGGTGGGCGGGACCAACTCTGCATGTCGCCGAGCCTATCGGCACTGCGAAGCCCACAATGAGCAGGTGATCATCGATGGTGCGGTGTATCGCGACGGTCTGCGCGAGGACACGTCCGACGACCCGGCGACCCTGGACGCGACGCTCGCGTCGCTGTCCGGGTCCGACTTCCTGTGGATCGGCCTGAGCGATCCGTCGCGCGAGCAGGTGGAGCGGTTCGGTGCCGCGCTCGGCCTGCATCCGCTGGCGGTGGAGGACATGATGTCGCCCCACCAGCGGCCCCGGATCGACCGGTTCAGCGACCATCTGTTCCTGTCGGTGCGCATCGTCTCCTACCGCGACGACGACATCACGACGAGCGAGGTCAACGTCTGCCTCGGCGCGAACTACGTCATCACGGTGCGCCATGGCGGCGCCGGGCTGGAGCACGCGCGGCGGCGCGTCGAACAGGCGCCGGAGCGTCTGCGCCAGGGTCCGATCGCCGCGGTCCACGCCGTGCTGGACGCGATCGTCGACGGCTACGAGGAAATCGCCGCGGAGCTGCTCACCGACGTCGAGGAGGTCGAGGCGTCGGTGTTCTCCCCCGACCGCACCCGGGACTCGGCCCGGATCTATCGGCTCAAGCGCGAGACCTTGGAGTTCCGGCACGCCGTCGCTCCCCTGCGCGACCCGGTGATGCGGTTCGCCCAGGGCGCCGAGCCGGTCGAGCTGCGCCCCTACTTCCGCGACATCGGCGACCACCTCCACCGGGCACTGGAGGCCATCGAGTCGGTCGACAGCCTGCTGTCGAACGCGCTGAACGCGCACCTCGCGCAGCTGAGCGTCCAGCAGAACGAGGACATGCGCAAGCTCACCGCCGGCGCCACGCTGTTCGCGATCCCCACCGCCGTCGCCGGCATCTACGGCATGAACTTCGAACACATGCCGGAGCTGACCTGGACCTTCGGCTACCCGGTGTGCCTGGCCGCCATGGCGGCGACCTGCTGGATCGTCTACCGCCGCTTCAAGCGCGCCGGCTGGCTGTAGGGAGCGCTCAGGCGGCCACGGCGGCGGTCAGGACGCCGCCGGCGAGCAGGCCGAGCACGAGCGTGCCGAGCACGACGCGGTAGATCACGAACGGCGCATAGCTGTACTTGCTGACGTACTGCAGGAGCCAGTGGATCACCGCGAGACCGACCGCGAAGGAGACCAGGGTGCCGACGATCGTGGGCACCGTCCCGTATGCGTTCTCCCCGCCGGGGATGTCCTTGAGCTTGTAGACGCCCGCGCCCACGACGGCCGGGATGGCGAGCAGGAACGCGTAGCGGGTCGCAGCGGCCCGCTCGTAGCCCAAGAACAGACCCATCGAGATGGTGGCCCCGGACCGCGAGACGCCCGGGACGAGGGCGCAGGCCTGCGCCAGGCCGAGCAGGACGGCGTCGCGGACGGACAGGTCGGCGATCGGCTTGGCCTTGCGACCGAACCGCTCGGCCAGCCCCAGGATCAGACCGAATCCGATCAGCGTGCCGCCGATGAACCACAGGTTGCGGAACTCGCGGTCGATGGCGTCCTCCAACAGCAGGCCGAGGACGACGATCGGCAGCGAGCCGACGATGATGAACCAGCCCATCCGCCACTCCGGCTCGGATCGCGCGGCGCGGACGACGACGGCCCGCACCCAGCCGGAGCCGATCCGCCAGATGTCGCGCCAGAAGTAGAGCACGACCGCGACCTCGGTTCCGATCTGGACGACCGCCGTGTAGGCGGCACCGGGGTCCTCCCAGCCGAGGAGCTGGGGCACGATCGCCAGGTGCGCGCTGCTGGAGATGGGCAGGAACTCCGTCAGACCCTGGACGAGACCGAGGAACACCGAGCGCAGCAAATCCACCGTGCGAGCCTACACAGGAACGTTCACCCCACCGACTAGCCTCATCGCATGCGCGTGAACCGACTCGGAGGTTCGGGACTGGAGGTGTCTCGGCTCGCCCTCGGGACGATGTCCTGGGGCGCCGCCGTCGACGAGTACGTCGCCGACGAGCTGCTCGAGACCTTCCTCGAGGCCGGTGGCACCACGATCGACACCGCGCCCATCTACGGCGACGGAGCCTGCGAGCACCTGCTCGGCTCGCTGCTCACCCGGCACGGCATCCGTGACCGCGTGATCCTGGCCGGCAAGGCGGGAGTGGTGCGTCGCGAGGGCCGCGTCGTCACGGACGCCTCCCTGCGCTCCCTGCTGCAGCAGCTCGACCGGACCTTGGAGGACCTCGGCACCGACCACCTGGACCTGTGGCAGGTCCACCGGTGGGACGACAGCGTCCCGGTCGAGGAGACGATGGCCGCCCTGGACCAGGCGGTGCGCTCCGGACGCGTCCGGTACGCCGGCATCAGCAACTACAACGGCTGGCAGACCGTGGCCGCGCAGAGCGCGTACACCCGGCTCGGCGGCGGTGTCCCCCTCGTCAGCACCCAGATCGAGTACTCCTTGGTGCGACGCGATCCGGAGATCGAGACCATCCCGGCGACGGCGCACGCGCAGATGAGCGTGCTGGCGTGGTCGCCCCTGGGCCGCGGCGTCCTCACCGGCAAGTACCGCGGCGGGGTTCCGTCCGACTCGCGCGCCGCCGACCCGCGGTGGGAGGCCTTCGTCGCCCCGTACCTGACGCCCGACAAGGCGCGCATCGTGGAGGCGCTGGCCGCGGCCGCCGAGGGCCTGGGCGTGCCCGTGCCCCACGTGGCGCTGTCGTGGCTGTTGGGGCGACCCGCGGTCGGCAGCGCGATCGTCGGTGCCCGCACCGTCGCCCAGCTGCGGGAGCTGCTCGGCGCCGACGCGCTGGACCTTCCCACGGAGATCGCCTCCGCCCTCGACGACGTGTCCGAAGGAGCACGATGATCGACTACGAGTTCTGGGACCTGTCCATCGACCGGACGAAGTCGTCGAAGGCGGTCTGCCAGTGGCTCACCCAGGCCGCCGAGTTCCACGGCTGGGAGCTGGACCGGCTGCGCAAGGACCGCTCCGGTCAGCGCACCGTCCGGCTGCGACGCAAGATCATCCGGATGCGCGCGACGATCTGATCACCTGCGGTCCGCCGGATCGCTGTCGTCGGCGCCCCGCGTCTGCCGCAATCGGCGAGCTCGCCGCACGTCCTCTCGCCGCTTCTTGCGGTCCTTCTCGATCTTGCGGGTGTCGCGCGGGGGCAGCTGGATCGCGACCTCGGCCGGCATGCCGGCCTGCAGCTCCCGCCCTCGCTCGAGCTCGGCGTCGAGCTCCGCGCCGAACAGCAGGGCGAGGTTCGTGATCCACAGCCACAGCAGGAAGACGATGACGCCCGCGAGCGAGCCGTACGTGCGGTCGTAGTTCGAGAAGCCGGCGACGTAGAACCCGAATCCGACCGACGCCAGGATCCAGACCACGATCGCGACGATGGCGCCGACGCTGACCCAGCGGAACCTCGGCTGGCGGACGTTCGGCGTGGCGTAGTAGAGCAGCGCCACGATCAGCACGACGACCGCGAGCAGCACGGGCCACTTGGCGATCGACCAGACCAGCGTGGCCGTCTCCCCCAGGCCGATCACCGAGCCGACCGCCTCGGCGGCCGGGCCGGTCAGCACGAGCGCCAGGCCCACGGCGGCGGCGAGGACCACCAGCACGATCGTCAGCAGCACCATCTGCGGGCGGAGCTTCCAGATCGGTCGGCCCTCCTCGATCTCGTAGATGCGGTTCATCCCGCGACCGAACGCGTTCACATAGGCCGACGCGGACCACAGGGCCGCCGCGACTCCGATGGCGAGCGTCAGGCCCGACCGCTCGCTCTGCTCGAGCTGCCGCAGCGTCGGCTCGAGGGTCTCCGCGACGCCGGAGGCGCCGAGGTCGCGCAGGATCTGGACGAGCGCGTCGACGACCTCGCCGCCCTGCCCGACCAGCCCGATCAGCGACAGCACCGCCAGTGCGCCGGGGAACAGCGCGAGCACGGAGTAGTAGGTCAAGGCGGCCGCGAGATCGGTGCACTGGTCGTCACTGAACTCGCGGACGGTGCGACGCAGCGTCTGCCACCAGGATTGCTTCGTCAGGTCGGTGGGTCCCTGCGGCTCCCGGTCCTCGGCGGGCACGTCCATGCGGTGGGCTCTCCTCGATGCTCGATGGTGTCAGCGCTCAGGTACCCCGGTGCCGGCGGATCATGCGTCAGGCCAGATCGAGGAAGTCGTCGAGCACCCGCGTGCCGAATCGCAAGGCGTCGATCGGCACCCGCTCGTCGACGCCGTGGAACAGCGCCGTGAAGTCGAGCTCGGCCGGGAGCCGCAGCGGGGTGAACCCGTACGAGGTCATCCCGAGCTTGTGCCAGGCCTTGGCGTCGGTGCCGCCCGACATCAAGAACGGCGCGACGTGGGCCTCCGGGTCCTGCTTGAGCAGCGCCACGGTCATCGCGTCGACCAGGTCCCCCTCGAAGGGGTACTCCAGCGGGATGTCCTCGATGTACGGCTCGACCGTGACCTGCTCCCCGACCAGGCTCTGCACCCGCGCCACGAAGCTCTCGGCCTGCCCGGGCAGCGTCCGGCCGTCGACGTAGGCGACCGCCTCGCCGGGGATCACGTTGTGCTTGTAGCCGGCCGCGGCCATCGTCGGATTCGTCGAGTTGCGCAGGCCCGACCCGATCATGCGGACGGCCGGCCCGAAGTGCTCGAGCAGCTCGTCGGGCGTGCCGTCGCGCCCGGTGAGCTCGCGCACCTTGTCGAGCAGCCGCTGCATCGACGGTCCCGGCTCGGCGGGCCAGTCGTACTCACCGATCGTGACGAGCGCCCGAGCCAGATGGGTGATCGCGTTGTCGTCGTTGCGCATCGACCCGTGGCCGGCGGTGCCCTGAGCGGTCAGCCGCAGCCAGGCGATCCCCTTCTCGCCGGACTCGATGAGGTACAGGCGACGTCCGCCGACCTCGGTGGAGAACCCGCCGACCTCGCCGACGGCCTCGGTGCAGCCCTCGAACCACTCCGGGTGGGCCTCGACGAGCCAGTGGGCGCCCAGCCGACCGCCGGCCTCCTCGTCCGCGGTGAACACCAGCGTGATCGGCCGGGCCGGGAGGCGACCGGACCGCTGCCGCTCGCGCACCACCGCGAGGAGGATCGCGTCGAAGTCCTTCATGTCGACCGCGCCGCGGCCGACCACGTACTCGTCGACGATCTCGGCGGCGAAGGGGTCGCTCGACCAGTCGGACGCTTCGGCGGGGACCACGTCGAGGTGGCCGTGCAGCACCAGACCGGGGCGCGAGGACGTCTGGTCGCCCCAGCGCGCGAGCACGCTCGCGCGTCCGGGCTCCGACTCGACGATGAGCGGCTCCAGCCCCACCTCGGCGAGCTTCTCGGCGACGTACTCGGCGGCGGTGCGCTCGCCGGGCCCGGACGAGTCGCCGAAGTTCGACGTGTCGATGCGGATCAGATCGCGGCAGAGGTCGACGACCTCGTTCTCGGCGGCGGACATGCCTCCACCCTAGTCAGCCCAGCAGGCGGCGCAGGATGATGCGGATCATCGCCCGCAGAGGCGGCCGCAGGAGCGGATCGCACCAGGCCGGGACCCCACGCAGCCGCACACTCTCGGACCACGTCACCACACTCCCGCTCTCGGTCGGGTCGACGCGGATCCGGGCCCAGCCGGCGATGACCCGACCGGTCTTGTGCAACTCGACCGAACGCGGCGGCTCCCAATGACCGATCGTCATCGGATCGTCGAAGCCCAGCGGGCCGACGCCGGTGCGCGCGGTGAATCCGGCGTCGGTCCGCCGGATGGTGGTCAGGGGCACCCGGTGGTCCT
>JAJUII010000001.1 GCA_029265505.1 Aeromicrobium choanae
ATCCTCGCCGGCCTCGGCACCCGGCTGGACGCCGTGGTGGCGCTCATCGTCGACGAGGAGGAGCTGATCTCGCGTCTGCTCGAGCGCGCGAAGGTCAGTGGTCGGTCGGACGACACGGAGGAGGTCATCCGGCACCGCCAGGAGGTCTACCGCTCCGAGACCGAGCCGCTGCTGTCCGTCTACCGGGACCGTGGTCTGCTGATCGAGGTCGACGGCGTCGGGACTCCCGACGAGGTCGGACAGCGCATCGCCGACGCGCTCGACGCGCGCCTGCGCGACTCCTGAGCACCCGCCCATGTTCGGCGGGTCGATCGAGCTCAAGACGCCCGAGCAGCTGGCCACGATGCGTCGGGCCGGCCTCGTCGTCGCCCGGACGCTCCAGCGTCTGCGCGAGGCCGTCGCGCCCGGCGTGACGACCGGCGACCTCGACGCCCTCGCGCGCGAGTGCCTGGCGGCGGAGGGGGCCTCGTCGAACTTCTTGGGCTACCACGGGTTCCCCGGGGTCATCTGCGCCTCGGTCAACGACGAGATCGTGCACGGCATCCCCGGAGACCGCGTGCTGGCGGAGGGGGACCTGATCTCGATCGACTTCGGTGCCGTCGTGGACGGTTGGCACGGAGACGCGGCGATCTCCGTCCAGGTCGGCACGGTCGCGTCCGAGGTCGCCGAGCTCGACCGGGTGACCGAGGAGGCGCTGTGGCGCGGGATCGCGGCCGCCCGGCTCGGCGGTCGCGTCGGCGACATCTCGCACGCGATCGAGTCCTACGTGCGCTCCCAGGGCCGCTACGGCATCACTGAGGGGTTCACCGGTCACGGCATCGGCTCTGAGATGCACCAGGCCCCCGACGTCCCCAACCGCGGCCGGCGCGGGCGCGGCCCCAAGATCGTCGAGGGCATGGCACTCGCGATCGAGCCGATGATCACGCTCGGCACACATCGGGCCGCGATCCTGGCGGACGAGTGGACCGCGGTGACGACGGACGGCACCTGGGCGGCCCACCACGAGCACACGATCACCGTCACGCCCGAGGGCGTGTGGGTGCTCACGGCCCTCGACGGCGGCGCCGCCCGCCTCGCCGAGCTCGGCGTCCCCTGCGCTGAGCCGGTCTGACGGTTTCCCCGGTTAACCGGGGAAACTGGCACTTCACGAGGAAAGCTTCCCTCGTGAAGTGCCAGAAGACCTCGTGAAGTGCGCCGCTCGCCGCTCGCCTGAAACCTCCCGACCGAGCTCGCCGGGAGCCCTATCCTGACCGGATGGGACGAACCAAGGCCGCCTCGGTCGGCGCCGGTCTGGTCGGGGCGCTGGTCTTCGTGGAGTTCGTCAGTGGATTCCTGCAGGGCTACTACACGCCGCTGGCCACCGACATCGCGCGACACCTGACCATCAACGACGCCGACGTCAACTGGTTCGAGGCGGCGCAGCTGCTGCTCTCGGCGCTGTGCGTCCCGCCCCTGTCGAAGTTCGGCGACCTGGTGGGTCACCGTCGAGTCCTCCTGTGGGCCGCGGTGGTCACGGCCGTCGCGACGTGGGGGATCGCGCTTGCGACGACGTTCGAGACGTACCTCGTCTTCTGGGCCCTGCAGGGCGTCTTCACCGTGTGGCTCCCGCTCGAGGTCGCCCTGATCTACCGGCGCAGCCTCGGACGGCCCGACCGGGCGGCCGCGACCCGGCGCGCGACCGGGATCATCGTCGCCGCGCTCGAGGCGGGAGCGATCGCCGGGGCGCTCTCGTCGGGGGCCACCTCGGCGGCGTTCGACTCCCTGTGGCTCGTGCTCGCGGTGCCCGCCGTGCTCACGGTCGGCGTGGTCGCCGTGATCGTCGGCTTCGTCCCCGACGCCCACGAGCGCCAGGCCGGCAGCCTCGACCGTCGGGGACTGGCGTGGATCAGCGCGAGTCTGCTCATGGTCACCGGAGGGCTGTCCCTCGTACGCCTGTGGGGAGTCGGGTCACCGTGGCCGTGGCTCGCCATCGTCGTTGGCCTGGTCGCGCTGTGGCCGTTCGTGCGTCATGAGCTGCGCGTACCCGACCCGATCATCGACCTGCGGGTCATGCGCCGTGCCTCCATGTGGCCGGTCCAGTTCACCGCGCTGCTCTTCGGCGTCAGCGTCCTCGGCGCCCAGATCCCTCTGTCGACGTTCGCGCAGACCGATCCGGCCGAGCACGGGTTCGGGCTCGGGCTGACCGCCTCGACGGTCGCCCCGATCATCGGCGGCTACGTCTTCTCGATGCTGATCGGCGCGCTGCTGTTCGCCCGGGCCAGCCGGCGCCTCACCCCGAGGAACTGTCTGATCGGAGCCGCGGGACTGGTCGGGACCGGGTACGGCGCGCTGGTGCCCTGGCACGACACCGTCGTGCAGGTGACGGCCTGCATGGTCGTGGCCGGCCTCGGCTCCGGAGCGTTGGTCGCGGCGCTGCCGGCGGCCGCCGCGGCCGCGGCGCCGGAGGGACGCACCGCCGTCGCGACCGGCCTGACCAACACCACGAAGACCATCGGGGGCTCGTTCGCCTCCTGCATCTTCGGCGTCGCTCTCGCGGCGGGCGCGACCCACGCGACCGCCGCCTCGCTGTCGGGCTACTACACGGTGTGGATCCTGTGCTCGCTCACCGCCTTCGTCGCCGCGGTCGGCCTGACGTTCGTGCCGCGTCTGGCCTTCGCCGATCCCGTCGACGTCGAGCCCGCCCGGTGACGACCGCGACGATCCGGCGTCCGATGCTTCCGCTGCGGCCGGGCCCGGGGTTAGCCTGCGAGCATGCAGACGCTGCTGTTCGGCACCGGTCTGGGTCTGTTCCTCGTCGGACTGATCACCGGCTTCGCCGTGTCGGCGCTGCGGAACCCGAGAATGGGGCTGACCAGTCACCTCGAGGCGCTGCTCAACGGATCTTCCTCATCGTAGTCGGGCTGCTGTGGCCGCATGTCGATCTGCCGCGTGGGTGGGAGATCGCCGCCGCCGCTCTGCTGGTCTACGGAGCATGGGTCACCTGGCTGACCACACTGCTCGCCGCTCTGTGGGGTGCGGGTGGGCCGATGATGCCGCTCGCCGCCTCGGACCGGGTCGGCTCGGCGGCTCAGGAGGCGGTCGTCCAGGCCGGACTCACCACCTTGGCGATCGCGGACGTATTGGGTGTGGCGATCGTGCTGTGGGGCATCCTGATCTCGTGACCACCCACTGCGCGATGACCGCCGCCGAACGCCTGGCCGAGCTCATCCGGTGCCGCACCGTCTCGGCGGTCGAGGAGCGTGACGAGGCCGAGTTCGTGGCGTTCCGCGCGACGTTCGCCCGCCTCTACCCGAGACTTCACGAGCGGCTCGAGTCGACCGTGATCCCCGGCGGCAGCCTGCTGTTCCGGTGGCCGGGTCGGAGCGCGGAGGGCCCGCTGGTCCTGATGGCGCACTACGACGTGGTCCCGGCACCGGCCGAGCAGTGGGACCGTGACCCGTTCGCCGGCGTGATCGACGACGGTTTCGTGCACGGCCGCGGTGCGCTCGACGACAAGGGCCCGCTGGTGTGCATCGCCGAGGCGGTGGAGTCCCTGCTCGCGGAGGAGTTCGTCCCGGCTCGCGACGTCTACCTGTGCTTCGGCGCGGACGAGGAGGTCTTCGGCCACGGCGCGTCCGACATCGTGGACCGCCTCGAGGCGTCGGGCGTCCGCCCCTGGCTCGTCTCCGACGAGGGCGGCGCGGTCGTCGACGACGCGTTCCCCGGCGTCTCGGCGCTGACGGCGATGGTCGCGATCGTCGAGAAGGGTACGGTGGACGTCGGCCTGGTGGCCCGGGGCGGGGGAGGCCATGCCTCGACGCCGGAGCCTGACGGTGCCACCGCGCGCCTGGCGAAGGCCATCGTCCGGATCGAGCGGAATCCCGCCACGCCGCACCTGTCCGAGCCGGTGCTGCAGATGCTCGAGTCCCTCGCCGATCTGGTGCCCGCGCCGATCGCCCTGGTCTTGCGCAACGCGCGTCGGGCCAACCGACCCGTGGCGGAGTTGTTGGCGCGTCTGGGCAAGGAGACCTCCGCCATCGCCCGCACGACGATGGCCGTCACCGAACTGCGCGGATCGCCCGCACGCAACGTGCTGGCGACCGAGGCTCGGGCGAACGTCAACGTCCGGCTCGCCGTCGGGGACACCCGCGAACGGCTCGTGCGTCGACTCGAGCGGCTGTTGCGCGGACTGGACGTCGAGATCGAGTACGTCGACGGTGAGGATCCGCCGCGGGTCTCGCGCACGGACAACGACGCCTGGCGCGCTCTCACGGCGGCGATCGAGACGCTCGCCCCGGGGATCCGCGTCGTCCCGTACGTCCAGACGGGCGGGACGGACTCGCGACACTTCGCGCGGATCAGCGACTCGGTCTACCGCTTCGCACCGCTGAAGATGACCCGCGCCCAGCGCGACTCGATCCACGCGCCCAACGAGAAGGTCGCCGTCGACTGGTTGGAGCGGGGGAGCGCATTCCACCGGGCGCTCATCACCTCCCTGCCGTGACCACCGTCACGTCTCGCTAAGGTCGTGCCATGTCAGTCGATCCCACCGGCGCCGATCTGAAGCGCCTGCTCGCCGAGGACCCGGGCGGTCCCGTCGTCATGCTCAACCTGCTCCAGTACCGCGAAAGTGGCGTCTCGTCCTACCGTGAGTACACCGAGCGCATCGGTCCGTTCCTGGCGGAGGTGGGCGGGGAGGTCGTCTACGCCGGCAACCTCGACACCCCGCTGGTCGCCCCCGACGGCTGGGACTGGGACGCGGTGCTGCTGGTGCGCTATCCGTCCCGGCAGGCGTTCAGCGCGATGGTGGCCAACCCGGAGTACCAGAAGATCACCGGGCTGCGGACCGCAGCCCTCGACGCCGCGGTGCTCCAGCCGAGCACGCAGTGGGGCCTCGCCGGACACTGACCTCGTCACGGCCGCGCCGGAGCCGATTTGAGTCCTCGCGGTTCTTCGACGTAGACTTGTGTGTCGGCCTTGTCAGGCTCGCTCTCCCATGCCCTCCCGGCAGCCCCGATCGGGGCGGAGGACGCGCGTGTTCCGGGCCGATCGGACGAGACGAAGAAGTTGAGGTGTATGGCGAAAAAAGAAGGCGTCATCGAGATGGAGGGCTCGGTCATCGAAGCCCTGCCCAACGCGATGTTCCGCGTCGAGCTGGCCAACGGCCACAAGGTGCTCGCGCACATCAGCGGCAAGATGCGCCAGCACTACATCCGCATCCTCCCCGAGGATCGGGTCGTGGTGGAGCTCTCGCCGTATGACCTCAGCCGCGGTCGGATCGTCTACCGCTACAAGTGAGCACCCCGTAACAACTCCATAACCACGTTCAGTTCGTACCGAAGAGAGAGAATCTCGATGAAGGTCAACCCGAGCGTGAAGAAGATCTGTGACAAGTGCAAGGTGATCCGTCGCCACGGCCGCGTCATGGTGATCTGCGAGAACCCGCGCCACAAGCAGCGCCAGGGCTGACCAGATTCTTCTTCCGCAGCACCCCTGAACATCCGACGGCTCATCCGCCGCTCGCCCGAGCGACGGATGCCACCTCCGGCGCAGAGGCCGGAGCCCCATCGAGGCGATGGGGATGCCGCGGATGACCACACCTCTGCCGAACCGAAAGGAACTGCCAGAACATGGCACGCCTCGTCGGAGTGGATCTGCCGCGCGATAAGCGCGTGGTGATCGGACTCACGTACATCTACGGGATCGGCCGCACCCGCGCGGTCGAGACCCTCGCCGCCACCGGCATCGACCCCAACACCCGCGTTCACGAGTTGACCGACGACCAGCTCGTCGCTCTGCGTGACCACATCGAGGCGAACTACCAGGTCGAGGGTGACCTGCGCCGCGAGGTGACCGCGGACATCCGCCGCAAGATGGAGATCGGCTCCTACCAGGGCCGCCGTCACCGTGCGCACCTGCCCGTCCGTGGTCAGCGCACCAAGACCAACGCGCGCACCCGCAAGGGTCCCAAGCGCACCGTGGCCGGAAAGAAGAAGTGAGGTAACCGATGCCCCCCAAGAGCTCCGGCGCCAAGAAGGTGCGCCGCAAGGAGAAGAAGAACGTCGTTCAGGGCGAGGCCCACATCAAGAGCACGTTCAACAACACGCACGTCACGATCACCGACCCCAGCGGCGCGGTGATCGCGTGGGCCTCCGGCGGCACCGTCGGATTCAAGGGCTCGCGCAAGTCGACGCCGTACGCCGCCGGCATGGCCGCCGAGGCCGCCGGTCGTCAGGCCATGGAACACGGCATGAAGAAGGTCGACGTCTACGTCAAGGGTCCGGGCTCGGGCCGCGAGACGGCGATCCGGTCGCTCAGTGGTATCGGCCTCGAGGTCGGCACCATCTCCGACGTGACCCCCAGCCCGCACAACGGCTGCCGTCCGCCCAAGCACCGTCGTCTCTGACGCGTCGACTTCCAAGGAGTAATCACCCATGGCCCGTTACACCGGACCCCTCACCAAGAAGTCGCGCCGTCTGGGCGTCGACCTCGTCGGTGGGGACAAGGCCTTCGAGCGCCGTCCGTACGCGCCCGGCCAGCACGGCCGCGCCCGCGTCAAGGAGTCGGAGTACCGTACCCAGCTGCAGGAGAAGCAGAAGGCGCGCTACACCTACGGCGTTCTGGAGAAGCAGTTCCGCAAGTACTACGAGATCGCCTCGCGCCGTCCCGGCAAGACCGGCGACAACCTGCTGAGCCTGCTCGAGAGCCGTCTCGACAACGTCGTCTACCGTGCCGGGTTCGCCCGCACGCGGCGTCACGCCCGCCAGCTGGTGACCCACGGTCACTTCCTGGTCAACGGCGTCAAGACGAACATCCCGTCCTACCAGGTCAGCAAGCACGACATCATCGACGTGCGTCCCAAGAGCCTGGAGATGACGCCGTTCATCGTGGCGCGCGAGACCCATGACCCCGACACCGTGCCGGCCTGGCTCGACGTGTCGATCGATCGTGGTCGCATCCTGGTCCACCAGAACCCGGTGCGCGAGCAGATCGTCGTCCCGATCCAGGAACAGCTCATCGTCGAGTTCTACTCGAAGATCTGATTCGTTCCGCCGTCTGTCCACCAACCCGGCCCTCATATAGCGGTGGGTCCGGAAAGGAAGAAACACCATGCTGATCGCCCAGCGCCCCGTCCTGACCGAAGAGGTCGTCGACGACAACCGTTCGCGGTTCGTCATCGAGCCTCTGGAGCCGGGATTCGGCTACACCCTCGGCAACTCGCTGCGTCGCACGCTGCTGTCGTCGATTCCGGGTGCGGCCGTCACCTCGATCAAGATCGACGGTGTCCTGCACGAGTTCTCGACCATCGAGGGCGTGACCGAGGACGTCACCGAGATCATCCTCAACCTGAAGAACCTGGTCGTCTCCTCGACGATCGACGAGCCGGTCGTGATGTACCTGCGCGCCGAGGGCGCCGGTGACGTCACCGCCGCCGCGATCACGCCGCCCGCCGGTGTCGAGATCCACAACCCGGATCTGCACATCGCGACCCTCAACGACAAGGGTCGCCTGGAGATCGAGCTGGTCGTCGAGCGCGGCCGCGGCTACGTCTCCGCCGTGCAGAACAAGACCGGCGACGAGGAGATCGGCCGCATGCCGATCGACTCGATCTACAGCCCCGTGCTGAAGGTCACCTACAAGGTCGAGGCGACTCGTGTCGAGCAGCGCACCGACTTCGACAAGCTCATCATCGACGTCGAGACCAAGCCGTCGATCGCTCCGCGCGACGCGCTCGCGTCCGCCGGGTCGACCCTGGTCGAGCTGTTCGGGCTGGCCCGTGAGCTCAACGTCGAGGCCGAGGGCATCGACATCGGCCCCTCGCCCGTCGACGAGCAGCTGGCCGCCGACCTGGCCCTGCCGATCGAGGACCTGGACTTCACCGTCCGTTCCTACAACTGCCTCAAGCGCGAGGGCATCCACACCGTGGGTGAGCTGATCACGCGCAGCGAGCAGGATCTGCTGGACATCCGCAACTTCGGCTCCAAGTCGATCGACGAGGTCAAGACCAAGCTCGCCGAGCTCGGTCTGGGTCTCAAGGACAGCGCGTCGGGCTTCGACCCGGCCGCGGTCATCGAGAGCTACGACGAAGACGCCGGTTTCGCCGAGGACGAGCAGTACTGAGCTGCTCTGACCACACTGATTCAGGAGTAACGACATGCCCACCCCCACCAAGGGTCCTCGCCTCGGCGGCAGCCCCTCGCACCAGCGGCTGATCCTGGCGAACCTCGCCACGGCCCTGTTCGAGCACGGCCGCATCACCACGACCGAGGCCAAGGCCAAGCGCCTGCGCCCGTACGCCGAGCAGCTGATCACCAAGGCCAAGACCGACACGGTGGCCAACCGCCGCCAGGTCGTCAAGGTCATCCGCGACAAGAGCGTGCTGCACACCCTCTTCACGGAGATCGGCCCGGCCATGGCCACCCGCCCGGGCGGCTACACCCGCATCACGAAGATCGGTCCGCGCAAGGGCGACAACGCCCCGATGGCCGTCATCGAGATCGTCGAGGGCAAGACCTTCGAGCCGAAGTCGGAGGCCGCCCCGGCCGCCGAGCCGGTCGAGGAGACCCCCGCGGCCGAGGCTGAGGCCCCCGAGACCGAGGCCGCCGAGGCTGAGGTGACCGAGGCTCCCGCGGACGAGGCGACCGAGGCTCCGGCCGAGGAGTCGGTGGCCGAGGAGTCGGACGAGTCCGCCGAGGACGAGGCCAAGTAAGCACCACGCCGAGGGCCCCCACCCGCACCGGGTGGGGGCCTTTCGCATCTCGCGGCGTTCGACGCGCGACGATCGCGGGGTACGATCACACCGCCACACGAACTCGGGGAAGGCCCACCATGAGACTCCGCCTGCGGCGTCCGTCCATCATCGTCACGGCGGCGTTCACGTCGATCGTCCTGGCTGCGGGCGTCGTGCCCGCCGCCGGTCAGGACGAGGTGCTCTTGGAGGCGCCGATGCGCGGCACCGACGATCCGCAACCGGCGACCGGCCTGATCGTCCAGTTCGACGAGGACGTCTCGGCCGTCCCCGAGGACCTGGTCGAGGACGTGGCGGAGGAGCTGCCGGACGGGCTGGAGATCACCGAGGCCGAGGCCGGTCCTGAGGACCTGGCGTTGCTGAGCCTGTCGGACGAGGTGGACGCCACCGAGCTCGACGAGGCGATCGACGAGCTCGAGGCACGTCCCGACGTCGCGTGGGCGATCCCCAACGGCATCCGCTTCCCGCAGGCCACGGCGAACGACCCCCTCTACACCAGCGACCAGTGGAACCTGCACGGGACCTGGGGCGTTCGGGCGGATCGCGCCTGGGATGTGACCACCGGACGCCCGTCGGTGCGGGTCGCCGTCATCGACACCGGCATCCTCAAGTCCCACCCGGACCTGAAGGGGCGCCTGGCCAAGGGGCGCGACTTCGTCGATCGGGACTACCGCTGCCTCAACGTGACGTGCACCAAGACCAGGTCGACCGGGACCTCCCGCAGCGCCGGTGACGGAAACGGCTGGGACTCCAACCCGGCCGATCCGGGAAACTGGCGCACGGCGTCGACGTGTCGTCACTTGGGCCCGGAGTTCGACCCGAGGACCAGCAGTTGGCACGGGACGCACGTGGCGGGGATCATCGCCGCCAAGCGGAACAACCGGCTCGGCATCGCGGGCATCGCCCCCGGCGTGAAGGTCCAGGCGGTGCGCGCCCTCGGTCGTTGCGGTGGATCGGACTGGGACATCGCGATGAGCATCGTGTGGGCCAGCGGCGCCAAGGTGCGTGCCTACGACAAGAAGCACGGCAAGATCAAGGTCAACCCCAAGCCGTCGCAGGTCATCAATCTCTCGCTGGGCAGCTCGGTGAACACCGCCGCGCGCGCGGCGAAGATCTGCCGCTTCTACGCCAAGTTCGCCGCCGTGGCGCGCAAGCGGGGTGCGACCCTCGTCGCCGCCGCCGGGAACAACTACGGCAACCACGCGCTCAACGTCCCGTCGTCATGCCCCGGTTACATCGCGGTCGCCGCGACCACGACCGCCGGGGCCAAGGCGGACTTCTCGAATCAGGGCAAGGGGATCGACGTCGCGGCACCGGGTGTCCGCATCCCCTCCACGTACAACACCGGAGCCCGCGGGCCCTCGACCCATGCCTGGGCGCTGATGTCCGGTACGAGCATGGCCGCGCCGGCCGTCTCTGCCACGGCGGCACTGGCCTATTCGGTCGGCATCTCCCATCCCGTGGTCGTCGAGCGTGTCCTCAAGGCGACCGCCCGACGAGCAGGTGGGTGCTCGGTGGCCCAGTGCGGCGCCGGTGTGGTCGACGCCGACGCCGTCGTGCGGGTCGCCGCGCCGCTGACGGCTCCCAAGATCGTGGGCACTCCGCGGCCAGGGCGCACGGCTCGCTCGACCCGGGGACGCTGGCGCAACGCCTCGGCGGTTCGACTCACCTGGTACCGGGGATCGAAAGCGGTCGCACAGGGGAGGACGTACACCCCGACGAGGGCGGATCTCGGACGTCGACTCACGGTCCGAGCCGTGGCGACCGGGTCCACCAGCCGCCCGGGCATCTACCACGAGTCCTCCAAGGTCGTGAAGGCCGCGACGCGGACCTCGGCGAAGATGCCGAAGCGGGTCTCGAAGTCCAAGCGAGCCAAGGTCACGGTGCGCGTGGCGTCGTCCTACGGGCGACCGACGGGCAAGATCATCGTCCGCGACGGCAAGAAGCGCATCAAGGTCGTGAAGATCAAGGCCAAGCACCGCGGGAAGATCACCTTCCGTCTGCCCACGATCGCGAAGAAGGGCAAGCACAGGATCCGCATCGTCTACGGCGGCAACGGGAAACTGTCGAAGTCCAGCGTCGTGAAGAAGATCCGCGTCCGCTGACGAGATCGACCGCGGCGCACGTGCGATGCGCCCTAGGCTGTGCAGGTCGTCCCCCCGCCCTCCGCTCTGGAGGTCCTGTGCGCCGCCGCCTGGTTTCCGCCATCGCCCTGCTCGCATCCGGCTCCCTGGCAGGAGCGGCTCTTCCGGCGTTCGCCGCGCCCACTGCCGTTCGGGACGAGGCAGCCGCCGCGGTCGCCGAGAGTGAGCACCCTCGCCCGGCCTTGGCGCGGGGTCTGATCGTGAAGGTGAACGAGTCCCGCCGCGCCGCGCTCGCACGGGCCGCCCAGACGTCGCTTCCCCGAGACGTCCGCGTGGTGGGAACCGCGGCGATGCCCGGCGGCCTGAGCCGCGTGGACCTCGCCGAGCCGGTCGATCCGGACGATCTGGCGCCGGCGATCGACGAGCTCGAGGCACGCCCGGACGTGGAGTGGGTCCTTCCGGACCGCCTGCGCTTTCGGCAATCCGCGCCTCCGGTGTGGCCGAACGACCCCGGGTTCCTCGATCAGGGCAATCTGTGGGACGAGCGCGACGAGATCGACGGTGTCCGGACCGTCGGTGGCTTCACCACGAAGGCTCCGGTCCTCTGGCGTGCGACCCGCGGCTCGGCCTCGGTCGTCGTGGCCGTGCTGGACACCGGCATCACCGCGCATCCGGATCTGAAGGGGCAGACCGTCCCCGGCTACGACTTCGTCGACGGGGACTGCACCTGGGTCGGTGACACGTGCCACTACGACGGCAGGTTCGTCAACGCGGGCGACGGCGACGGCTGGGACGGCGACCCCTCCGACCCCGGTGATTGGATGGACGCCACGATCGCCGCCGGCTGTGGCTGGAACCCCGATGAGATCGCCGGCGCCGACAGCTCCTGGCACGGGACGCACGTCGCCGGGACGGTGGCCGCGAAGGCCGACAACGGGATCGGCGTCGCCGGGGTGGCGCCGGGCGTTCGGATCCAGCCCGTGCGCGTCCTGGGCCACTGCGGAGGCTGGGACTCCGACATCGCCATCGCGATGCTGTGGGCCGGCGGCGTCGACCTACGTCACCTCGGCCTCCCGCCCAACCGGACTCCGGCGCAGGTCGTCAACCTGTCGCTCGGCGCCGAGGCGGACTCCGAGCAGGAGGCCGAGCTCTACTGCTCGGAGTTCTACGACTGGGTCGCCGACGAGCTCCACGCGCGCGGCACGACCGTCGTGGCCGCCGCGGGCAATGCGTCGTTCGGCGAGTTGGCGCCGGTGTCCCGTTCCGTGCCCGGCGGCTGCGACGGCGTCGTGACGGTCACCGCGACGACCGAGTCGGGTCACCGCGCGTGGTACTCCACCGTCGGCCCGGGCGCCGACCTGTCCGCACCGGGCGGCGACCTGCAGCTGGGCGCGCAGCGCGGCATCGCGTCGACGATCAACCTCGGGGCGACGAGTCCGGGTGCCGCCGGCTACGGCGTCGACCAAGGCACGAGCATGGCGACGCCTGCGGTCTCCGCCGCCGCCGCGCTGCTCTACTCCCTGGGCCTGACGAGCCCGGAGTCGGTCAAGCAGGCGCTCAAGGACGCCGTCCAGCCCTACTCGACCGTCGCGAAGGGCTCCCCGGTCCCGCAGGTCGCGACCATCGACTGCAACTCCACGGCTGCGGCGTACTGCGGCACCGGGGTGCTGGACCTGTCACGGATCAGCGCACCCTTGAGCCCGCCGCGAGTGACGGGCCGGCGCCTTCCGGGTGCGGTGTTGACCGCGAGGACCTCGGGACTCACGGGTCCGTCCGCCTCCACCCGCGTGACCTGGTGGCGCGGTGGGCGTCGGGTCGGGACTGGCACGACCTACCGGGTCGGTGCAGCAGATCTCGGTCGGACGCTCACGGTGCGGCACGAGATCTCGTCGGGCCCGTTCGCCGGTGTCGGCCAGCGTGCCTCGGTCGCGATCCCGAAGGCCGGCACCCGCACCAGGATCGCGGTGCCGAGGAAGGTGAAGCGGTCGAAGCGGGCGCGGATCACGGTCACGGTCTCCGCGGCCGGGTTGCGGCCCACGGGATCGATCCGGGTGTTCGACGGTTCGCGACGACTCACCACGAAGAAGCTCGCGGTCCACCACCGGGGCCGTCTCAGGTTCCGCCTTCCCCGGCTTACGCGGAAGGGTCGCCATACGATCCGCGTCGTCTACGCGGGCGATGCCGGCTTCCGAGGATCCTCGGCGAAGAAGGTCGTCCGCGTCCGCTGAGTCCAGCTCACCAGGTGTCGATGTAACGGCCACCCTCGCGGACGCCCGGAGTCCAACCGCCGAGCGCCGCGGTGATCCAGCGCCGCGTGTCGATGGGGTCGATGACCTCGTCGAACTCGTGCTTCATCGCGCCGTTGATGGCCTTGCCCGTCTCGTAGTGCTGGTCGAGCAGCTCCTGGTAGCGGGCCTCACGGGCCACCGGGTCCTCGATCGCCTCGAGTTCCTTGGAGAAGCCGAGTCGGACCGCACCCTCCAGGCCCATGCCGCCGATCTCACCGGTCGGCCAGGCGATGGTCGCGATCGGGCGGGCGAAACCGCCGGCCGCCATGGCTTGGGCGCCGAGACCGTAGCCCTTGCGGACGATGATCGTGATCATCGGGATGCGCAGGTGAGCGCCGATCACGAACAGGCGCCCGAAGTGCCGCACGGTGGCCGTCTTCTCCGACTCGGGACCCACCATGAACCCCGGCGTGTCGCACAGCGACACCACGGGCAGGCCGTGGGCGTCGCACAGCTGCAGGAATCGAGCCATCTTGTCGGCGGCGTCGGCGTCGATCGCGCCGCCGAGGTGGGCCGGGTTGTTGGCGACCAGGCCCATCGGCCGACCCTCGACCCGGATCAGCGCCGTGATCGCGCCGACGCCGAAGTCGCGGCGCAGTTCCAGCACCGAGTCCTCGTCCGCGAGTGTGTCGATGAGCTCGCGGATGTCGTAGACCTGCTTGCGGTTCTCACCGATCACGTGGCGCAGGCGACGCTGGTCGGCCGCCGTCCACGCGGTCTGCCGCTTCGTGAAGTACGACAGGTAGCGCTGTGCGGCCTCGATGGCCTCCTCGTCGGTGTCGACGAGGATGTCGACGACACCGTTGGGGGACTGGACGTCCATCGGGCCGATCTCCTCGGGGGTGAACCGGCCCAGTCCGCCGCCCTCGATCATCGCCGGTCCGGCCATGCCGAGGTTCGAGTCGGCGGTCGCGATGATGACGTCGCACGTGCCCAGCAGGGCGGCGTTGCCGGCGAAGCATCGTCCGGTGAGGATGCCGACCGTCGGGACGACGCCGCTGAGCGAGCCGAGCATCGCGAAGGTGGGCACGTTGAGGCCCGCGGCGAGCAGGTTCTGCGTGTCGGTGTCGCCGGGGCGGCCGCCGCCTCCCTCGCAGAAGAAGACCACCGGGAGGCGCTTGTCGCGTGCCACCCCGAGCATCCGGTCGGTCTTCTTGTGGTTGAAGTACCCCTGAGTGCCGGCCAGCACGGTGTAGTCGTACGCCAGTACCGCGATCTCGGTGTCGTCGAGTCGTCCGGTGCCGGTCACGATGCCGTCGGCCGGCGTGTTGGCGATGAGGTCCTCCAGGGAGCGCCGTGACCGCTGCGCCGCGACCGGCAGCGAGCCGTACTCGACGAAGGTGTCCTCGTCGACCAGCCGGTCGATCCACTCGCGCGCCATGAGGTGGCCCCGGGCGTGCCGCTTCGCGACGGCGGCCGGTCGCGCCTCGTCACGAGTGAGCCGGAGTCGCTCGTGGAGCTCGGCGAGATCGGGTCGGATGTGATCGAGATCGATGTCGTCGTCGCCGGAGTCGTCGTCGATGTGGTCGGGGGCAGGCTCCAGCGTCGCGAGGACCTCACCGGGCTCCACGGTGTCGCCGGGGGAGACGTGGAGCGCCACCACGCGGGAGGGGACCTCGGCGTGCACGGGATGCTCCATCTTCATGGCCTCGAGCGTGATGGCGGCCTTGCGGGTGCCGATCACGTCGCCCTCGCCGGCGTGGATCGCGACGACGGTGCCCGCGAACGGTGCGACCAGGTGCTCGTCGTCTCCGGACGGCGCTTCCTGACGTGCGCGCTCGGCCAAGAGCGCGTCGAGGTGGTCCGTGGTGACCGATCCGGCGGTCACCTGTGGGTCGGCGAGCAGCTCGGTCAGCAGGTCGACGTTGGTCTCGACGCCCTCGATCGTCAGCTCGCGCAGCGCGGCGGCCGCCGCGTCGCAGGCCTGGTGCCACGTGCCCTCGGTCCGCGTGATGACCTTCGCCAGGAGAGAGTCGAAGGTGCCGTCGACCACGAGTCCCTCGCGCACGTGGGTGTCGACACGCACCCCGGCGGGGGCCTCGAACGCGGTCACGGTGCCGGTCGTGGCCACGGCGACACCGCCGTGGATCCGTTCGGCGTTGACGCGCGCCTGGATGGCGAAGACCCCCGGACGGGGCTCGTGCGGGGAGGACAGGTCCAGGTCGGCCAGGGTGCGTCCGGCGGCCACCTGCAACTGCGCCTGGACGAGGTCGACGCCGGTGACCTCCTCGGTGATCGTGTGCTCGACCTGCACGCGCGGGTTGACCTCGATGAAGGCGACGTCGAGACCCTCTCCGCCGGGGGTTCCGAGGCTCGACGCCGACACCAGGAACTCGACGGTTGCCAGGCCGAGGTAGTTCAGAGGCTCGACGAGTCGTCGTGCCTGCTCGACGAGGATGCGGCGCTCGTCGTCACTCAGGCTCGGGCTCGGCGCGAACTCGAGGATCTTCTGGTGCCGGCGCTGGACGCTGCACTCACGCTCGCCGAACGTGGTGATGGCGCCCGTGCCGTCACCGAGCACCTGCACCTCGATGTGCTTGGCGTCGGTCATGAGTCGCTCGGCGTAGACGGTGTCGACCCCGAACGCCCGCCGGGCCTCGGAGCGACAGGACTCGTACGCGGACGCGACGTCCTCGGCGCGGAAGACCTGACGCATGCCGCGACCGCCGCCGCCGGCGGTCGCCTTGATCATGATCCCGTCGCCGTGCTGGGCGAAGAGCTCGGCGACCTCCTCCGCGGAGGCGTCGGGGCCGGTCGCGGCCATCACCGGCACGCCGAGCGACGTCGCGTGCTCGCGGGCCGTTCCCTTGTCGCCGAAGAGCTCGAGGATCGCGGGGGACGGGCCCACGAAGGTGAGGCCGGCGTCGGCGCAGGCGCGGGCGAACGCGGCGCTCTCGCTGAGGAACCCGTAGCCCGGGTGGACGTGGGTGCAGCCGGTCTCGGTGGCGATCCGGACCAGGTCGTCGATGTCGAGGTAGGCTGCGACGCCCTTGGTCGAGAGCTCGCGCGAGTCGTCCGATCCGGGCGCCTCGTCCGCGGCGTGAACCCGCTGGACCTGCCAGTCCAGGGCGAGCGCCGCTCGCTCGATCCGGGCCGCGATCTCCCCGCGGTTGGCGATCAGTACCTTCATGGGAGCCTCCATTGACATTGGTGTCAACACCGTAGCAAATCAGTTGACGGGCGCGTCAACACCTGGGACGAGTAGACGTCAAACTCGAAATCATGTTCAGATTAGGTCGTGAGCGACGGCACGGTCCATGACGTGCGGCGATCGACGGCCGCGGACCTCAGGAAGCGGATCGAGGTCAACTTGGCCTCGCGCGACTGGGTGCGGGCCGAGCCCACGCGTGCCGCCGCCGTGTCCGTCATCGCCTTCGACGTCGAGGCGGTCCCGAGCTTCTGTCTGATCAAGCGGGCGAGGCGCGGCCGCAACGCCGGGCAGTGGGCCCTGCCCGGCGGCAAGGTCGAGCCCGGCGAGTCGCCGCAGGATGCGGCGTTGCGGGAAGCGTCCGAGGAGGTGGGCCTGCCTGCGGGCAGTCGCGTCCTCGGACGCCTGGACGACATGGCCACGACGTCGGGGTTCGTGATCGCCCCCTTCGTCGTCGCGGCTCCGGACGGCTGGCGCCCGCGCGCCGCCGACGCCGAGGTCCACGCCTGCTTCGAGTTCGCCGTTCCGGATCTGCTGGGGGACGACGTCGTGCGGTGGGCGACCGTCGACGACGGCCCGCCGTTGCTGCAGATGCACGTGGCGCCCGGGACGCGGATCCACGCGCCGACCGGGGGGATCTTGTGGCAGTTCCGGCAGACCGCGCTGCTGGGGCAGGAGGTGTCCCTGGCCGGCCTGCGACAACCCGAGTTCACGCGACGATGACCCCAGTCTTGAAGTTGACACCGACTTCAGTTTATGATGTGACGCAGGTGGCGACACCTCCACAGACCCACAGCCTCAACCAGGAGTCAGCACATGGATTTCGAACTGTCCGACCGCGCCAAGGAGTACCAGGAGCGACTCCTGGCCTTCATGGACGAGAAGATCTATCCCGCCGAGGCCGTCTACGCCGAGCAGATGGCCGAGTCCGGTGATCCGAACTTCCATCCGCCGATCCTCGAGGAGCTGAAGGCCGAGGCTCGCAAGCGTGGCCTGTGGAACCTGTTCCACCCGCACAAGAACGAGGAGTGGGGCTCGCCGGGCCTGTCGAACCTCGACTACGCCCCCTTGGCGGAGATCACCGGCCGCAGCCCGCACCTGGCGCCCGAGGCGATCAACTGCAACGCCCCCGACACCGGCAACATGGAGGTCCTGGAGCTCTTCGGCACCGAGGAGCACAAGGAGAAGTACCTCAAGCCGCTGCTGGCCGGCGAGATGGCCTCGGCGTTCTGCATGACCGAGCCCGCGGTCGCCAGCTCCGACGCCACGAACGTCGAGCTCCGCATGGAGGCCGACGGTGACGAGTACGTGCTCAACGGCCGCAAGTGGTTCGCCTCGAACGCCCTGCACGCGAACTGCAAGGTGCTCATCGTCATGGGCAAGACCGACCCGAGCGCCGAGACGCACCGTCAGCAGTCGATGATGGTCGTTCCGATCGACACGCCCGGCGTCACGGTCGTCCGTGGTCTGCCGGTGTTCGGCTACCAGGACCGCGAGGGTCACGCCGAGATCATCTTCGACAACGTCCGCGTTCCGAAGACCGCGCTCCTCGCCGGCGAGGGCGACGGCTTCATGATCAGCCAGGCCCGTCTCGGCCCCGGCCGCATCCACCACGCGATGCGCTCGATCGGCATGGCCGAGCGCGCTCTGGATCTCATGATCGATCGTGCGGCCAGCCGCACCACGTTCGGTCAGCCGGTCATCATGAGGTCGAACATCCAGGACTGGATCGCCGAGGCCCGCATCGAGATCGAGGCGACCCGACTGCTCGTCTTCAAGACCGCGTGGCTGATGGACACGGTCGGCAACCAGAAGGCCCGCACCGAGATCGCCGCGATCAAGGTCAAGGCTCCGAACATGGCGCTCGAGGTCATCGACCGGGCGATCCAGGTCCACGGCGGCGGCGGCGTGACCGACGACTTCCCGCTCGCCAGCTTCTGGGCCCACCAGCGGACGCTGCGCATCGCCGACGGCCCGGACGAGGTCCACAAGCGCACGCTCGCGCGGATGGAGATGCTGCGCCGCGAGGCGGAGCGCGCCGCCCGCGGCTGACACCCGGCCGGTGCGGGCACCTGCGGGTGCCCGCACCGGCGTCCGGTCCCACCCCGACCCAGGAAGGACACGACGCATGTCCGTCGTCACCACCGAGAAGGCCCTCGATGATCGCGTGCTGATCATCTCCGTGACCCGCCCCGCGGCGCGCACCGCCGTCAACGGCCAGGTCGCCCGCGAGCTGGCCGCGGCCATGGACGAGCTCGACGCCGATCCGCAGCTGCGTCTGGGGATTCTGCGTGGAGAAGGGCCCGGCTTCAGCGCGGGAATGGACCTCAAGGGATTCCTGCAAGGTGACGCTCCCGTCGTCGGCGACCGGGGCTTCGGCGGGTTCGCCACCAAGCCTCCGCGCAAGCCGCTCATCGCCGCCATCGAGGGCTTCGCCGTCGCCGGCGGTCTGGAGATGGCGCTGGCGTGCGACCTCATCGTCGCCGCATCCGACGCCAAGCTCGGCCTCCCCGAGGTCAAGCGCTCGCTGATCGCCGCGGGCGGCGGACTGCTGCGTCTCGCGTTGCGCATTCCCTACCATGTGGCTGCCGAGATCGCGCTGACCGGAGACCACATCCCGGCCGAGCGTCTCTACCAGGTCGGCCTCATCAATCGCCTCGCCGAGCCCGGTCGAGCCCTCGACGAGGCGCTCGCCCTGGCCGCACGCATCGTCGACAACGCGCCGCTGGCGTTGGACGGCACGAAGTACGTGCTCTCGAACGCAGCCGACTGGGGCCTGGCCGAAGGCTGGGAGCGCCAGGAGGAGGCGTCGCGTCGCGCCGCCGAGTCCGAGGACGCCCGGGAGGGCGCCACCGCCTTCGCCGAGCGTCGCGCCCCCGTGTGGCGCGGACGCTGACCCACGACCTCTGCAGAATTCTCACCCGCACCCAGGAGCACCGACATGGACCTCACCCAGCTGCCCGTCACCCCGCAGAGCATCGACGACCTCAAGGCGCTCGTCGGCAAGACCATCGGCCCGACCGAGTGGCACGACGTGACGCAGGAGCGCGTCAACGCCTTCGCCGACGCGACCGGCGATCACCAGTGGATCCACATCGATCCGGAGCGCGCGGCCGCCAGTCCGCTCGGCACCACGATCGCGCACGGCCTCTACACGCTGTCGCTGGGTCCGCAGTTCTCGTACTCGCTGCTGTCGTTCGAGGCGTTCACCCACAGCCTGAACTACGGCTACGACAAGGTGCGCTTCCCGGCCCCGGTGCCGATCGGCTCGCGGGTCCGCATGACCTCGACGATCCTGTCGGTCGACGAGGTGCCCGGTGGCGTCCAGTTGCGCACCCGTCAGACGTTCGAGCGCGAGGGCTCCGACAAGCCGGTCTGCGTCGCCGAGTCGCTCGGTCGCATCGTGGAAGGCGAATGAGCCGCGCGCCCGCGCGCTCATCTCGTAGCCTGTCGCCATGAGCAGCCGAGCCGAGGACACCTCGTCGCGTCAGCGACGCATTCCCGTCGATTCGCCGAACGGCTCGCGAGAGCTGCCGTCGACGCCGCGCGGTCAGCGCACCCGGGCCAAGCTCGTCCAGGCCGCCCGCACGGTCTTCGAGCGGGACGGCTTCCTCGACGCCCGACTCCTCGACATCACGAACGAGGCCGGGATCTCGGCTGGCTCCTTCTACACCTACTTCGACAGCAAGGAGGAGATCTTCGCCGCCGTCCTCGCAGACGTCGAGGAGGAGATGCTCCACCCGCGGGTCGACACGGTGGAGGTCGGTGACGACCCGATCGAGAAGATCCGCGTGGCCAACCGGGCCTATCTGGAGTCCTATCGCCGCAATGCGAAGTTCATGAAGCTGCTCATCCAGGTGTCGGCGATCGACGACGAGTTCGAGCAGCTTCGGCGTCGTCGCGCCGAGGCGTTCGTCCAGCGCAACGCCAAGTCGATCGAGGACCTGCAGCAGCGCGGCATCGCCAAGGCGGAGGTCGATCCGCGCAAGGCGGCCTCGGCGCTGTCGAGCATGGTCAGCCGGGTCGCCTACACGGTCTTCGTGATGGGCGAGGAATGGGACTTCGAGGAACTCGTCGAGACCCTGACGTTGTTGTGGGCGAACGCCCTGCTGATCGATCTCGACGCCGCCTGAGAGCGACTCACTCCGCCGCCGTGCGGACCCGCGCTGCGGTCCGCCCCGGTGGCGGCACTGCGACGACGCTGACCAGCAGGCTCACGGCCATCGTGGCGAGACCGATGAGGAAGGCCGTCACGTAGGCACCCTCGTCGGGGTGGCCCGACGGTCCGAGGTGCCCGGCCAGGAGCGCCACCATCATCGCGCTGCCCATCGCACTGCCGGCGGATCGTCCGAGCGTCGACACCGCGTTCGCGATCGCCGTCTCGCCGTGGTCGACGATCGACACGATCACCGCCGGCACTGCCGCGAAGCCCATGTTGAAGGCGGCGTTCGTCAACACGCCGCCGAGGACGATCTGCCACGGCGCCGCGTGCCAGAGCGCGAGCTGGGCGTATCCGGCCACGCCGATGACGGACGCGGTCACAAGCGCCGCGCGGCCGCCGAAGCGGGTCACGAGGGCTCCCCCGACGGGGGAGGCCACCACGCCGATCAGGGCGGCGGGCAGCAGGTAGACCATGCTCGTCTCCAGGACCGAGGCGGAGAACCCGCCGTGCTCGGCCGGCGCCTGGACGAGCGGGGGGAGCGCCAGGAAGATCAGGAAGACGCCGAACCCGATGAAGAACCCCACGAGGTTGACGGCCGCGAGCGTCGGATGACGCAGCACCTCCAGCCGCAGCAACGGCTCGGTCGTGGTGGACTGCAGCCACCACCAGAGCACGAACACCGCGGCCGAGGCCGTGAACGCGCCCAGCGTGGCCCCCGAGGTCCATCCCCAGGAGTTGCCTTGGGTGATGGGCAGCAAGAAGAGCACAAGCGCCGCCCCGAGCACCGCGCTGCCCGCCCAGTCGAGGCGACCACGTCCCCGGGACCGGTCACGGGGCACGAGCAGCAGGGTCAGGGCGAAGAGCACGACGGAGACCGCGCCGGCCATCCAGAACACGGTGCGGTAGTCGCGGTCGCCGTGGGTCAGGACGCCGGTCACCACCAGGCCGGCACCCGCGCCGACGCTGATCATTCCGGTGAGCAGGGACATCGCGAAGGGGAGTCGGCGCGGTGTCAGGTGCTCGCGCATGACACCGATGGACAGCGGGAAGATGCAGAAGGAGGCGCCCTGCAGGACCCGCGCCACCAACAGGGCCCACAGCGACGACGTCATGGCGCCCAGCAGGGACCCGATCGCCACGGACGCCAGCACCGCGAGCAGGACCCGTCGTCGCCCGTGCAGGTCACCGGCCTTGCTCATCAGCGGTGTGAGCACCGCGGCCGCGAGCAGGTTGACGGTCACCGCCCAGCCCGTCGCGGTCGGGGACTCGCCCAGGGCCTCGCTGATCTTGCCCAAGATCGGCACCACGATGGTCTGGGTGAGTGCCGTGAGCATGGACAGCAGCATCAGGACGGCGACCATGGCGGCGTTCGCGCGAGGTCGCCGTCCGTGGCGGTCAGGCCGTGGCATGGTCGATGGTTCCCGTTCCTCGGCGCCGTGTGACGGGGGTCTCAGTGAGGCCGAACTGAAGTTGAAGTAGACTTCATATTAATCAGAATCACCGCCCGCGCGACACTCCGCGTGCAGGACGGACCGAACTTTCGACACGAGGGGTTCCCATGAGAGAGGCCGTGGTCGTCTCGACCGCCCGTACTCCGATCGGCAAGGCTTACCGGGGCGCGTTCAACAACACCCAGGCCCAGGAGCTGGCCGGTCACGTCGTGGCCGAGGCCGTCAAGCGGGCCGGCATCGAAGGTGGCGAGGTCGACGACGTCGTCTTCGGCGCCGCGCTGCAGCAGGGCAGCTCGGGCTTCAACATCGCGCGCCAGGCCGCACTGCGCGCCGGTCTGCCGACCTCGGTCGCCGGCATGTCCGTCGACCGCCAGTGCGCCTCGGGCCTGATGGCCATCGCGACGGCGGCCAAGCAGATCATCGCCGACGGCATGGACATCACCGTCGGCGGCGGCGTGGAGTCGATCTCGCTCGTGCAGAACGAGCACATGAACAACCACCGGGCGCAGGATCCGTGGCTCGTCGAGCACCGTCCGGACCTGTACTACCCGATGCTCCAGACGGCCGAGATCGTGGCCGAGCGCTACAACGTCAGCCGGGAGGCTCAGGACGAGTTCGCGCTGCTGTCGCAGCAGCGGACCGCCGCCGCGCAGGAGGCCGGTCTCTTCGACGACGAGATCGTCCCCTTCGAGACGGTCAAGCTCGTCCAGGACCGCGAGACCGGTGAGGTCACCGAGGAGCGCGTGACGCTGACGAAGGACGAGGGCAACCGCCCGTCCACGACGCTGGAGTCGCTCCAGGGGCTCAAGCCGGTGCTGCCGGACGGTCAGGCGGTCAAGCACTCCAGCGTCACCGCCGGCAACGCCTCGCAGCTGTCCGACGGCGCGTCGGCGGCCGTGCTCATGGAGGCCAAGGTGGCCGAGCGCCGCGGCGCCGAGGTGCTCGGTGTGTACCGCGGCATGGCCGTCGCCGGCTGTGACCCGGACGAGATGGGCATCGGCCCGGTCTTCGCCATCCCGAAGCTCCTCAAGCAGCACGGGCTGACGATCGACGACATCGGCCTGTGGGAGCTCAACGAGGCGTTCGCCTCCCAGGCGGTCTACTGTCGTGACCGGCTCGGCATCGATCCCGAGCGCTACAACGTCAACGGCGGAGCGATCTCGATCGGCCACCCGTACGGCATGACGGGCGCCCGCCTGGTGGGCCACACGCTCATCGAGGGCAAGCGTCGCGGCGTGAAGTACGTCGTGGTCACGATGTGCATCGGTGGCGGACAGGGCGCCGCCGGCCTGTTCGAGGTCGCCTGAGAGGAGCACGGATGTTCATCAACGGCACGACGGCCGAGGACCACGTCTTCGGCCAGGTCGAGGACGGCATCGGGACGATCACGCTGAACCGCCCCGAGCGGCGCAACGCGCTCTCCGATCCGATGATCGAGGGCCTGATCGGCTTGCTGACGACGATGCAGGACTCCGATGAGGTCGACGCGATCGTCATCACGGGCGCCGGCAAGGCGTTCTGCTCCGGCGGCGACGTCCAGGAGTTCAACGCCAAGGGCGGCGAGGGTGCCGGTGCCGACGAGATCGATGCCGAGGCCACCGCCGAGCAGCAGCGTGTCCAGCGCGAGACGGTCGCCCGCATCTACCGGAGCCCGAAGCCGGTCATCGCCGCGCTTCCCGGTGCCGCCGCCGGCGCCGGACTCGGGCTGGCGCTCGCCGCGGACTTCCGCATCGGCTCGGAGCGCGCGGTCATCGCCACCGCCTTCGGCGCTGTCGGCCTCTCGGGCGACTTCGGCGTCGCCTGGCTGCTCAACAGCATCGTCGGCCCGGTGAAGGCGCGCGAGCTCATGATGCTCAACCCGCGCGTCGACGCCCAGACCGCGCTCGAGCTCGGCCTGTTGAACGAGGTCGTGTCCGAGGACGAGTTCGCCGATCGCACGCGTGAGCTGGCCCGCCGGCTCGCCGACGGGCCGAGTCTGGCGCTGCGATACATGAAGGACAACCTCGTCCGGGCCGTGCACCAGACGCTCGAGGAGAACATGGACGACGAGGTGCCGCTGCACAAGACGACGGGCCTGACCGACGACCACATCGGTGCGGTCCGGGCCTTCGTCGAGAAGCGCACCCCGGTCTTCGGCCGTCGCCGCCTCGAGCAGGAGGGACGATGATCAACGTCACCGCCGCGATGACGGTGCGCGAGGGATGCGCCCAGGAGTTCGAGCAGGCGATCGCCGAGGCGCGACCGCACATGCTCGCCGACGAAGGCTGTCTGCGCTACGACCTGCAGCGGGTCAACCGCAGCGAGACGGACTACGTGCTGCTCGAGGCCTACGACTCCGGTGACGCGATCCGCCGCCACGGCGAGCTCGAGGCCTTCAAGGAGCTGGGCCGTCGGCTGGACTCGCTGCTGGCGGCGCCGCCGGTCATCACCGTGCTCAAGCCGGTGGGGGAGCAGGTCGCCCAGCATTGACACAAGTGTCAATGATTTCGGTACACTGGTCCCATGAGTCACGGCTGGGCAGTACGCGAGGACCACGACAGGGCTGACGCCGAGCGCTACGGGCAACTGCTCGAGGCGGCTCGCGAGTCGTTCGAGGAGCTCGGGTACGGCGCCACCACGATCGCCGAGATCACCCGCAGGGCCGGCGTCAGCAGGGCGACGTTCTACGTCTATTTCGCGTCCAAGGAACAGGTCTTCGCGGTTCTCGCCGATCAGGTGCGCGAGCGATTCCTGCGCGCCCAGGACCTGGCCGGACTCGACCCGAACGACGTCGAGGGCGTCCTGCGACTGACGATCGAGACGACCCTGGAAGCGACCGTGGAGTGCCACGGCCTGATGGCGGTGCTGAACCACCAGGCCGTGGCCGATCCGGCCATCGGTGAGCTGTGGCAGGAGATCCAGCGCAAGGCCGTGCACCGCACCGCGAACTACGTGCGCCAGCAGGCCGAGGCGGGCCGGGTCGAGCCGGTCGCCGACCCGGAGTCTCTCGGACTCATGGGCGCGGGGATGAACGACCGGTACGCGCCTCTCGTGCTCGCCGGCCAGGTGAAGGTCGAGGACGCGGTCGAAGAGATGCACCGCATCTGGATGGCCTGCCTCGGTCGCTGAGTCCACACGCAAGACGGCCGCCCGGCACGAGGGGAGGGAGTGCCCTCGGCCAGGCGGCCGTCGTCGAGCGTCGGTGGGGAGGCCGACGCCCCGGGGTCAGTCGGGCCGAGACGTGCCCAACCTGTGGCTCGGGGGGAGGGTCCAAGCCAGGCTTCGATGCTCTTCGAGGATGGCGTCGACCTTGCCGGCCACCTCGTCGGGGATCTCGACCGACCGGCGAGCGGTCAGGTCCACGTACGCCTCCACGAACTCGAGGGTGCTGGCGATCTCGCCGGTGGTGCGATTGGCCAGCACGGTCACCGCGTGGAAGGTCTTCGGGCCTCGGCCCAGGAGTCGCAGATGGACCGACACCTCGTGATCGACGAGGATCTCGTGGTGGAACTGCACGTGGTGGGCGACGCTGAACGAGCTCTGGCCCGTGCGCTCGAGGTAGTCCTCGTCGATGCCGAGGACCTGCATGAACGCGGCCTCCGCGCCGTCCATGTGCAGGTCATAGTGCCCGCGGACGTTCACGTGACCGTTGAGGTCGCGATAGCGCTCCGGAACGCGGGTGGTCAGCAGCGTGCCGAGCTGGTCCACCTCGGCGAGAGACGGCAGACGAGACATGTCAGGCCCCGCTGTTCAGTCGCGCCGCGTCCTCGGCGAGCTCGTGCTTGCGGACCTTGCCCGTGGCGGTCATCGGCAGGTCGCCGATCACCGAGACCAGAGGCACCTTGTACGGCGCCATGTTGGCGCGGGCCCAGGTCACGAGCTCCTCGGCGGTCAGGCCGGACCCCTCGCGGGGCACCACGAACGCGACCGGGCGCTGACCGGTCTGCGGATCGTCGGTCGGGACGACTGCGACCGTGTCGACCGACGGGTGCTGGTTGAGCAGCATCTCGACGTCGGCCGGGAACACGCTCATCCCGTTGACCTTGATCATCTCCTTCTCGCGACCGAGGTAGTGCAGGAAGCCCTTCTCGTCGATCCTGCCGTTGTCACCGGTGTGGATCCAGCCGTCGACGAGCTGCTCGCGGGTGGCCTCCTCGTTGCGCCAGTAGCCGTCGGTGACGGAGGGGCTGCGGACGATGATCTCGCCGACCTCGCCCAGGGGAACCGGGTTCTGGGTCCCCTTCTCCACGACGGCGATGTCGGTGCCGGGGACCGAGATCCCGCAGAACACCGGCTCGGACAGCAGGTCGAAGTCGTCTTCGGCGAAGCCGTAGGGGACCGAGTCGATCGTGTGGGTCTCGGTCATGCCGTAGGCGGACTCGCGCAGCACCGAGCCGGGGACGAGCTCGGCCCAGCGGTGGCGCACCTCCGGCGTCATCTTGCGGACGAACGAGACGGCCTGCGGGTCCGTCAGCGAGCTCAGGTCGCGCTCGGGGAGGTTCTGGGTGTCCATGAGCTCGAGATAGTTCTCGACCGTGCCGGTCATCAGGTTCACCCGGTAGCGCTCGATGTTGTCCACGACCTCGGCCGCGTTCCAGCGGGGCATCAACACACTCGTGCCGCCCAGGACGAACGGGATCAACAGGCCCAGGTCCTCACCGGCGATCCAGAAGATGGGCAAGTAGCACAGGGCGACGTAGTTGCCGTCGGTCGGCAGGGCGGTCGCCGCCGCGGCGCTGCCCACGGTGTAGAGCATGTGGAACTGCGTGTGCTGGCAGCCCTTCGGCATTCCCGTCGTGCCGCCGGTGTAGTTCAGGGCGGCCAGGGAGTGCAGATCGCCGTCGTCGCCGGCGTAGGGCTCGCTGGAGATCGCGGCCTGCCAGCCGAACTCGCCCTCGCCGTCGGTGAGCAGGACGGGGATCTCGGGCACCCGGTCGGAGCAGGCCTCGACGACCTCGTGGAGCTTGCTGGTGGTGACGATCAGCGCCGGCTCGCTGTCGAGCAGCTCGTAGGCGAGCTCCGCCGGCTGGAACATCGGGTTCACCGGGACGTGCACGGCCCCCAGGCGCAGGATCGCCAGGAAGGCGATGGCGAACTCGGTGGAGTTGCCCAGGTAGACCGCGACCCGGTCGCCCTTGCCCACGCCGTGCTCGGACATCCAGGTGGCGACGCGGCGGTGCGCGTCGTCGAGCTCGGGGTAGGTGAAGTGCTGGTCGCCCATCGCGAGCGCGAGCTTCTCGGGACGCTCCTTCGCCCAGTGCGACACGTGGGCCGGGATCGTGATGTGCCCGGCCGGGTACACCGGCTCGTCGGGGAGTCCGGCGGGGCGCAGTGCGGCCTGCAGCGCACGGACTTCGGCCACGTATTCGTCGAGGGTCTTCTGCGAGCTCATGGAACGGCTGCCTCCGGGGGTTCTGGGACGGGCGTGGCTGTGACGTCACTCTCATTGACGTCAGCGTCAACAAGTGAATCGAAGTTTGACGTTGGTGTCAACATTCTTTCGGGTCAGGTCGCTCCGGCGAGCTTGGCGGCGAGGTCGGCGTACTGGAATCCCAGTGCCATGGGCGTCCGCGTGGTGCCGTGGCGATACCACCGGGACACGTCGATGCACAGCGAGAGGATCGCGATCCGGGTCCACTCCGGGTCGGCGAGGCGGAAGACGCCCTGCTCCATCCCGGCGCGCAGGATCTCGGCCATGTGCTCGTCGATCCCGCGCCGCAGCTCCCAGACGTCGTCGAACTCGGGCTCGCGGCGGAGGCGGATCTCGTACTCGAGGGTGTGGGCGAGCAGGTTGTTCTCGGCCAGCCATGTCGCGAACGAGGCGACCCCGAGGCGTAGGCGGTCCAAGGGCTCGACGACCTGTCGCGCCGGGACGTTGAACGAGCCGGTCGAGGCGCGGTGGCCCTCCAGGGCGACCCGGTGGAATAGCTCCTGCTTGGATTCGAAGTGGATGTAGATCGCTCCGGAGCTCATCCCGGCGCGCGCCGCGATCTCGCGGGTCGAGGCGCCGTGGTAGCCCAGGTCGGCGAAGGCGAGCGTCGCGCCCTTGAGGATCCGACGCACCGCTCCGGAGGCCCGCTCGTCCCAGAACTCCTCGATCTTGCGCTCGGCGTACTCGCGGTCGACCTGCACGCGCGTGGGGCGCTCCGGTCGACCGAGGGTCTCGTCGATCTGCGACATGGGGCTCCGTTCCATTCGAGGCGGCGAAAATGTGTGGCCCGTCACTCTGGGGACAGCATAAGCGTATGCTTAGGCCCGCAGCGCGCAAAGTTCGACACATCGAAAGGAAAACCCATGGCAGACGTGCGTAGTGAGCTGACGGCCTCCGTGTTCAAGATCGAGGTCGCAGTCGGTGATCGGGTGGAAGAGGGCCAGCCCCTGGTCGTCCTCGAGTCCATGAAGATGGAGATCCCGGTCGTGGCCGACCGTGCCGGCACCGTCGAGGAAATTCTGGTAAGTGAGGGCGAAGTCGTCGAAGAGGGCGCGGTGGTCGCGCGTCTCGCCGACTGAGACGCAACCCCCGTTGACATTGACGTAAGTGTCAAGACTTTTGGCCGGAATTTCAATCTGGACTTGAATTCATGCTCAAAAAGTGCTTGATTCTGTGACAGCGGTCACCTACCGTCTGTGTCCTGATACACCTGAGCGATCGCTTAGGTCCCCCCGAATCCCGATCACCGAGGTGGTCGACGTCACGATGGAGGCACTCCGTGAGCCACGTCTGGTCCGATGAGATCGATGAGATCGCTCGACGCCTGAAGTGGGCCGAGGCGCTCGGCGGCGAGGACAAGATCCGCCGTCAGCACGAGAACGGCCGCAGCACCGTCCGTGAGCGGATCACCAACCTGCTCGACGAGGGCAGCTTCGAGGAGATCGGGGCGCTCGCCGGCTTCGCCACGCGGGCCGAGGACGGGACGACGATCAGCGTCATGCCGGCGAACTTCGTGTTCGGCCTCGGTGAGATCGACGGGCGTCGCGTCGCGCTCGGCGCGGACGACTTCACCATCCGCGGCGGCGCGGCCGACGCGTCGATCATGCAGAAGCAGGTCGACTCCGAACGCCTGGCCGGCGCGTTGCGCCTGCCGCTCGTGCGTCTCATCGAGGGCACCGGCGGTGGCGGCAGCGTCAAGATGATCGAGGACGCGGGCTACACCTACGTGCCGGCGAATCCGGGCTGGGACCACCTGGTCGAGAACCTGTCGCTCGTGCCGGTCGTCGCCGCGTGCATGGGACCGGTGGCGGGCCTGGGCTCCGGCCGAGCCGCGATGAGCCACTTCAGCATCCTCATCGAGGGCATCTCGCAGATGTTCGTGGCCGGCCCGCCGGTCGTGAAGCACGCCACCGGCGAGGACCTCACGAAGGAGGAGCTCGGCGGCGCCGAGGTCCACCGCCGCAGCGGCGCGATCGACCGGATCGTCCCCGACGAGAAGGCCGCCCTGCAGGCGATCCGGGACTTCCTGTCCTACCTCCCCTCGAGCGTGTACGAGACGCCGCCGGTGACCGAGGCGGTGGAGCCGGCGACCTCCTCGGACGCGCTGGCCGACGTGGTGCCGCGCAACCGCCGTCAGCCCTACCGGCTGCGGACCATCCTCGACGCGATCTTCGACGCCGGGTCGAACTTCGAGTACGCCGGTTACGGCGCCTCGGTCTACACCGGCTTGGCGCGCCTGGACGGTCACCCCGTCGGCGTCGTGGCGACCGATCCGTACAAGGGCGCCACCATGACGCCGAACGGCGCGGACGCCCTGACGCGTCTGATCGACCTGTGCGAGACCTTCCACCTGCCGATCGTCAGCCTGACGGACCAGTCCGGGATGATGATCGGCCTCCAGGCGGAGAAGACCGCCTCCATCCGCCGTGGCGCCCGCGCCGTCGTCGCCGCGTACCAAGCCCGGGTCCCGATGGCGGAGATCATCGTCCGACGCGTCTTCGGCGTCGGGGGTGCCGGTCAGATCAACCGGCACCGGTACAACCGCCAGTGGGCTTGGCCCTCGGGCGACTGGGGCTCCCTGCCGGTCGAGGGCGGAGTCGAGGCGGCGTACCGCGCCGAGCTCGAGGCCTCCGACGACCCCGAGGCCCTCATGCAGGACATCCACCGTCGTCTCGAGGCGGCGCGGTCGCCGTTCCGCACCGCTGAGAAGTACGGCGTCCAGGACGTCATCGATCCCCGTCGCAGCCGCGAGCTGCTGACGCGTTGGGTCCGTGACGCGTACCGCCTGCTTCCCGAGCTGGTCGGCCCGCCCTCCTTCGGAACGAGGCCCTGAGATGACGATTCCCATCGGTGACGAGAAGCTGCTCGAGTTCGACTTCGCCACGGCCGTCGAGGCGCTGGACCACCACGCGTCCCGCGACCCCGAGCGCCAGGCGATCGTCTACGGCGAGACCGGTGAGCGACTGACGTACGGCCGCTTCGCGGAGCTGACCGACCACTTCGCCGGCAACATCGCCGCCTCCGGGGTGCGCCGCGGTGAGCGGGTCAGCATCCTGACGACCAATCCGCTGATCTCGACTATCGCGATGTTCGGCCTGTGGAAGGCCGGTGCGGTCTACGCGCCGGTGAACTTCCAGTACTCGGGCGACCTGCTGGCCTACCAGCTCAACGACACGCGGCCGGTCGTGCTGCTGGTCGATCGCGAGCTGTCGGCGCGTGTCGACGAGATCGCCGATCGGCTCGAGCAGGCGCCCCGCGTGGTCGTCCTCGACGGCACCGACGCGGGCGAGTTCGCCCGGCTGACCGCTTCGGCGGACCGCCCCGACGTCACGGTCGCCTTCGACGACCCGGCCAACATCATCTACACCTCCGGCACGACGGGCCCGTCCAAGGGCGTCGTCCAGTCCCACCGCTGGATCAACGGCTACACCTGGGTCGGTCGGCGCACGCTCACCCGCGACGACGTCGTCTACAACGACCTGCCGATGTACCACGTCGGTGGTGCGCACTTCAACGTGGTGCGTGCGTTGTGGGTCGGTGCGTCGGTGAGCTTGTGGAACCGGTTCAGCCCGAACGACTTCTGGCGGCGCGTCCGCGAGACCGGCTGCACGACGGCCGTCCTGCTCGACGTCATGACGCCGTGGCTGCTCAATGCCGAGCCCGCGGAGTCGGACCGGCGCAACCCGCTCAACAAGGTGCACATGCAGCCGCTGCCGGCGAACCACCACGACTTCGCGCTGCGCTTCGGCATCGACTTCGTGACGTCCGGCTTCGGCCAGTCCGAGTCGGGCAACCCGTTGGTCACGCTCATCGAGCAGACCGACCAGGGCGAGGGCACCCCGGACGAGCTCTACCGCGGGCTCTCGCACGATGAGCTCAAGGCGATCTTCATCGAGCACGGGCTGCTCGTGCGTCGCGGCACCGACCCCCTGCCGAAGGGGATCATGGGCAAGCCGACGCCGTTCCTGGAGGTGACGATCCTCGACGAGCGCGACCGCGAGTGCCCGCCCGGCGTCGTGGGTCAGCTCGCCATGCGCCCGCGCGTCCCGTCGCTGATCTTCGAGGAGTACCTCGCCAAGCCGGAGGCGACGGTCAAGGCCTGCCGCAATCTGTGGTTCCACACCGGTGACGCCGCCGTGCGCGATGAGGACGGCGTGTTCGTCTACATCGACCGGATGGGTGACCGCATCCGGGTTCGGGGGGAGAACATCTCGGGCTTCCACATCGAGGAGATGCTCGGGAAGCACCCGGCGATCGCCCTGGCGGCGGTCGTCGCCGTCCCCAGTGCCGAAGGAGACGAGGACGACATCGTCGCCTTCGTCGAGATCGCCGAGGGACACACCTTCGATCGCGACGCGATCGATCAACACTGTCGCGACACGATGCCGAAGTTCATGTGGCCGCGTGACGTGATCCCCGTGGATCAGATTCCACGTACCCCCACCAACAAGATCGAGAAGTACAAGCTGCGTCAGCAGTTGACGGAAGGACACCAATCATGACGTTTCGATCCCGGGCAGGAGCGGTCGCCGCGGCGCTGCTCCTCTCCGTCGTCGCTGCTTGTGGCGGTGGCGGAAGCTCGGACGACGCCGATCGCACGCTGCGCGTGGCGGCCGTCTCCGACGCTTCCTCCCTGGACCCGATCCGCGGAAACGCCGGAACCGACCACATCCTGCTCTACCCCATCTACGACACGCTGATCTCCTACACCGAGGGTCTGGAGGCCGAGCCCGGCCTCGCGGAGTCCTGGGAGCAGCCGTCCCCGACCGAGCTCGTGCTCAAGCTGCGTGAGGGCGTGACCTTCCACGACGGCGAGCCGCTGAACGCCGAGGCGGTCGTCTACAACTTCGAGCGCGCGGTCGGCGAGGGCTCGAACATCCAGGCCGACCTGGCAGCCGTCGAGTCCGCCACCGCGGTCGACGAGTACACGGTCAGCTACAAGCTGAAGTACGCCGACGCCTCGCTGCTGCTCGTGCTGGCCGACCGCGCCGGCATGATGGTCTCGCCGAAGGCCGCCGAGGCCGCCGGTGGCGACCTCAGCACCAAGCCGGTCGGTGCCGGTGGCTGGGAGTTCGTCGAGTGGAAGCGTGGCGCCGTCATCAAGGTCAAGCGCTACGCCGACTACTGGGATTCCGAGTCCGACCGCGTCTCCGCGATCGACTTCAACATCATCCCGGACCCCAAGACCCGCGTCACCTCGCTGCGCTCGGGTCAGCAGGACGTCGTCATGGACGTCTCGCCGTCCGATGCCGAGAGCCTCGAGAAGGCCGACGGTGTCGAGCTCAGCGACACGCCTCGCGTCAACATCAACCAGGTCTACGTCAACACCGCCTCCGAGGAGCTGGGTGATCCGCGCGTCCGCAAGGCGCTCTCGCTGGCGATCGATCGTGAGGCGCTGCTCAAGAGCGCGTACTTCGGTCGTGGCTCGGTCGCGCACGGTGCGCTGCCGAACGACTACTGGGCCGAGCCGCCGGCGTCGGTCAAGTCCGAGTTCGACCCGGACCAGGCCAAGAAGCTGCTCGCCGATGCCGGCAAGTCCGATCTGACGTTCGACATGATCGCCAACGCCGACTCCGCCACCATCCGCGTGGCCGAGATCCTCAAGCAGCAGTGGGCCGACGTGGGCGTGACGATGAACATCCGTCCGCTGGAGATCGTCCAGGGCACGAGCGACTACTTCAACGATCGCAAGACCCCGGCCTACCTGTCGCAGTGGACCGGTCGTCCCGACCCGGCCATGACGTACCGCCTGCTGTTCTCGGCCGACGGCTACTTCAACACGTCCGACAAGTGGACCCCGGGCCTGGAGGAGGCGCTGAAGAAGTCCGACGCCTCCACCGAGCCCTCCGAGCGCAAGGCCGGATTCGACGAGGCCGCCGAGGCCGTGTTCAAGGACACGTCGTTCCTGCCGCTGGTGTTCGGCAACTCCATCGTCGGTCTGTCCGATGACGTCGAAGGGTTCGCCAACAACCTGCTCGGCAAGCCGAAGTTCAAGGGAGTCACTCTCGGCTGACGCCGAGGGAACAAGGAGGTGACGGTCATGTCGTTGCTCACGGTCGAGGGGCTGCGGGTCCACTTCGGACACGGAGACACCCAGGTGCAGGCCCTGCACGACGTCGATCTGACGATCGAGCCGGGCGAGATCGTGGGACTCGTCGGTGAGAGCGGGAGTGGCAAGACCGTCACCTCCTTGGCGCTCATGGGGCTCCTCGATCCGCGAAGCTCGCGGATCGAGGGCCGGGCGGTCCTGGACGGCAAGGAGCTGTGGGACGAGAAGGGCGAGCGCAAGACGCCCCGCCACGAGATCCCGATGGCGATGGTGTTCCAGGAGCCGATGACGGCCCTGGACCCGGTCTTCACGGTCGGGTACCAGCTCATGGAGACGCTCAAGGTGCGTCGCGGCATGGACAAGAGGGCCGCTCGTGCCGAGGCGCTCTCCCTGCTGGACGCGGTCGGCATCTCGGACCCGAAGGCTCGGATGAAGGCCTACCCGCACGAGCTCTCCGGCGGCATGCGCCAGCGCGTCATGATCGCGATCGCGCTGGCCTGCGATCCGAAGCTGCTCATCGCCGACGAGCCGACCACCGCGGTCGACGTGACGATCCAGGCGCAGCTGCTGGATCTGATCAAGAAGCTCTCGCGCGAGCGCGGCATGTCGGTCCTGTTCGTCACCCACGACCTCGGTGTCGTGTCGGAGACCTGCGACCGGATGATCACGATGTACGCCGGCCGCGTCGTCGAGCGCGGCCCGGTCAAGGAGGTGCTCGCGGCACCCGGACACCCGTACACGGCGGGCCTGCTGGCGGCGCTGCCGTCGCCAGAGTCGCGCGGTGGCCGCCTGGCCACCATCCCCGGCCGCGTGCCGCCGCCCGGCGACGTCGTCGAGGGCTGCATCTTCCGGCCTCGCTGCCCGTACGCGCAGGACGAGTGCCGCACCGAGCAGAAGCTCATTGCGCTGACCGACACGCGCGAGGTGCGGTGCATCCGGTCACGCGAGATCGACTTCGAAGGAGTCGCGTCATGACTGAACCCCTGTTGTCCCTGGAGAACGTGTCGGTGCGGTTCCCGATCGGGCGCCGACGTCACGTGACGGCCGTCGACGGCGTCAGCCTGGAGCTGCGCGAGGGCGAGACGCTCGGACTGATCGGCGAGAGCGGCTCGGGCAAGTCCACGGTGGCGCGTGCGGCGATGGGCCTGGCCCCGATCGCCGAGGGCACCGTGCGCTGGCGCGGCAAGGACGTGTCCACGTTCAACGCCAAGGAGCGCCGCGCGTTCTCCGAGGCGGTCCAGATGGTGTTTCAGGATCCGCACAGCGCGCTGGACCCCCGGCGCACGATCCTGCAGAGCGTGCGCGAGCCGCTCGACGTGATGGGTCGCGGGAACAAGAAGGACCGCCGTGAGGTGGCGGCGAAGGCGCTGGAGGACGTCGGTCTGGCGACCCAGATGCTCAGCCGGTACCCCCACCAGCTCAGCGGTGGTCAGAAGCAGCGCGCGAACATCGCCCGCGCCCTGGTGACCAATCCCAAGGTGCTCGTGTGCGACGAGTCGGTCGCCGCGCTCGACGTGGCGCTGCAGGCCGAGATCCTCAACCTGCTGCAGGACCTGAAGGCCGAGTACGACCTGACGATCCTGTTCATCAGCCACGACCTGTCGGTCGTCAGCTACCTGGCGGACCGGATCAGCGTCATGTACCTCGGCAACATCGTCGAGAACGCGACCACCGAGTCGCTCGTCGAGCAGAGCCTCCATCCCTACAGCGAGGCGCTGCTCTCGGCCCAGCCGCTCGTGCACGACTCCTCGGAGGGGCGTCGCATCGTGCTCAAGGGCGACATTCCCAGCCCGGTGTCCCCGCCCCCCGGATGCCGGTTCAACACTCGTTGCCAGTTCGCTCAGGAGGGCTGCCGCGAGGTCAAGCCCGACCTCGTCGAGGTGCTGCCCGGCCATGCCTCGGCCTGCCTGCGGGTCGACGAGCTGTACGCGGACCGACTCGGAAGGACGGTGGCGTCATGAGAATCCTGCGTGTCGTCGGCACCTGTCTGGTGGCCGCGATCCCGACCCTGATCCTGGCGACGCTGATCGTGTTCATGCTGCAGCGTCTGATCCCCGGCGATCCCGCCGTGGCGATCGCCGGCGAGTACGCCACGCCGGAGAACCTGGAGCGGATCCGCGAAGAGCTGGGCCTGAACCAGCCGCTGATCATGCAGTACCTGACGTGGATCGGCAACGCCTTCACCGGCGACCTGGGCACCTCCTTCCAGACCGGTGAGTCGATCACCGCGCTCGTGATGCAGCGGCTTCCGCTCACGGCGCTGCTGACCTTGATGGCGCTGCTCGTCGCGATTCTGGTCGGCCTGCCGACGGGCGTGATCGCGGCGCAGAAGGTCGACACGGCGTTCGACCGCTTCCTGACCACCGGAGCGACGTTCGGCATCGCGATCCCGAACTTCTGGCTCGGCATGATGCTGATCATCGTCTTCGCGCTCAACCTCGGCTGGTTCCCCGGTCCCGGAGGCGTCAGCCTCCAGGACGACCCGGCCGGCGCGCTGCGCGCCCTGGTGCTGCCGGCCCTGGCCCTGGGCCTCGTCGGCGGCGCCGAGATCTGCCGCCAGGTCCGCAGTGCGATGGTCGAGAGCCTCTCGACCGACTACGTCCGGACCCACCGGGCCAAGGGTCTGTCGAATCGCAGCATCGTGTGGAAGCACGCGCTGAAGAACTCCAGCCTCCCCTTCGCGACCATCGTGGGCCTGCAGGTGTCGCGCCTGATCGGCGGCGCGGTCGTCGTGGAGGCCGTGTTCGGTCTGTCCGGCATCGGATCGCTGGCCGTCGAGGCGACGAACCAGCGTGACTACGGCGTGATCCAGGCGGTCGTCTTCGTCGCCGCGGTGATCGTCCTGTTGACGAACCTGATCGTCGACGTCTCCTACCGCCTGCTCGACCCGAGGATCCGCTGATGGCCACCGTCGACACTCCCACCACCTCCACCACGGCCCGCCGCAAGGTCGGGCGTCTCTCGGTCACGATCAGCTACGCGATCCTGGCGCTCGTCGCCTTCGTGGTGGTGTTCGCCGGGGTGCTGGCCCCGTTCGACCCGAACAAGCAGGATCTCAACGCGATCCTGCTGCCGATGAGCGGCGAGCACTGGCTCGGCACCGACGACCTCGGTCGCGACGTGTTCAGCCGGATGCTCCACGGCACGCGGGTGTCGGTGCTCGCGGCGCTGCTCGCGGTCGCCCTCTCGGTCGTCATCGGTCTGCCGTTCGGCATCGCCGCGGGCTGGCTCGGCGGCGTGACGGACCTGATCATCATGCGCATCGTCGACGCGGTCATGTCCTTCCCCGCGATCGTGCTGGCGATCGGCATCACCGCGACGATGGGGCCCGACATCATCACCGCGATGATCTCGGTCGGCATCGTGATGTCACCGGCGATCCTGCGGTTGGCCCGCGCCCAGACGATGGCGATCCGGTCCGAGACCTACATCGAGGCCGCGACGTCGTTCGGCGCCCGCGGACTGCGCCGGATGGTCGTGCCGCACGTCATTCCGAACATCATCCAGCCGATCCTGGTCCAGGTCGCGGTTCTGATGGGCTTCGCGCTGATCGCCGAGGCGAGCCTGAGCTTCCTGCAGCTCGGCGTCCAGCCTCCGACGGCGTCCTGGGGTGCGGTGCTCTCGCGGTCCTACACGTTCCTGGACCAGGCGCCGATGCAGATCTTCATCCCCGGCATCGCGATCGCGTCCACCGTGTTCGCGTTCAACATCATCGGCGATGAGATCCAGCGTCTGCTCGACCCGAAGAGGAAGTGAATCGTGACCGTCGTCTTCGTCGCCAACCGTGGCGAGATCGCCGCGCGCGTCCTGCGCACCGTCCGTGAGCTCGGTCATCGAGGTGCGGTCGCCTACCCGGCGGTCGACGCCGACCTGCCGTACGTCGCGGCGGCGGACGCGCTGGTCGAGCTGACCGGCCCGCGGGACTTCGCCGACGTCGACGCGATGGTCGCCGCGGCGCGCCAGGTCGGTGCGGAGCTCGTGCACCCGGGTTACGGGTTCCTGTCCGAGAACGCGGCGTTCGCGCGGGCGGTCGAGGCGGCCGGGATGACGTTCGTCGGGCCCTCCGCCGAGGTGATCGAGGCCATGGGCGACAAGGCCGGGGCGCGTGCCGCAGCGGTGCGTTCCGGGCTGAAGGTCGCCGAGGGGTCGGACGGAGCCGTCGACAGCCTCGAGGCCGCCCGGGCGGCGGCGGGGCGGGCCGGGTATCCGGTGATGCTCAAGGCGGTCGCCGGCGGCGGCGGCATCGGCATGGCGATCGTGCGCGCCGAGGCTGACCTGGAGCGGGCGTACGAGCAGGTGACCGGGCGGGCCTCCTCGGTTTTCGGCGATCCGCGCATCATCGTGGAGCGCTACATCGAACGGTCGCGTCACATCGAGGTCCAGGTGATGGGCCTGCCGGACGGTCGGGCGATCGCGCTGTCGGAGCGGGACTGCTCGGTGCAGCGCCGACACCAGAAGGTCGTCGAGGAGGCCCCGTCGCCGGCGCTCGACGCCGAGGCTCGAGCCGAGCTGCTGCGCCAGGCCGTCGCACTGACCGAGTCCGTGGGCTACCGGGGGGCCGGCACGATCGAGTTCATCCACGACCTCGACTCGGGGGAGTCGTACTTCCTGGAGATGAACACGCGCCTGCAGGTCGAGCACCCGGTGACCGAGGAGATCCACGGCGTAGACCTGGTGGCTTGGCAGCTCGCCATCGCGACCGGGGACTCGACCGTCCCGGCGCTCAGCGCCGAGCCGCGCGGTCACGCGATCGAGCTGCGCCTCTACGCGGAGGACTCCGAGCGGTTCCTGCCGCGCCCTGGCGCGATCGAGACCTGGCGGATGCCGACGGGGGAGGGCGTCCGCGTCGACGCCGGATACGGGCCGGGCACCACGGTCACCCCGTTCTTCGATCCGCTGATGGCCAAGCTCATCGTGACGGCGCCGTCGCGTGGGGAGGCGATCGAGCGGGCCCGCGCGGCCCTCGCCCAGACCGAGATCACCGGTCCGGGCGCCAACCTGGCGTTCCTGGCGCGGGTCCTGGAGGATCCGCGATTCGTGGCCGGAACCCATGACACCGGCCTGGCGACCGCGCTGACCGCACCTGTCGCCTCTCGAAGTTGAGTGCAGATTCAGGTACGCTCGACGCGTCGACTCATGCCGAGCCGACGGACCGCTGAACCGACATCACCCCTGAGGAGTTCCCGTGGACACCACTGCCCTGTTCTCTCTCGAAGGCCGCGTCGCCTTCGTCACCGGCGGCTCGCGCGGCATCGGCCGCATGATCGCTGAAGGCTTCCTGCGGCAGGGCGCGCGGGTCTACATCACCGCCCGCAAGGCCGAGCAGTGCGACCAGACCGCCCAGGAGCTGTCCGAGCTCGGCACGTGCGTCTCGATCCCGGGCAACATCTCCACGCCCGAGGGCATGGCCGACGTCGTCGCCCGCTTCCGCGAGCACGAGTCGACACTGGACATCCTGGTGAACAACGCCGGTGCCGCGTGGGCCGCGCCGTTCGACGAGTTCCCCGAGAGCGGCTGGGACAAGGTCATGGACCTCAACGTCAAGTCGCTGTTCTTCCTCACCCAGGCGCTCGCGCCCGAGCTGCGCGCCGTCGGTCAGGCGGGCGACCACCTCGCCAAGGTCATCAACATCGCGTCCATCGACGGGATCACGCCGAACCCGCTGGAGACCTACAGCTACCAGGCGAGCAAGGCCGCGGTCCTCCACCTGACGAAGCGGATGGCGCTGCGTCTGATCAAGGACGGCATCGGCGTCACGGCGATCGCGCCCGGCGCCTTCGCCTCGGACATGAACATCGACGCCCGCGACCGGGCCGACGAGATCAAGGCGGCGATCCCGGCGGGCCGCATCGGCACGATCGAGGACATGGCCGGCACGGCGATCTACCTCGCCTCGCGTGCCGGTGACTACGTCGTGGGCGGCAGCGTCGTCGTCGACGGCGGCGTCGCCTGGGCGCCGGGCCTCGATCTCGGTCGCTGACCGGAGTCGCTGCCGCTCAGCGCGGCCCCATCGGGCCCGCGAGCGGCAGCGACCATCCGAGTGCCGCGTGCTCGGCGATCCTGGCGTCGAGCGCCGCGGCGATCGGCTCGGGGAACGGCGTGGACCGGCGCTCGTTCATGTCGATCGCGATCTCGACCCACTCGCACAGGCTCGCGATCGAGGACGTCGTCACGTCCGTGAGCACCGAGATGCCGTGGATGATCTTGTCGTTGCGCCCCAGCAGCAGGCACCGGCCCTCGATGCGGTCGCCGACGCGGATCTCGTTGAGGAACGTCAGGTGGTGCTCGGCGCTGAAGATGCTGAAGCCGGCCTCCAGAGAGCGCTCGTCGATGCCCAGCTCCATCATCTCGGCGTGGCACGCCTGCATGTGGAGCGCGTAGTGGTGGCTGACATTCACATGGCCGTTGAAGTCCTCGAACTCCGGGGGTGCCACCAGGTTCAGGGTGGGCGGCAGAGTGGCGAGTTCGTCCAGGCTGGGCAGAGTCGACATGGACCCACCCTAGCCGGAACTTGAGTTTGGTTTCAGGTTGTCGGTCGCCGCGCCGACAGGACCCGGAAGCCCTTGCGGCTCGCCACCCGCTCGGTCGGGTACCCCTGCTCGATCAGCCAGCGCTGCAGCGAGTCGGCGCCGAGGTTCTTGCCGACCACCAGTCGCGCCTCGCCGCCCGGACGCAGGCGGGGCAACCAGACCGACAGCAGATCGTGCAGCGCCCGCTTGCCGATGCGGATCGGCGGGTTGGACCAGATCGCGTCGAACTCGACGTCCTGGGGCACCTGCGTCCCCGGCACGGCACGGACGTCGAGGTCGCCGGCGTTGAGTGCGGTGAGCTCGAGGGCCCGCTCGTTGACGTCGACCGCCCAGACGGTGCAGCCCTGTTCGGCCAGCGAGCACGCGATCGGCCCCCAGCCGCACCCGAGGTCCAGCACGACCGCGCCGGGCGGCGGCGGTGTGCTCTCCGACAGCAGGACCGCGGTCGCCTTGTCCAGTCCGTCGGCGGAGAACACGCCACCGGAGGTCAGGTACTCGCGGCGACGGCCCCAGACCTCCACCGTCACGGTGCGCCGTTCGTCGCCCGTGGTGGGGGCGGCGTCGAAGTAGTGAGTCACCGGTCACCCTCGCTCTGCTCGAGCCAGGCTCGCCGCACGCGCGGCTTCGCCGTCACGAGCCACGCCTCGGTCAGCATCTCGCGCAGCTCGTCGTCGTCGACCTCCTCCGGACGCACCAGCACGACGGGGGAGTCGAACCTCTCCAGGTGGTCGTTGGTGAAGTACGGCAGGTCCGGGTCGCGCAGGAGCGCCTCGCGCTCGGCGGGGTCCACCTTGAACGCGAGGGCGCCGGGGGAGTCCTGCCTGTCGCGCCACCAGGCCACGAGCCGACCGCCGGTCTTGACACCCGGCATGCCCCAGGAGATCGCGGCCACGGTGTCGGGGAAGCTCAGCAGGAACTCCTCGATCTCAGGCCAGCGCATGGCTCCACGGTAGCGCCGCCGAGGGACCGGATGCGCGGCGCCGATCAGCCCGGTCGGACGAAGGTGACGCCGTCGGACGGCACGAGAGCGTCCGCCTCGACGGTGAACTCGCGTCCCAGCTCGGGGATCTCGGCCGACCACCGGGTGCACGCGACGCCGCCGTCGGCGTCGGGAGTCAGGATCACGCGACCGCCGGCGAGGTCCCAGCGCCCCGGGACCTCGTTGCACTCGTCGGTGAGCGTGTAGGTGTCGTCGTCGGACAACGTCAGCAGCCAGCGGCGTTCGAGCTCGGCGTCGGGCGCGCTGACCCACAGTCCCAGCACCGGCAGGGTGTCCTCGGGCCCGATCGAGGTGGCCGGATCGCCGGTCGCCGGTGGACCGGACGCGGGCTCGTCGTCGGCGGCGCGGCCGCACCCCGCCAGGAGCGTGGCCGCGACCAGCAGCGTCGCGCTCCGTCGCATACCGTCCACGGTACTCACCGGCGTCGCCGAAGGACGGCGCGCGTGCGAGGTCCGAGCCGGCCGACCAAGTGTTCGGGGCGGTCGACGTCCCGGCGCAGCGTGGACTCCGGACGCACCGGGAGCTCGACGAACCCGGCCGCGAGGTGGCGGCGCCACGAGCTCGGCCCGAACGCCGCCGGCAGCTCGCCCTCCCGGGCGGTCACCAGAGTCGTGCCCTCCCGTTCGTCGTCGGGGACGGCGCCCAGGCGCACGCTCTCGGCGAGCGTGAGGGCCTCGTCCAGATCGGAGGACTCCAAGCCCGGAAGATCGCCCAGCAGCACCGCGCGGCGCTCCTCGGGCAGCCCGGGCAGCACCGTGGAGAGCGCCGCGGCGATGCCGCGGGGTGCGGGCTCAGGCATGACCCGGACCCCGGGGACGTCGATCGAGGTGTCGGCGCTGATCACGACGACGTCCGCCACGGCGGCGGCCGCCTCGATGGTGTCGAGCGCGATCGCCCGCGCCAGCGCGGTGCGGTCGACGCCGGGCACCGTGAGTCGGGACTTGCCGAGGGTGGGCGGCTTGACCGGGACCACGACCGTCCAGGCGTCCCGCCGCGCGTCAGGCACCCGTGGACTCCGCGTTGTCGGTCACGTCGATCCCGAACGGCCCGGGATCGAAGTGCCCGAAGCGCTCGCGGAACTCCTGGGCCTTCCCCGGCCACAGCAGCACCTGGCGTCCGGAGCGCTCGTCGACGTACCAGTTGTGGCAGCCGGAGGTCCACGGGCCGCTGCGCGCGTCCAGCTCCTCGACATAGGCCTGCTCGGCCTCGATCGACACTTCCAAGGGCCCGTGCTCGAGCCAGGGCAGTGCGGAGGCGACGTAGTCCGCCTGCGCCTCGATCATGAGCACCGCCGAGTTGTGGGCGAGCGTCGCGTTCGGTCCGTCGAGGACGAACATGTTCGGGAAGCCGTGGACGGCGGTCGAGGCGTAGGCGCGCATGCCCTGGGACCAGTACTGGTCCAGCCCGATGCCGTCGCGGCCGGTGACGAGCTCGGCGTAGGGCTGTCGCGTCGTGTGGAACCCGGTCGCGGCGATGACGACGTCGACCTCGTGCTGCGAGCCGTCGGCGGCGACCACCGCGTCCGGCATGTAGCCGGTCAGCGCATGCGGGACCAGCGTCACGTGCGGCAGTCGGACGGTGTCGTAGTAGTCGTCGCTGAACAGCACGCGCTTGCAGCCGAACTCGTGGTCCGGCGTCAGCGCCGCGCGCAGCACCGGGTCCGGCACCCGCTCCGCCAGGTGGGCGAGGGCGCGGTCGCGGGCTGCCAGGCGGGCGTCGCCGGCCCGCTCGTCGAACACCTCGTCGGTCTCGCGGCGGAGGGACTCGCGCAGGGCGTCCAGTCGCTCCGGCCTGCTCCGGAACAGCGAGATCTCGGCGTCGTCGTAGGCGCGGTCTCCCTTGGGGAGCACGTACGGCGCGCTGCGCTGCAGGACGACGACCGACTCGGCGACCCTCGCGATCTCGGGGATCACCTGCAGGCCCGAGGCGCCGGTGCCCACCACGGCGACGCGCGCCCCCTCCAGGTCGAGGTCGTCGTCCCAGCGGGCGGTGTGGACGACCGGGCCGGCGAACTCGCCGTCGACCTCGGGGTACCGCGGCTCGGTGAGTCGACCCGCGGCGAGCACGAGCACCTCGGCGACGACGTCGCCTCGCGAGGTGGCCAGATTCCACCGACTGCCGTCCCAGACGGCCTCCTCGAGCCGGGTGGACAGCATGATCCGGTCCGCCACCGAGGCGGCGGCGTCCTCGAGGTACTCCCGGATCTCCGCGCCCGGCGCGAACACCCGGCTGAAGCCCGGGTGTGGGATGTCGGAGAAGCCATACAGGTGGGCCGGGACGTCGCACGCCACGCCCGGGTAGCGGTTGTCGTACCAGGTGCCACCGATGCCGGGTCGCCGCTCCAGCACGACGAACGACTCGCCGGCCGCGTCCAGCCTCCGGGCCATCGCGATCCCCGCGAACCCCGCGCCGACCACGGCCACCCGCACGCGCATCACGAGACGACCCCGTAGGTCGTGGTGCGCCAGCGGAGCTGGCGGCCGAGACGACGTGCGAGACGCTCGGCGTCGGCAGGGGTGAGCTCGTGCCCGTGCTCCACGCCCGCCTCGGGATGGACCCGTCCGTCGACCAGGGTGCCGCCGAGGTCGTCGGCTCCGGATCGCAGGACGAGCTCGGCGCCGTCGAGGCCGATCCGGGTCCAGGCGGCCTGGATGTGGGTGATGCTGCCGTGCAGGATCAACCGTGCGACCGCGTGCACGGCCCGATGCGTGTCCGTGTCGTGGTCGCCACCGGGGAACGCCATCGGGACGAGCTCGGTGAAGCCGCCGGTCTGCGACTGCAGCGATCGTAGGGCCAGCAAGTGGCGCACGCGCTGTCGCGGCGTCTCCCCGTGCCCGTAGAACATCACGGAGGTGGACCGCAGTCCCGAGCGGTGGGCGGCCCGGATCGCCTCCAGCCAGGCCTCGACCGGCAGGTCGTCGGGGAACCGTTCACGCCGGTGGTCCTCGTCGAGGATCTTCACGCCGGTGCCCGGGACGGTGTCGACGCCGGCGGCGACGAGGGCGGCGTACTGGTCGGCGACCGACCGGCCCGCGCGTCGGGCGCCGTCGACGACGTCGGCGGGCCGGAACGCGTGCAGGTGCAGCTGCGGCGCCGCCTGTCGCACCGTCCGCGCGATCTGCTCGTACGCGTCCGGCGTCGGCGAGGCGGCGACGCCCTGGACGCACAGCTCGGTGGCTCCCAGCTCGGCCGCGTCGGCCGCCACCTCGGCGACGATCGCCAGGTCGGCGACGCGGTCGGAGCCCAGGTTGCGATTCTGCACGAGCGAGACCGTCGCACCCACGACCGAGCGGCGCAACTCGTCGGCCAGTCCGGTGAGCCGGTCGAGCTCACGGCCGGTGGACGTCATGAGGCGGACGTAGTCGTCCTCGGTCAGCCCGGTCGGGTCGTGCTCGGCCCGGGTGATCGGGTCGCCGGCGACGGTCGCCACCGGCGCACGCTCGGTCGTCGCCGGCGCCGCCAGTCCGTCCGGTCCGGCGTGGGCCAAGACCGCGGCGTGCAGGCCCGGGTCGATCCAGACGTCCCGGTCGGCGATGTACGGCGGATGGACCGTGAGGCGCTCGCGCAGCTCATGGCCTGTGCGTCGCGTCGCGTCGCGCAACGCGTCGACCTGCGGCCACGGACGCTCGGGGTTGACGTGGTCGGCCGTCAGCGGGCTGACGCCGCCCCAGTCGTCGATGCCGGCGGCGACCAGGCGGGCCAAGGCGTCCGGGTCGGCCAGGTTCGGAGGCGCCTGGATGCGGGCGTCCGGGCCGAGCAGGATCCGGGTCGTGGCGACGGCCGCGACGAACTCGTCCAGGTCGGCGTCGGCCTCGCCCTGCATCGCGGTGGCGGGCTTGGCGCGGAAGTTCTGCACGATCACCTCTTGGATGTGACCATGCCGCTCCCACAGTTCCCGCAGGGCGAGGATCGTGTCGAATCGCTCCCGGACCGTCTCGCCGATGCCGACGAGCAGGCCGGTGGTGAACGGGATCCGCAGGCGTCCGGCGTCCTCGAGGACCTGCAGCCGGACCGCCGGATCCTTGTCGGGCGACCCGAAGTGCGCCTGACCCGGCTCGCTGAACAGGCGTCGGCTGGTGGTCTCCAGCATCATCCCCATCGAGGGTGCGGTCGGGCGCAGGCGCTCCAGCTCGGCCGCCGACATGACGCCGGGGTTGAGGTGGGCGAGCAGCCCGGTCTCGGCGGTGATCCGTCGTGCCAGGTGCCCGACGTAGTCCAAGGTCGAGGCGAAGCCGTGCTCGTCGAGCCAGGCTCGCGCCACCCCCCAGCGGTCCTCGGGTCGGTCGCCCAAGGTCAGCAGGGCCTCCTTGCAGCCCAGGGCGGCGCCGTGGCGGGCGAGCGCCAGGACCTGGTCCTCCGAGAGGTAGGGGGCGATCCGCTTGCGCTCGAGCTTGGCGGGGGTGTCGACGAAGGCGCAGTAGTGACAGCGGTCGCGGCACAGGGTCGTCACCGGGACGAACACCTTGCGCGACCAGGTGATCACGCCGGGGCGGCCGGCGCGGCGCAGGCCCTCGTCGCGCAGTCGCCCGGCCTCGCGGACGAGGGTGTCGAGGGCGTCGCCGCGGGCGAGCAGCATCGACGCGTCGCGCAGGTCGGACCGCATGCGGCCACCCTAGTCGGGGCCGCCAGGGCAGCGGCGGAGTCGGGTGTCCAGACCCTCCCGAGCTGCGCTCGGCGATCGCGCCAGGCGGCGCGGCGTGGCGGTCCCACCTGGCTCTGACCTGCGCAAACGCGGGAGTCGCGGGTCGGGTGATCGGACCGCTGGCGTACCCTACGGGTATGTTCAGTCGAGTCATCACCCTGCTGTTCGCCGCCCTGCTGGTTCTGTCGGGATGTGGTGATGGCGCCGGCGATGACTCCGGCCAGTCTGCCGGCATCGCCGCGGCGGACGTGTGGGTCAAGGCGACCGACGAGGACATGAGCGCCGTCTTCGCGGTGATCAGCAACAGCGCCGACACGGACGCGACGGTCGTCGGCGTCGCGACGGACCTGACCGACAGCGCCGAGCTGCATGAGACGGCCGACGGCACGATGCGTCCGGTCGAGTCGTTCACCGTCCCGGCCGGCGAGTCGCTGATCCTCGAGCCCGGTGGGAACCACCTCATGCTGATGGATCTGACCGAGCCGATCGAGCCGGGCCAGGAGGTCACGCTGACCCTCGAGTTCGAGGACGGGACGACGTTCGACCTGGCGGCCACGGCGAAGGACTTCGCCGGTGGTGCCGAGGACTACGACGACCACGCCGGCCACGACGGGCACGACCACGAGGACCACGAGGACCACTGATGAAGCGTCGGGCCCTGTTCGGCGGGGCCGCCGCCGTCGGTGCCGCCGCCGTCGGGGGAGCGGTGCTCGGATCGGCGGCCGCGCCCGCGGATGCACCGCGCCCCCACGGCACGGACACCGTCCCGTTCCACGGGCGGCACCAGGCGGGCATCGCCACGGACGCCCAGGCCCACCAGAGCCTGCTTGCCTTCGACCTGGTCCGCGGGGTCGACGCCGAGGCCGTCGGCCGCCTGCTGACCCTGCTCACGGACGACGCCGAGCGCCTCACCGCCGGACGTGCTCCCCTCGCCGACATCGAGCCGGAGATGGCCGCGGTGCCGGCACGATTGACGGTCACGTTCGGGTTCGGGCCGCGTCTCGTGCGGATCGTCGCGGGGCCGACGGCGGTGCCCGCGTGGCTCAGGCCGCTGCCGCCCTATCCGACGATCGATCGGCTCGAGGAGCGTTGGAACGGTGGAGACCTGCTCGTCCAGGTGGCCGCCGAGGACCCGACGACGGTCGCCCACGCGGTGCGCATGATGGTGCGGGACGCGCGCGCCTTCGCCACCCTGCGCTGGCGGCAGGACGGGTTCCGCCATGCGGCCGGCACCCACCGTCCCGGGACGACGATGCGGAACCTCTTCGGTCAGATCGACGGCAGCGCCAACGCGGTCCCCGGCACCGAGGAGTTCGACCGGGTCGTGTGGCGGGACGGTCCCGAGGAATGGCTCGTCGGCGGCACCACCATGGTCGTCCGTCGGATCGCGATGGACCTGGACACCTGGGACGAGGTCGGCCGCACCGCGCGGGAGTTCTCGGTCGGGAGGCGGCTGTCCGACGGGGCCCCGCTCACCGGGGGAACGGAGACCGACGACGTCGACCTCGACGCGGTCGACGAGCGGGGATTCACCGTCATCGGCCCCGCGGCCCACGTCCGGCGCGCCCGGACCGACGATCCGACACAGCGCATCTTCCGCCGCGCCTACAACTACGACGGCGTCGACGGCACGGGCCTGGTCTTCACGGCGTTCCAGGCCGATCTGGAGCACCAGTACCTGCCGATGCAGGCGAGGCTGGCCGAGCTGGACGCCCTCAACGCGTGGACGACCCCGATCGGCTCGGCGGTGTTCGCCATCCCCGGCGGCATCGCCCCGGGCGAGCACGTGGGACAGGCGCTGTTCGGGTGATCGGGAACGCGCTGCGGCCTGCGTGGTTTCGGGCGAACTCGCACCTACACTCGATCGGGTGATTCGTTTCGACAAGGTCACCAAGACCTACCCGGGCCAGAAGCGCGCCGCGCTGGACCGTCTCGACCTGGAGATCAACAAGGGCGAGTTCGTGTTCCTCGTCGGTGCCTCGGGGTCGGGGAAGTCGACCTTCCTGCGACTCATCCTGCGTGAGACCCGACCCACGTCGGGGCATGTCTTCGTCGCCGGCAAGGAGATCAACAAGCTGCCGAGCTGGAAGGTGCCGAAGCTGCGCCGCCAGCTGGGCACGGTGTTCCAGGACTTCCGGCTGTTGCCGAACAAGACCGTCTTCGAGAACGTCGCCTACGCCCTCGAGGTGATCGGCAAGCCCCGCGAGGAGATCCAGCGTCTCGTCCCCGAGACGCTGGACCTCGTCGGTCTGGACGGGAAGGGGCACCGCCGTCCCGACGAGCTCTCCGGCGGCGAGCAGCAGCGGGTCGCGATCGCCCGCGCCTACGTCAACCGGCCGATGATCCTCATCGCCGACGAGCCGACCGGCAACCTCGACCCGAGCACGAGCGTGGGCATCATGAAGCTCTTGGATCGGATCAACCGCACCGACACCACGGTGATCATGGCGACCCACGACTCCTCGATCGTCGACCAGATGCGCAAACGGGTCATCGAGCTCGACGAGGGCCGCGTCGTGCGCGACGAGGCGCGCGGCATCTACGGCTACGAGAACTGATCCGGCGACCAGAACAGAGACCATGCGAGCGATCCTCAACGAACTTCGGGCGAGCCTGACCCGCAACACCTCCATGACGATCTCGCTGATCGTCACGATGTCGGTGTCCCTGCTGCTGGCGTCGCTGGGGCTGCTGATCCAGGCCCAGGCCGAGCGCACCGAGCAGTACTTCGGTGACCGGCTTCAGCTCCAGGTGAACCTGTGCACGAAGAACTCCCCGGCGGCGACCTGCGTCGGCGGGGCGGCGACCGACGAGCAGAAGGAGGCCGTCCAGCAGGCGTTGCGGGACAAC
>JAJUII010000062.1 GCA_029265505.1 Aeromicrobium choanae
GCACCTGCTTGCCGGCGCGGGCGGCGTCGACGAGCGAGTCGATGATCGGCGAGTCGCCCGAGGTGCGGTAGAGCGTCTGCTTGATCGCCAGCACGTGCGGATCGGCCGCGGCCTGCTCGATGAACCGTTGGACGCTCGTGGCGAAGGAGTCGTACGGGTGGTGGACGAGCACGTCCCGCGTGCTCAGGGCGCTGAACATGTCCGCCGGGCTGGCGGTCTCGACCTCGGCCAGGTGCTCGTGGGTGCCGGGGACGAACGGGGCGAACTTCAGGTCCGTCCGGTCGAGGTCGGCGATCTCGTGGAGACTGCGCAGGTCGAGCGGTCCGCGCAGTCGGAACACCTCATCGGCCGAGACGCCCAGCTCGTCGATCAGCAGGTCGAGCACCGCGTCGGACATCTCGTCCTCGACCTCGAGTCGCACCGGCGGCCCGAACCGGCGACGCAGCAGCTCCTTCTCCAGGGCCTTGAGCAGGTTCTCCGCGTCGTCCTCCTCGACCTCCAGGTCCTCGTTGCGGGTGACGCGGAAGGTGTGGTGGTCGACGATCTGCATGCCGGGGAACAGGCTGTCGAGGTTGGCGGCGATGACGTCCTCGAGGGCCACGTGTCGCCCGGGCGAGGCGGTCAGCCAGCGGTCGATCACCGGCGGCACCTTCACCCGGGCGAAGTGGTCCTTGCCGGACACCGGGTTGCGCATGACGAGCGCGATGTTGAGGGACAGGCCGGAGATGTAGGGGAACGGATGGGCCGGGTCGACGGCCAGCGGCGTGAGCACCGGGAAGATGCGACGGTGGTAGAAGTCGATGAGTCGTGCGCGCTCCTCGGTCGTGAGGTCCGGCCATCGCAGCAGGTGGATGTCCTCCTCGGCGAGGGCCGGGATGATCGAGTCGTGCAACAGGTCCGACTGGCGGCGCATGAGGTCGCGGCTGGCGTGCAGGCTCGAGGCGAGCACGTCGCGCGGGTTCAGGCCGCTCGCCGAGGGCACCGCGACCCCGGCGGCGATCCGCCGCTTGAGCCCGGCGATCCGCACCATGAAGAACTCGTCGAGGTTGCTCGCGAAGATGGCCAGGAACCGGGTGCGCTCCAGCAGCGGCAGGGCAGTGATCTCGGCGAGCTCGAGGACGCGCCCGTTGAAGGCGATCCACGACAGCTCGCGGTCGAGGAAGCGATCGTCGGGCAGCGGTCCGGCGGTCGTGTCGAAGGGTGGGTCGACGTCGAACTCGTCCGGCGAGGGCGTCAGCGCGTCGCTCGAGGACAGGTCCGTGGTCTCCATGGGCCCACGATGACACGCGTGGGTGAAGCGTGGGTGAACGAACGTCAGCCGAGGACGCGGTACAGCGCGTAGCCGGCGCCGATGATGAGCGCCCACAGGGGGATCGACAGGGCGACCATCAGCACCATCGCACGGCGGAAGCCGGGCGCGGCGACGGGGGTCTCGCCGCGGGGCGCGTCCAGCTTCGGACCGGAATCCGGCTGCTCGAACCGGAAGGCTCTCGCGGTGCTCATGGCGTTCCTCCGTGCTGTGTGGGACGCGTTCTCCCTCTCCATGATGCGCCCATTCGGGTGCAGATGCTGGAAATCGTGTGAATTGGGTGACACGCGTGACGCGAGGGATGACTGGTGACCCAGCCGACGTCGGTGAAGCGTGGGAGGTCTCAACGGTGGGGTCGCGGCGCCACGTAGAGCACGTCGCGGGCGGTCTCGACGAACCCGAGGCGATGGTAGACCGCGAGCGCCGCGGCGTTGTCGCCCTCGACGTAGAGCTCGATCCGCTGCGGGTCGTGCGACCAGAGGTGGTGCAGCCCGGTCGCGGTGAGCGCGGTCCCCAGGCCCGAGCCGTGGGCCTCGGGGTCGACCCCGACGACGTAGACCTCGCCCACCCCGTCGGCGAGCTTCGTCCAGTGGAAGCCGATCACCCGGCCGTCGCGCTCGGCGACGAACAGGCCGTCGGGATCGAACCACGACTCGCGCCGGCGCCGGTCGAAGCCGGCGCGGTCCATCGCCCCCTGCTCGGGGTGATCCGCGAAGGCGCGCGCGTTCACGGCCACGATCGCGTCGGCGTCGGAGTCGGTGAACGTGCGGATCGTGACACCGTCCGGGACCCGGACCAGGGGAACCTCACGGTCGGTCGTGGCCAGCACGAGCAGGGTCCGCGCGGCGGTCAGGCCGACGGACCGGGCCAGAGCCCGTGCCGCCGGCAGGTCGCCGTGCGCCCAGAAGCGGGTCTCCCCCTGCGCGAGGAGCTCGTCGACGACGGCGCGACCGTGGCCCCGGCGCCGGTGGCGTGGATGGACCACGAGCTCGACCGGGGCGTCGCCGACCGCGATCGCCGCCAGGACGTCGTCGTGACGGTTCACCCGCAGCGGAGCGCCGTCGCGCAGGGCGATCGTGGTCGCCTCGTTGAACGGGGCGACCCCGTCGACGCCGTGCGCGGCCTCGGCCAGCTCCAGGGGACTCATCGCGCCGCCCGCAGCTCCCGCAGGTGGTGGCCGACCTCGGCGGCCATCGCCCGGGCGAAGGCCTCGGGGGTGTCGTGCTCGGGCTCGGCGACCAAGTGGTGGACCGCGCCGGACTCGTACAGGTCGAAGGCGCTGATCCGCTGGTCGGCCGCCAGCTGGGCCGCGTGGTCGACGTCCCCGTGGACGATCGCCGAGGCGCCCTCCGGCGGCAGCGGTGACAGCCAGGAGTTCTCCGCCGCGATCACGCGCGTCGCGGGCAGCAGGGCGAGGGCGCCGCCGCCGCAGCCCTGACCCAGGAGCACCGACACCGACGGCACCCGCATCGTCGACATCCCCGCGATGCAGCGAGCGATCTCACCGGCGATGGCGCCCTGCTCGGCCTCCGGCGACAGCTCGGCGCCGGGGGTGTCGATGAACGAGACCAGGGGCAGTCCGAGCTCGTTCGCGAGCTTCATCCCGCGACGCGCCTCGCGCAGGGCCGCCGGCCCCATCGGCTTGATCCGGCTCTGGGTCGTGCGGTCCTGACCGATCACCACGCACGGCTCGCCGTCGATCCGGGCGATCGCGATGATCATCGCGGCGTCGCGCTCCCCGCGCTCGGTGCCCTGCAGGCGCAGGATCTCGTCGGCGCCCCAGCGCAGCACCTCGCGCACGCCCGGCCGGTCCGGGGTGCGGGTCAGCAGGACGGCCTCCCACGTCGACAGGCGCCGCTCGGTGGCGGCGCGGCGGCGCTCCCGCGTCGGCTCGGAAGGGCCGTCGATGAGGATCGACAGGGCGGTGTCGACCATCGACGGCAGCTCTTCGGGCAGGACGACCGCGTCGATGATCCCGCGGTTCGCGAGGTTGTCCGAGGTCTGGATCCCCGGCGGAAATGGGGCGCCGTTGAGCAGCTCGTAGACCTTCGGCCCGAGGAAGCCGATGAGCGCGCCGGGCTCGGCGATGGTGATGTGGCCGAGCGATCCCCAGGACGCGAACACCCCGCCGGTGGTCGGATGTCGCAGGTAGACCAGGTACGGCAGACCCGCTGCCTTGTGGTCCATGAGCGCCCGCGAGATGTCGATCATCCGCACGAACGCCGGGGTGCCCTCCTGCATCCGGGTGCCGCCCGAGGCGGTCGTGGCCAGCACCGGGATGCCCTCGGCCGTCGCCCGCCGCACGGCGCGCACGATCCGCTCCGCGGCGACCTGGCCGATCGATCCGGCCAAGAACCGGAACTCGTTCACGACCACGGCGACCGGTCGCCCCCGCATGAGGGCGCGTCCGGTGATCACGGACTCGTCCGTCCCGGCGCGCTCGGCGGCGGCCAGCAGCTCGGTGCGGTACGGCTCCGGTCGCGAGTCGTGGTCGACGGGCTCGTCCCACGACTCCCACGATCCGGGATCGAGGACGAGGTCGATGAGTTCGTGGGACGTCAGGCGAGGCACGCCACCCAGTATGGCTGGCCACTACAGTGACCGGCGTGGCGACCTTTCACGCGATCATCCCGGCCGGGGGAGCCGGCACCCGGCTGTGGCCGCTGTCGCGCGCGGCGCGCCCCAAGTTCCTGCTCGACCTGGAGGGCACCGGCCGCACCCTGATCCAGCAGACCTGGGACCGGCTGCTGCCGCTGACCGGAGCGGGGAACATCCACGTGGTCTGCGGTGCCGCGCACGGGGGCGCGATCGCCGCCCAGCTGCCCGAGCTGGTCAACCTGTTGCTCGAGCCCTCGCCGCGCGACTCGATGCCGGCGATCGGTCTGGCCGCCGCGATCATCGAGCGCTCGGACCCGGAGGCGATCATCGGGTCGTTCGCCGCCGATCACCGCATCGAGGACCCGGAGCGCTTCGTGGCCGCGGTCCGCGAGGCGATCGCGGTGGCCGAGCGCGGGTACGTCGTCACGGTCGGCGTCACCCCGACCGAGCCGTCGACGGCCTTCGGCTACATCCGCGGCGGGGCCGCGCTGGCCGGCTTCACCTCCGCGCGGGCGGTGCACGAGTTCGTCGAGAAGCCCGACGCCGAGACCGCGCAGGCGTACCTCGAGTCCGGCGACCACGTCTGGAACGCGGGGATGTTCGTGGCGCGTGCCTCGGTCCTGCTCGACGCCCTGGCGCGGTTCCGGCCGGCCCTCGCCGCGGGGGTGCGCGCGATCGCCGCGACCTGGGGCACCGCGGGCTTCGTCGCCGAGCTGGAGCGCCGTTGGGACGGTTTGGAGAAGATCGCGATCGATCACGCGGTTGCCGAGCCCGTCGCCGCCGAGGGGGGCATGGCCGTCGTCCCGGCGACCTTCGCCTGGGACGACCTGGGCGACTTCGCCGCCCTCGCCCCGCTGGGCTCGACGCCCGATGTGCTGTGGGTGGACGCCGACGGGGTCGCCCGCGGCCAGGACGGCGTGCAGATCGCCGTGCTGGGTCTGCGGAACGTGGCGGTGATCCAGACCCCGGACGCCGTCCTGGTCGCCGATCTCGCGCAGTCGCAGCGGGTCAAGGAGATCGTCGCGGCCCTCGCCGAGCGCGAGCGCACCGACCTGCTCTGAGCTGGCCCGGCCCGGGCGGCTCACTGCAGGGCGCGGCCGGGGCGCGTGCCGACCAGGTCCTCCATCCGGGAGTCGGGCGTGTGCGGTCCGGGCAGGTAGATCTGGGCGATCTCCCCGGTGCCGACCGCGGTCAACGACCCGTCCTCGGTCGTGGTGTACAACGACTCGCCGCGGCTGAGCGGCACCTTCTCGCCGTGCTCGTCGATGACCTGCACGGCGCCGCCGATGCACATCACGAACGAGTGCTCCGCGGTGATGAGCGCGACGCCGTCCGGGTCCGCCGGCGAGACCTGGGTGACGGCGAGTGCGAACTCGTCCACCGCGGGACTGTAGACCTCGGTCGAGAAGGAGGGGAACTCCGGCTCGACGCGCGCGATGCGCGACATGCCGGCTTCGAGGCACTCGATGAGACCGTCGGGGTCGAGACGCTTGCGGGTGAGTCCGGCGCGCATCACGTTGTCGGAGTTCGCCATCGCCTCCAGGCACAGGCCCGACAGGTGGGCATGGATCACGCCGGTGCCGAGGAACATCGCCTCCCCGGGCTGGAGGGTGAATCGATTGAGCATCAGCGAGACCACGATGCCGACGTCGGCCGGATGGTGTCGGGCGATCATCGCCGCGGTCGAGTAGGCCCGTTTGATGTCGACGCCGTCGTGGACGAGCGCCTTGCACTGGACGACCACCTGGGCGATCTCCTCGGCGGGCGGCGGCGCCAGCAGGAGGTTCTCCAGCACCCGGACGATGCCCTTGTAGCCGGGCCGGGCGCGCAGGGTCGCGGAGGCGGCGTTGATCGTCGGCGAGTCCAGCTGGGCGGAGACGCGCAGGATCTCGGCCGTGGGACGGAAGCCGACGAGGGTGTCGAAGGTGCTCAGCGCGTACACCATCTCGGGCTTGTGGTGCGGGTCCTTGAAGATCCGCTCGGGGGCGTCGAGCGGGATGCCGGCCGCCTCCTCGCGCTCGAAGCCGGTGCGCGCCTCGTCGGCGTTGGGGTGCACCTGGATCGACAGCGGCTGCTCGGCGGCGAGGATCTTCAGCATGAAGGGGATCTCCCCGGCCACTTCCGACAGCGGGCGCAGGCCCTCGTCGGTCTCGACCTGGGAGGGTCCGAGCGGGTGGGTGCCGACCCACAGCTCGGCGACCGGCTCGCCCGATCCCGACCTCCCCAGGAAGCGGGGGATGTCGCTCGTCGAGCCCCAGTCGTAGCCCTGGGTCGTGTTGTGGAGCCGGCGCATGTACTCAACAGTAGACTCCCTCGCGTGTCCGGACCCCGTCTTGTCGCCTTCGACCTGGACGACACCCTCGCCCCGTCCAAGTGCCCGATCCCCGAGCCGATCGGGGCGCTGCTGGTGCGGCTCGCCGAGCGGGTCGAGGTCGCGATCATCTCCGGCGGGCAGCTGGAGCAGTTCCGCACCCAGGTCGTCGAGCAGCTCCCTCCGGCGGGGGAGGAGGTCCTGGCGCGGTTCCACCTGCTACCGACGTGCGGCACGCAGTACTACCGCGTGCGCGGCACCGAGATCGTCACGGTCTACGCTCACGAGCTCACGGCGGACGAGCGCGATCGCGCGACGCAGGCGCTGCGCGAGGAGGCACAGCGGCTCGGGCTGTGGCAGACGCAGACCTGGGGCGACGTCATCGAGGACCGCGGCTCGCAGATCACCTTCTCGGCGCTCGGCCAGCGGGCTCCGATCGAGGCGAAGGCCGCCTGGGACCCGGACGGGTCGAAGAAGGCCGCCCTGGCCGAGGCGGTGGGCGCGCGGCTGCCCGATCTGGAGGTCCGGTCCGGCGGCACCACCTCGGTCGACATCACCCACCGCGGCATCGACAAGGCCTACGGCATGCAGCGACTGGCGGAGGCGACCGGGATCGCGCTGGACGAGATGCTGTTCATCGGAGACCGACTCGACCCGGGCGGCAACGACCGCCCGGTCCTGGAGCTGGGAGTGCCGTGCCACGCCGTCGACGGGTGGCAGGACACGGTCGCCTACCTGGAGGCCTTGGTCCCCACCGTGGGCTGAGTGCCTCGGTCACCGTGGGTCTCGGTGTCCTCGGTGGGCTCCCGCTTGGCCACGAAGCGGTAGCCGACGTTGCGCACGGTGCCGATGAGCGTCTCGTGCTCGGGGCCGAGCTTGGCGCGCAGGCGCCGGACGTGCACGTCGACGGTGCGGGTGCCGCCGAAGTAGTCGTAGCCCCAGACCTCCTGCAGCAGCTGCTGGCGGGTGAAGACCCGGCCCGGATGCTGGGCCAGGAACTTCAGCAGCTCGAACTCCTTGAACGTCAGGTCGAGCGAGCGGCCCTCGACCTTGGCGGTGTAGGTCACGTCGTCGACGACCAGCCCGCTGGCGCTGATGACGTGGCCGTCGTCGCCGGCGTCGCCGCCCTCGGCGAGCCGGCCGATCGCGAGTCGCAGTCGCGCCTCGAGCTCGGCCGGACCGCAGGTCGTGAGTACGACGTCGTCCATCCCCCAGTCGGCGGCGGCGACGCTGAGGCCACCCTCGGTGAGGATCAGCAGCAGCGGGCATTCGATGCCGGTGGAGCGGATGACCCGGGTGAGGCTGCGCACCTGGGCCAGGTCGGTGCGGCCGTCGACCAGCACCGCGTCGCACGGCGGGGCGTCGATCAGGGCGCTGGCCTCGGCGGGGAGGATCCGGACGTGGTGAGGGAGCAGGGCCAGTGCCGGCAGCACCTCGACGGAGGACTGCGAGGTCTTGGTCAACAGCAGCAGATGGGACACGGCTTCCGGCCTCCTCAAACACGTCGAGGCCCCGACGAACGTGCGTTCATCGAAGCCTCATTGCGTCGTCCACGATACTTCATCTGGAGGAAACACGGTTCGACCGGGCGAGGAGGAGTGTCGATGACCGGAGTGATGGTGCTGGGCACGGCACTCGTCGTGGCGGCCGTCTCGGCGCTCGCGATGCGCTGGAAGAACGGGCGGTTCGCCGGGGTCGAGGACGCGGCGGAGCACCTCGGCCCGGAGGACCTGGGGGCTCCGCTCGGCGACCGGGCCACCCTCGTCCAGTTCTCGAGCGCCTTCTGCGCGCCCTGCCGGGCGACCCGCCAGGTGCTCCGTCAGGTGGGCGACCTGGTGCCGGGCGTGAGCGTCGTCGAGATCGACGCCGAGTCGCGCCTGGAGCTGGTCAGACGCCTGGACATCCTGCGGACCCCGACCGTCCTGGTGCTCGACGCCGAGGGTGTGGTGGTGGAACGGGCCTCGGGCACGCCGACCCGGGACCACGTCCTGGTCGCCCTGGAGGCGGCCGTCTCTCGCTGACCGTCTCGAAACGCGGACGCTTATCTCACGATTCGAGAAATCCGCGCGGGTCGATCCGCGGGACCGCCTAGTCTGTGGGCATGTTCACGACACACCTGACCCGACGCCGCGCGGTGGACAACTGCCGCACGCGCTCGGCGCTGTGTCGTCGCCGCTGACACACCTCGCCGTCCTCTGTCAGCCCACACTCCTGTCCGGGAGATCCCCTCATGCCTCAGCCCAGCCTCGTCGACCCGCGCGGTCTGCGTTTCGCGGCGGCGATCACCGCCGTCGTCCTGGCCCTCGTCCTGGTCACGCCGTCGCCGATCCGCGAGGTCCTGCTCGCCGTGCAGACCCTCGTCTTCGCCGTCGGCGCGTTCGTGTCGCTCGCGGCGTCACCGTGGGCCTGGCTCTTCCGCACCGTGGTCCGGCCGCGGCTCGGCGAGCCGGCTCACACCGAGGACGCCCGACCGCCGCGCTTCGCCCAGCAGGTGGGCCTGGCCCTCACGCTCGTCGGGCTGGTCGCGCTGGCCGCCGGGCTCACCACGGCGGGCCTGGTGGCGGTCGGACTGGCCCTCACCGCCGCCCTGCTCAACGCCGCCACCGGGTTCTGCCTGGGCTGCGAGCTCTACCTGACCACCCGTCGCCTCGCCGGCCGCGCCGGCGTCGGCGCCTGAATCTCACACACTCATCACCACTTCGCACCAGAAAAGGAACACCATGAGCCGCGACACCACACTTGTCTCCGCCGACTGGGTCGAGGAGCACCTCGACGATCCGAACGTCGTCCTGATCGAGGTCGACGAGGACGTGGAGGCCTACGACAAGGGCCACATCCCCGGCGCGATCAAGCTGGACTGGAAGAAGGACCTCCAGGACGGCGTCCGCCACGACTTCATCAGCAAGGACCGCCTGGAGAAGCTGCTGAGCGAGAAGGGCGTCTCGAACGACCACACGATCGTGCTGTACGGCGGCAACAACAACTGGTTCGCCGCGTACGCCTACTGGTACCTGAAGTACTACGGTCACCAGAACCTGCGCCTGCTCGACGGCGGCCGCAAGAAGTGGGAGCTCGACAGCCGTGAGCTGACCGACGAGGTGCCCGAGCGTCCCGCCGCCACCTACCGGGCCCAGGAGCCGAACGAGGACATCCGCGCCTACCGCGACGAGGTCGTCGAGGCGATCGGCGTCAAGAACCTCATCGACGTCCGCAGCCCCGACGAGTACGCCGGCCGCCTGCTGGCCCCGGCGCACCTGCCGCAGGAGGCCGCGCAGATCGGCGGCCACATCCCGACCGCGGGCAACGTCCCGTGGAGCAAGGCCGCCAACGACGACGGCACCTTCAAGAGCGACGCCGAGCTCGAGCAGCTCTACACGGAGGCGGGCCTGGACCGGGACAAGGACACCATCGCCTACTGCCGCATCGGTGAGCGCAGCTCGCACACCTGGTTCGTGCTCAGCGAGCTGCTCGGCTACCGCAACGTGAAGAACTACGACGGCTCCTGGAGTGAGTACGGCTCGCTGCGTGGCGTGCCGGTCGCCGTCGGCGACGAGCCGGGGGAGGCCTGACATGTGCGGAGCCATCACGGGCGGTCCGAGCCTGGAGGGCGTCGACGTCACCAACCAGGCCGTGATCCAAGGTGTCGTGCTGCGTGAGGGTCAGCCGGTCGGCAACGCCTATGTGCGCCTGCTCGATCGCAACGGCGAGTTCACCGCCGAGGTCCCCACCTCCGCGACAGGCCAGTTCCGGTTCTTCGCCGCGCCGGGCGACTGGACGCTGCGCACCCTCGCCCCGCGTGCCGAGGTCGTCGACTCGCGAGTCGTCGCCGCCAAGGGCGCGGTGGCCGAGGTCGCCGTCTCGATCTGACGCACCACGACCAGCCCCCGGCGAGATCGCCGGGGGCTTCGTCGTGTCCAGGGCGCAAAGAGGGTGCCGCCGTGGTGGTCAGGTGAGCTCGCGGTAGTGGTCGAGCAGTCGCGAGACCACGCCCAGCGCCTCTTGCATCTCCTCGATGTGCTTGGGGTCGAGCACCCGCAGCATCTCCTTGAGCCCGGTCGTCGAGATGCCCTTGGTGCGAGGCAGGTACTCGACGCGGCACAGGTCGGACAGGTCGTCGAACTTGCCGGCCCAGTCGTCGCCCATGACGAACAGATCCACCTCGTGCTCGACGATGTCGCGCCGCTTCTGCTCCCACGACTCCTCCGGGAGGACGAGGTCGACACCCTTGATGGCGCCGACGATCTCGGCCCGGTCACGGTACGGCACGACGGTGCTCTTGCCCTTGCCCGCGTTGAACTCGTCGGTCGAGACGCCGACGATGAGGCGGTCGCCCATCGCGGAGAGTCGCTGCAGCAGGCGCAGGTGCCCGATGTGGAACAGGTCGAAGGTGCCGTAGGTCAGGACGGTCGTCACCGCCTCAGGATACGGAGTTCGGGCTAGGGTCGGGACATGACGACGAACTGGCAGGATCCCGAGGCGATCTCGCTCATGCTGGACGAGCTCGAGACCTGGGCCGTCGTCGGGCTGTCGACCGACACCTCCCGCACCGCGTACTCGATCGCGACGCTGTTGCAGGAACGGGGCAAGCGCATCGTGCCGATCCACCCGGACGCCCCCGTCGTGCTCGGCGAGCAGGGCTATCCGACGCTGTCGGACGTGCCCTTCCCCGTCGACGTGGTCGACGTGTTCCGCCGATCCGAGTACGCCGGACCGTTCGCCGACGAGGCGGTCCGCATCGGGGCGAAGGGTGTGTGGTTCCAGCTGGGCGTCATCGACGAGGAGGCGTTCGCGCGCACGACCGCCGCGGGCGTTCCGATGGTGATGGACACCTGCCCGGCGATCGAGTGGCGTCGCCGCGGGCGCTGACGCCTCAGCGGACCTCTTCGGCGTCCGGGAGGACGTCGTCGGGATACTTCTCCAGGTAGTCCTTGACCTTGTCCTTCTTCACCGCCGTGAACAGCTCGGTCATGCGGTCCTGCTGCAGGACGACGATGCTCCCGTAGGTCGGGTGGGTGTCGGTGCCCTGGACCGGGGCCGTCATGAACGTGACGTCCTCGGTGGTGATGCCGCGCAGCGACAGCGCGAGGCGCACCATCGCGGTGCCCGACCAGCCCTCGTCGACGGTGAGGTTCTTGGTCAGCGCGCCGACCGTGTCGCTCAGCCTCTTGGGATTCGCCGTGACGCCGGAGTCGAGCATCTTGCCCATCAGGGCGCGCATGAAGTTCTGCTGCCGCTTGATCCGGTCGAAGTCGCCGCCGATCAGTCCGTAGCGGGTGCGCACGTACTGCAGGGCCTTGTTGCCCTTGAGGACTTGGCGGCCGGCCTCCCACTGGACCTTCTGCTTCGGATCGTAGAACGCCCGGGGGATGGTGACCTCGACCCCGCCCACCGCCGTGGACAGGTCCTTGAAGCCCTCCCAGTCGATGATCGCGAGGTGGTCGATCGACAGGCCGGTGAGGTTCTCGACGGTGTGCGTGGCGGCCATCGGGCCGCCGACGCTGAACGCCGCGTTGATCTTCTCCGAGTGGGTCGTGTCGCCCTCCGCGTCGTAGATCGGCACGTAGGAGTCCCGCGGGATCGAGATGAGATAGACCTGCTTCCGGTTCTTCGGAATGTGGACGATCATCATCGTGTCGCTGCGGTACTTGCCCGCGGGCCAGTCACCGGAGGCGGCGTCCTCGGCGATCGTGGTGTTCTTCGGCTGACCCTCGCGGGGCTCGCCCTTGTCCGAGCCGAGCAGCAGGATGTTCAGCGCTCGCCCCTCGTCGGGATCGGGCTCGGCGCCCTTCGTGGTGAGCTTGACCGTCTCCAGGTCGTCCAGCTTGCGCTTGATGTTCCAGGCGTAGGCCGCGCCGCCCACGAACGGCAGGAGGATCGCCAGCACGATCGTCCACACGATGAACGGGTGCCGCTGGCGGAACGTCTTGCGATTGCGCGCACGCGAGCCGGGGCGACGAGGAGGTCGGCTCGCGTCGGTCACCGGCGTCGCTCCTTGCTCGTGGGATGGGTGGGCGGTCGAACCTGCCCATTATGACGGGGCTTGCTGAGAGCGCCCTCAGAAAGCGCCGGCGGAC
>JAJUII010000225.1 GCA_029265505.1 Aeromicrobium choanae
GGTGGCTCGGAACCGGTGGGCACTACTGGTGCTCACCTTCGCGTTCCTCGAGGGCATGGTCCTGCTGGGCGTGCTCAACTACCTGCCCACAAGCCTGCAGTTCGAAGGCATGAGCACGGCCGGGTCCGGCTTGGTGACCGCGGCCTACGGGATCGGCATCATCGTCTTCTCCCGAGTCGTCAAGGTGCTGTCCACGTCACTGCCGGCCACCCGGCTGATTGCCGTCGGCGGTGTCTTGGGCACGTTCGCATACGTCGCCCTCGTGGTCGACCAGGCACTCGTCGGGGTGCTCCTCGGGTCGATCCTCCTGGCGGGAGCGTGGGCGTTCATGCACTCCACGATGCAGAAATGGGTCACGGAGGTGGCGCCGCGGGCGAGAGCCACGAGTGTCAGCCTGTTCGCCTCCTCGCTGTTCCTCGGGAGCGCGGCATCCACCGCGTTCGGCGCCGGATACGCCGACCGCGAGGACTTCATGACCTACTTCGTCATCGGCACCACCGTGATGGCCGGCCTCGCCATCACGGCAACCGTGATGCACGCCCGCTACCCGGGGCGGTGATTCCTTCCGCAGACTGGGACGCCGACAGTTACGCCCGCGGGAACCGGCTTTGACGTCGGACTTAGGACGTCCGCGGCGACGCCGTCGAGCCGCGCACCTGCAGCCGCACCTGGAGGGCCACCGTGCTGGGGTCGAGGTCAGGCTCCTCGAGGCGTCGGAGGAGGATACGGGCGGCTTCGGCGCCCACCTCGGCGTGCGGGACCCGCACCGTGGTCAACGGCGGGGAGAGCTTGTCCATGTAGGGCATGTCGTTGTAGCCGACGATGCTCAGGTCCTCGGGGCAACGCATCCCGCGCTCCTTGACGACGTCGAGCAGGCCGACCGCCAGCTGGTCGTTACCGGCGATCACTGCAGTGGGTGCGGCGGTGTCCAGAAGGATCTTCCCTGCCCGCGCGCCTTCCTCGACGGAATAGGTGTCGGTCTCGACGATGAGGTCGGGGTCGGAGTCGCCGCCCAGCTCGAACATCCACTGCCGGAACGCCCTGGTACGCGCGACACCGGTCGACAACTCGCTGGGACCGGCGAGGTGTCCGATCCTGCGGTGCCCGAGCTCGATGAGGTGGCGCACCGATTGTTCGATCCCGCTGGCATCGTCACCCATCACCACGGGCAGGTTCGCCTGGTCGTCCCGCCGGTTGATGAGCACCACCGGCATGTCGGCGGCGTCGGCGCTCCGCAGCGCCCAGTCCTCCCGCTGGGCGGAGGCGACGATGAGCCCGTCGACCTGTCGGGCGCGAAGCGCATCGAAGCTCTCCCGCTCCCGCTCAGGGTCGTTGTCGGTGTCGGCGATGAGGGAGATGTACCCAGAGCCGGACAGCACCGACTCCGCGCCCCGGATGATCGGGGGGAACAGGGCGTTGGTGAGGTCGGGGATGACGATCCCGATCATCATCGTGCGGTTGGTCTTCAGCCCGCGTGCCATCGGGTTGGGCCGGTACTTCAACGCCTTGGCAGCGAGCTGGACCCGACGGACCGTCGACTCGCTCACCATGGGTTGGGTCGCGGGGTTGAGTGCGCGTGAGGCGGTTCCGGGATGGACTCCGGCGCGCCGGGCTACGTCCCGAAGCGTCACCGGGCCCTGTCTATCGACCGTCCCCGTCACAGCGACATCTCCCCTTGTCGAGTATCCGCACAGGTGCGCGAATCAGTTTCTCACGTAGCAACTCTTGCGGGTGCCGGTACGCGAGCCGGTCACCAGTCCACAGCGATGTACTTGGACTCGGTGTAGTCCAGCAGACCCTCGTGCCCGCCCTCGCGACCGATCCCGGACTGCTTGACGCCGCCGAACGGTGCGGCGGCGTCCGAGACGACGCCGCGGTTGAGGCCCACCATCCCCGACTCCAGCGCCTCGCTGATCCGCAGGCCACGGGCGAGGTCGGTGGTGAACACGTAGGAGACCAGGCCGTACTCGGTCTGGTTGGCCAGCGCGATGGCTTCCTCGTCGGTGTCGAAAGTGACCACCGGCGCCACCGGTCCGAAGATCTCCTCGGCGAGGATCTGGGACCCGGGAGCGACGTCAGTGAGCACGGTCGGGGAGTAGAAGAAGCCCGGCCCCTCGGGCGCACTGCCCCCGGTGACGACCCGGGCGCCGCGGCCCACCGCGTCGGCGACGAGCTCGCCCACCTTGTCCACTGCGTCCTGGTTGACCAGCGGTCCCACCGCCGTCTCGGCGTCCACGCCCGGACCCAACCGCAGGGCGGCCATCGCCTCGCCGAGCCGGCGGGAGAACTCCTCGGCGACCGAGCGGTGCACGTACAGCCGGTTGGCGGCCGTGCATGCCTCACCGCCGTTGCGCATCTTGGCCAGCATCGCGCCCTCGACGGCGACGTCGAGGTCGGCGTCCTCACACACGATGAGCGGGGCGTTACCGCCCAGTTCCATCGAGGTGGAGATCACCTGGTCGGCAGCGGTCTTGAGCAGATTGCGGCCCTCCGCTGTGGAGCCGTTGAAGGACAGCTTGCGCACCCGCTGGTCGTGCAGGACGACATCGGCGACCTCGCGCGAGCGGCGCGA
>JAJUII010000126.1 GCA_029265505.1 Aeromicrobium choanae
ATCTGCAGCAACGAGTTGAAGATGTCCGGGTGGGCCTTCTCCACCTCGTCGAACAGCACCACGGAGAACGGACGGCGGCGCACCTTCTCGGTGAGCTGGCCACCCTCCTCGTAGCCGACGTAGCCCGGGGGCGAACCGAACAGCCGCGAGACGGTGTGCTTCTCGGAGAACTCCGACATGTCGAGCTGGATGAGCGCGTCCTCGTCCCCGAACAGGAACTCGGCGAGCGCCTTGGCGAGCTCGGTCTTCCCGACGCCGGTGGGGCCGGCGAAGATGAAGGAGCCGCCGGGGCGCTTGGGGTCCTTCAGGCCCGCGCGCGTGCGCCGGATCGCCTGGGACAGCGCCTTGACGGCCTGCTCCTGGCCGACGATCCGCTTGTGCAGCTCCTCCTCCATGTGCAGGAGCTTGGAGGACTCCTCCTCGGTGAGCTTGAAGACCGGAATGCCGGTGGACATCGCCAGCACCTCGGCGATCAGCTCCTCGTCCACCTCGGAGATGGCGTCGAGGTCACCGCTCTTCCAGGCCTTCTCCCGCTCGAGTCGGCGCTCGCCGAGGTTCTTCTCGTCGTCACGCAGACGCGCGGCGCGCTCGAAGTCCTGGTCGTCGATGGCCGACTCCTTCTCGCGGCGGACCTCGGCGATCTGGTCGTCGAGTTCACGCAGCTCCGGCGGAGCCGTCATGCGGCGGATGCGCAGGCGCGCGCCCGCCTCGTCGATGAGGTCGATCGCCTTGTCCGGCAGGTACCGGTCGGAGATGTACCGGTCGGCCAGGTTCGCGGCTGCCACGAGGGCCTCGTCGTTGATCGAGACACGGTGGTGTGCCTCGTAACGGTCACGCAGACCCTTGAGGATCTCGATGGTGTGCGGCAGCGAAGGCTCGGCCACCTGGATGGGCTGGAACCGGCGCTCCAGCGCAGCGTCCTTCTCGATGTGCTTGCGGTACTCCTCGAGCGTGGTGGCACCGATGGTCTGCAGCTCACCACGGGCCAGCATCGGCTTGAGGATGCTCGCGGCGTCTATCGCTCCCTCGGCTGCTCCTGCGCCGACGAGCGTGTGGATCTCGTCGATGAACAGGATGATGTCGCCGCGGGTGCGGATCTCCTTGAGGACCTTCTTGAGGCGCTCCTCGAAGTCACCGCGGTAGCGGGAGCCGGCGACCAGCGACCCGAGGTCCAGGGTGTAGAGCTGCTTGTCCTTGAGGGTCTCGGGCACATCACCGCGCACGATGTCCTGTGCGAGACCCTCGACGACGGCGGTCTTGCCGACGCCGGGCTCACCGATGAGGACGGGGTTGTTCTTGGTGCGCCGGGACAGCACCTGCATGACACGCTCGACCTCGAGCTTTCGCCCGATGACCGGGTCGAGCTTGCCGTCACGGGCAGCCTGGGTCAGGTTGCGGCCGAACTGGTCCAGGACGGCGGACCCGGACGGCTGCCCCTCGGCGGGGCCGCCGGACGTGGCGGGTTCCTTGCCCTGGTAGCCGGACAGCAGCTGCATGACCTGCTGGCGCACACGGTTGAGGTCTGCGCCGAGCTTGGTCAGGACCTGGGCGGCGACGCCCTCGCCCTCCCGGATCAGCCCGAGGAGGATGTGCTCGGTCCCGATGTAGTTATGGCCGAGCTGCAGGGCCTCGCGCAGCGACAGCTCGAGGACCTTCTTGGCGCGCGGCGTGAAGGGGATGTGACCCGACGGGGACTGCTGTCCCTCGCCGATGATCTCGGTCACCTGGACACGTACAGCCTCGAGCGAGATGTCGAGGGCCTCGAGCGCCTTGGCGGCGACGCCCTCACCCTCGTGGATCAGGCCGAGGAGGATGTGCTCGGTGCCGATGTAGTTGTGGTTGAGCATCCTCGCCTCCTCCTGGGCGAGGACGACCACGCGACGGGCACGGTCGGTAAATCGTTCGAACATCTGCACTCCTCACTGGCTTCCCGCCCGGCGGCTACCGCGGCAGCAGCCGGTCTGGGCGGCGTTCATCAAGGCTAACGGCGCCGGGCCGCGGGATCTGCCCGTGTTCGCCACCGGCGTGAACCGGAGGCGATGGCGCCGGCGAAGTCAAGCTCACTTGACACTAGCGTTCCCGTGGTGATTCGCTCGTCGATGTCAAAGTCACTTAACACCGAGGACGCGACGATGAACAGGACGGCCCACAGCGACCAGCACGGCACGCGGCGGCGAGCACCACTCCACTCCTACGCGATGGCCATCGCCTCGGCGCTGGTGCTGGCGGGCGGTCTCGGCGCACTCGCCGCATTCCTGCGTGAGCAGGACGGGGTCCTCACGGGCGTAGGCCTCGGCATCTTCACGTTCCCTCCGCTCCTGGCGCTGTCCTGGCTTGTACTCGTCTCCCGCCACACGGTCACTCCGGAGCCGCACGCCGAGGAGAGCGTCGAGCGGCAGTGGTTGGACCGCGCCCTGAGCGGCGGCTTCACGGATGTGCTGACCGCCTGCGGACTCGCGCTGACCGCCGTTGCGGTCACCGGCGTCGAGATCAGCGGCCTCGCCACTCTGACCGCCGTCGTGGTGCTCGCCATGGTCGATGTCGTCGTGCGCTACGTCGTGATCTCGCGCCGGGAGTCCTGATGGACAACGATCTGGCCGCGCTGCGCAGCGAACGCGGATGGTCACAGGCCCACCTGGCGGAACATCTCGGCGTCTCGCGGCAGACGGTGATCTCCATCGAGCGCGGCCGCTTCGACCCCTCGCTCCCCTTGGCGTTCCGGATCGCTGCGACCTTCGACCGCCGCATCGAGGAGATCTTCCGGCCGGACGAGTGATCGTGAGCCGACCGATCGAGAGTCTCGACGGGCCCAGCCCCGACGAGGCCTGAGCGTGTCGGGCGCTGCCAGGTCAGATCTCCCGCCGGAACGCCGCCAGGGCCGCCTCGTCCACGACGACGAACCGCACGAGCTCGACCGGCGTGCCGGTCTGCTGCGGCTTCCAGTTCTTCACGGCCTCGACCGCGATGCGGGCGACGTCCTCCATCGCCCAGCCGAAGACGCCGGCACTGACCGCCGGGAGGGCGACCTCGGCCGCGCCGACGTCACCGGCGACGTCCAACGACGACGTGAAGCAGGACGCCAGCAAAGCCGGGTCGGTCTCGCCGCGGTGGGCGTTCGGGCCGACCGTGTGAATGACCCAGCGCGCCGGCAGGTCGTGGCCGGCGGTCGGGACCGCCTGGCCGACCGGGAGGCCGTCGGGCAGCTCGGTCCGGCGCAGCTCCATGCACTCCTCGAGCAGGCCCGGCCCCGCGGCCCGGTGGATGGCGCCGTCGACGCCCCCACCGCCCATGAGGGAGGAGTTCGCCGCATTGACGATGGCGTCGACCCGTTCGCGTGTGATGTCTCCGACGACCGCTTCGATCCGCATGCGCCGATCCTGCCCTCACCCGCGCCCTGTGTGCACACGCGCTGTGGAGGGGCTCACCGACCGGCGCCTCGCGATGCACACGATCGACGAGTCGGCACATCGATGACGAGTCGGCACACGAGTGACGAGTCGCGGGGTTGGGGGTTGGCGGGCGGGAGCGGGGCCGGCGGGCGACGGTCGCGTGGGTGGCGTGGTGGTTCACACGTCGATGACGAGCGTGACCGGGCCGTCGCCCACGAGGTCGACGGCCATGTCCGCACCGAACCTCCCGGTGGCGACCTCGAGCCCCTTCTCCCGCAGCGCCGTCGCGACGGCGTCGACCAGGGGTTCGGCCGCCGCCCCGGACGCGGCTTTGTGCCAGGTGGGCCGCCGACCCTTGCGAGTCTCGCCGTACAGGGTGAACTGCGAGATCACGAGCACCGGCGCCGACTCTTCGACCGCGGACCGCTCGCCCCGCAGAATGCGCAGCTCGGCGATCTTGCGGGCCATGGTGGCCACCTGCTCCGGGCCGTCGTCGTGCGTGACGCCGACCAGGGCAACGAGGCCCGGCCGGTCGATGGCACCGACCACCTCGCCGTCGACCGTGACCGAGGCGCGGGTGACCCGCTGAAGGACGGCCCTCACCAGCCGCCGCTCCCGCCACGCGGGCCCCGGCGGCGGCTGTAGGGCTCGATCGCCGGCCGCACGTCGGCGAGATAGATCCCGGCGGGCACGACGGCGACGAACATGAGGAAGCCGCCGCCCAGCAGGCCGAGGCCCAGCGGCGGCGGGATGGCGATGAGCCCGACGACGGCGGCCGCGCCCACGATCAGCCCCCAGAACGTCTTGGTGCGCTTGCCGGCGGCCGTGAACGCCACGCTCGGGCGCCGCAGCAGGTCGATCAGCGCCCACGCCTCGACGGCGAACAGGGCGAGGGCGAGCGCGACGAAGAGGTACGTCTGGAGGAGGCCGAGCACAACACGAGCCTAACGGGCACGTCGGCGCCACCGCGTTCAGTCCTCCGGCATCTGGCTCATCGCCTCCCGGCTGGACATGCCGGTCATCTGCAGGGCGTCCACCACGAGCGAGCGCAGCAGCGAGACCAGTGTCTGCTTGCGCCAACCCTCCCCCGCGTGCGCGACGGGGACCAGGGAGGCCGCCACCCGTACCAGCGTCGCCCGCGCGTGGTGCGGCGGGTCACCGGCCGCGAGTGCACCACCGAGGGCGTGCAGGGCGACCGCCACGGTGTCCACCTCTTCTGCGATCTCCGGTGACTTCGCACCACCTTCGGCGACGGCGGCCACGGACCGGCGCGCGATGACGCGAGCGTTGCGGACCGCACGGTCGACCAGAGTCGCGATCCGGGACAGTTCGGCGACCGTCCCGCGCGAGCTGCGCAACGCGGGGTTGACGGTCACCACCTCCTGGGCGCTGCGGACCGCCGCGTCGAGCGCGTCCAGCGCGCTCTGCGTGCCCCGCAGCTGGGCGAGGGCGTCCTCGGCGAGGTCGGCGTCGCCGCGACGCAACGCCTGCGCGAGCGTGCCGAGCGAGCCGGCGAGCTCCCCCACCATGGCCCCGATGAGCCGCCGTGGACGGCGGGTGATGTCGCCGGGGAAGACGGCTGCGACGAGGAGCGCGAGCGCCGCGCCGATGAGGGCGTCGGACCACCGGCCGATCGCGCCGTCGGTGATCATGGCGGGCGGCATGGCGACGATGACGACCGACTGGACGCCGGCCTGCGTGGTGAACAGCTGCCCGCGGTCGAGGAACCGGGCCACCAGCGCGGCCAGAGCCAGCACCACGAAGATCTGCACCGGTCCGACCCCGAGGAGGGAGACCAGGAGCTCGCCCAGCCCGACGCCGAGGGTGACGCCGGCGCCCATCTCGGCGACGCGCCGCAGTTGCCGGTCAGGACTGAACCCGAGGCAGACCCAGGCGGCGATCGGGGCGAACATCGGCACCTCGTGGCCCAGCAGGTGCCGTGAGATGAAGTACGCGACGGAGGCGGCAACGGCCGCGGTGAGGATCGGGACGAAGCCTTCACGGACGCGGCGCCCGCCCAGACGCGTGTGCAGGGCGAGCAGGACCCGCCAGCGACGCAGATCGGGTCGCCTCACTGCCCTCGCCTCACACCGGACTCAGATCTGGCGACGTCGCAGCCCGGCGCCGGGACGCTCGGCCGGACGCACGTCGGTGGTCCCCTCCGGGTTGACGATGATCTCCTGCGCGGCGGCGATCCCGCCCGCGGTCAGTTCGGCCTCGGGCGCCACGTTGCGCTTGATCAGCGCCAGGGCGATGGGGCCGAGCTCCTCGTGGCGGACCACCGTGGTCAGATGCCCGACGACGCGCTCACCGTGCCGCACCTGCTCGCCGGCCTCCGGCAGGACGTGCTCGGAGCCGTCGAGGTGCAGCATGACCAACCGGCGCGGCGGGCGGCCGAGGGTGACCACGCGCGCGACGGTCTCCTGGCCGCGGTAGCACCCCTTGTCGAGGTGGACGCCGGTGCGCAGCCAGTCGAGCTCGTGCGGGATGGCCCGCTCGTCGACCTCACGGCCGTGGCGCGGGCGCCACGCCTCGACCCGCTGCGCCTCCCACGCCCAGGTGCCGGCCAGCCGCGCGCCGTCGGCCAGGGCCGACTCGACGACGGCGGTGAGCGCGTCCCGGCGGAGAAGGGTCAGGGCGCGACGGATCTCGACGCCGGGGTGCTCGGCATCCTTCGGGCCGTACTCGGTCGAGCCCGCCACGGTGCGGGGCCAGGGGTCGAGCCAGGTCAGGACGTGGGCGTCGCCCGCGGCGGCCTCCACGCGGGTCCAGCCACCCGCGGCGGTACCGAGGACGGCCACGTCGGGGCGCCGGGCGACCTCGACCCGGAGCATGAACCGCATGGAGTCCAGGAACTGCGCGAGGGCCTCGGTGTCGCCGGACTCGGTGACGAGCCAGGTGGTCTCGCCGTCGTCCTGGACGGCAGGGGCGTGCTCGATGTGGCCGTGTACGTCGAGCAGCAGCAGTTCGGTCGGCACGCCGGGCTCGAGGCCAAGCAGCAGCTGGGAGCTGAGCGTGTTCAACCACGAGATGCGGTCCGGCCCGGTGACGGTGACGACGCCGAGGTGACTGAGGTCCACGACGCCGTCGCCGCGGGCCAGCGCACGCTGCTCGTGGACCGGGTCGCCGTGGTGCAGCGGGACGCCGGCGTCGGGACCGGAGGCCTCGACGGCCCCGCGACGGTCCAGCAGCGGGCTGCGATAGGTGGCGGCTGGGGTGGCTGCGGTCTCGGACATGGTCACTCCTTCCGGCTCAGGCGGCCGGAGGCGTAGGTCTGCAGTTCGTGGCCGAACGCGGCCAGGTCCATCGCCCACATGAGGTCCTGCTCGACCAGGCCGTACATGCGGGTGGCTCCGGTGACCTCGGCCGCGGTGGCGGTGCGGACGACGGCGTCCGTGGCGAGCTCGATCCGGGGGCCGCGGACGGCGCCGACGTAGACGCTCAGGTGCCCGGACGGGTCGGCGACGACGACCTCGAGGTCCGTCGGCTCCGGTGCGGGCGCTCCGGCGGCGGTGCGCGTGGCCCCGTTGCCCTCGGCGGCCTGACCCGAGGGGACCGGGCGCCAGTAGGCCGTCTCGGTGGTCCAGTGCTGGCCACGGGTGAGCCGGGAGGCACCCTCGCGGCCGCTCATCTCGCGTTCGACCGGCCCGGAGGTCTGCTGGTCCGCGAGATGGATCGTGCTGACCGCACGCAGGTAGGGGCCGCCGTCGTGATCGATCACGAGGTCCTGGACGAAGGCGGCCTCGGGAACGCCCGGGTAGCCGAGCATGCCGAAGCCCTCCCACGAGCCGAGCAGCCAGGCCAGCGGGTAGCACTCCGGGGCGAGATCGTCGGGAAGAGCGAAAGGCACCTCACCAGGCTAGCGGTCAGCCGACCGGTACACCCGCGCCGAGCAGGCGGCTGACGAGATACACCGGCACGCCGGAGACCAATACCAGCAGGAGCGCGGCGGCCAGCGCCGGCCGGATCCGGTGCGAGGCCGGGAACTGCCCGAACAGGATGTGCAGGGCCGCGGTGAGGATGCCGGCCGCCAGGCCGACGAGAAGCCCCGGCACCAGCCCGACGCTGACGAGCAGCCAGCCGATCGCCGCGCCCAGACCGCCGCCGACGAGGGCCGCGAGCCCGCCGATCACCGGCACCGGCACGCGCAGCGCGGTGACCGCGGCCGCGCC
>JAJUII010000139.1 GCA_029265505.1 Aeromicrobium choanae
CACCGACCGACCAGCCATTGTTGACGAACACTGATGGAGGCGATGCCTCGGCCTCCGCCAGGATGCGACGCCAGTGGTCGGGTCGAGGCACGTAGGCCGCGACGTCGTCGAACTCGGGCAGCTCGCCGGTGAGGACGGTGTGCCTGATCATCAGGCACCACAGCGCACACGCTTCAGTCGCCACGTCCTGGTAGTGCGTCAGAGCACTGACCGCGAGGGCAGCCTCGACGAGCGCTTCCGGGTCGTCGAGATAGGCCAGGGCTACAGGCCCCGTCCGCATGAGCGAACCGTTGCCCGCCGATCTGCCCGTCCGCTCGTGCAGCCCACGGGCCACGGCCGTCATCGCACCACCGGAGGGGTGCCGTCCAGCGGATCGCAGCACCGTCGCCGTCTGGACACCGATGTCGGCGGGGCCGTCGGCGAACCAATCCGCCAAACCCGGAGCCACGCCGTCGAGACCCTCGTCGAAGCGGAGATCGACGCCTCGGGCGGCGACGCGAGCGATCGCGACGGCCTGTGCGGTGTCGTCGGTCCACTCCCCCGGTCCGAACCCGCCGAGACCTCCCCCGATCATCGCCGGCTCGAGGTCGGCCGGCACGTGTGCGAACTCGTAGCCCGCGCCGAGAGCGTCACCGCCCGCCGACGCGATGAGGACGCCACAGGCCCGGTCCAGCTGGCCCGGGGAGAGCGGGCTCATGCCGTCACCTCGGGCCGGTTCCGCTTGGGCTCGGCGATGCGGACGAGACCGGAGATCTGGGTGCCCTGAGGAGTGGCCTCGAGCGCCGCTGCCTCGTCCAGCCACGGTGACACGTAGTGGTAGCGCCACGAGGCATCGGAGTCCTGCGGCTCGGCGGGGTTGCGACGGTAGGTCGCCTGGCCCGAAGGCTCCGTCGGGCACGGCAGCCCGATCTCCGTCGGCAGCAGGCCGTGCGGGAAGCGGTCGCGGTACGTCTTCCCGTCGAACGGCCCCCCGAGCATCCTCGTGAGCCGCCACGGCCCACTGCTCTCAACAGTCCCCATCGTGCATCCTCCCCAGTTTGCGCGGAAGTGCGCTAACAAGATATTCGCAGGTGTGCGCAAACCTGTCAAGATGGGAACGTGGACTCTCTCGACAGCTATCCGAGCCCGCACGTCGCGGCCGACCTCGTCCCGCTGACCGTTGCCGACGGCGCTCTCTGGGTGTTGCTCGCGACGGGGCCGGACGGTCGCGGCTTGGCCCTTCCAGGGCGGTTCTTGCGCCCGAAGAGAAGGGTCCTCAACGGCGTGGCCGAGGTTCTCCAGGAGAAGGCCGGTCTGGACATCGACCCTCACCAGGCGACCTGGCTGGGGCTCTTCGACGACCCTCGACGCGACCCGCGCGGGTGGACGATCAGTGCAGCGTTCGTGCTCGGCCTGCCCTGGGAGGCCGCCGGCCGGTCACGGCTCCAGGCGGTTCCCGTGGTGGGAGACGGTGTCCAGCGCGATCTGCTGTACGACCACGGCGAGATCCTCTCGGCCGCGCTCGATGCAGTCAGAGAGGAGTACGAGCAGTTCCCCGACCCTCGCGGCTTCCTCAGCGGGCCGTTCACGCTCGGGCAGCTGCGCGAGGTGCACGAGGCCGTGCTCGGCGAGCCGCTCCTCCGCGACACGTTCCGTCGCAGGATGGAACCGATGCTGCGGCCGCTCGAGGGCGAGGTGGCGCTCACGGCCGGGGTCGGACGCCCGGCTCAGGTGTACGTCGTGGAGCAGCGAGAGCGGTGGGAGAACCCGAGGGTGCGGTTGCCGCGGGCGAGGTAGACCACTCTGATGCCGACTCCGACTGCACGGGACGCACCGTCTGACCGGTCAGGCTACTGACGGTGTCGGCGGGTACGTTCGGGTGAGGAAGAGCGAGACGGCGCACGAGCGGAAAGCGATACCGACATGCCGAACGTGTGGGGGATCCACAACGACACTCTGACCAGTGAGCTGGTCGATTACGGCTTCGTCAGCATCGGCTGGGACGAGACCGGTGATCTGCGGAAGCTGCCCGCCGACCGAGACGGCCTCAAGTGGGAGCTGGCACGTATATATCCAGACCGGAAGCCGCAGGCCCGGGCCATCTGGGTAGGGAACCTGATCCGGTTCCGGGACGAGATGCAGGTTGGTGACATCGTCGTTGCTCCGTACCGTCCCGACCGCACCATCAACATCGGTCGCATCACCAGTGACTACCGTTACGACGCGTCCGCACCGACGCACCGGCACCGGCGCGACGTGTCCTGGCTGAGAGTCGGGCTCGATCGCAGCATCTTCAGCCAAGCGGCCCTGTGGGAGATCGGTGCCATGCTCACGGTGTTCGCCGTCCGCAAGCGCGCCGAGGAGTTCCTCGCCGTCCTGTCCGCTGGCGACGAGCCGGTCGAAGACCTCACACGCGAGGTCGAGGCGGTCGTCGAACCCACCGAGCAGGACGCCGACGAACCCAGCGCCAGTCGAATCGAGCAGCACACGCGCGACGTCGTTCTCGAGCGCCTCCACCGGCAGATCGGCGACCAGGACTTCGAGGAGTTCACCGCAGCCCTGCTGCGAGCCATGGGCTACGAGGCACGCACGACTCGATTCTCCGGCGACGGCGGCGTCGACGTCATCGCGCACCGCGACGCTTTCGGTGCTGAACCTCCGATCATCAAGGTTCAGTGCAAGCACACGACCAACAAGATCGGTGGCCCTGACGTTCAGCGGCTCGTCGGCGCGCGGGGCGACGGCGAGTTTGGGCTTTTCGTGACACTCGGCTCGTACACCAACGACGCCGCCATGATCGAGCGCCACAACCCGAACCTGCGTCTGCTGGCAGGCAGCGACATCGTGGAGCTGTTCCTCGCGCACTACGACCACGTCGACGCCCGCTGGCGGTCCCTGGTACCACTGCGAAGCGTTCTCGCCGTTGACGACTCAGGCGACTGAGAGGGGGCTGCAGCCCATTGCTGCGGCTCCCCGCCGACGTCGTCGCTGCGCCTGGGCGCCAGCGCGCGAGCTCCGCGGAGAGGTTGCGCCGCGCGGCCCTCGCTAGCGAACGGCCCCTACCCGCAGGCGTCACACACCCCTGACGCCGGGAGCGCGACGAAGCAGGTCGGGCAGATCTTGGGAGGCAGGTCCTCGCGCTTGATGGGACGTCGCGACTGCGTGGTGCGGCTCGCCTTGGCGACGCGCTCGCGGATCGCTGCCGCGCTCGCGGCCGCCTTGGCCCGGGCGGCGTCGTCGGCGAGCGTGATGACCTCGGCCGGGACGTCGTCGGCGTAACGGCGGTAGCACGCGAGACGGTCGAGCACCGTGCTCTCGTCCGGCGCGGGCTTCTCGTCGATCCGGTGCACCACGAGCGATCCCAGCGGCGGCAGCCCCTCGGCCCGACACTGGGCGACCACGTTGCCGATGACGCCGGCGATCCAGTTGTGGAACAGCGCGCGCGAGCGCAGCCCCGTGCGCGCCTGGATCTCGTCGCCGAGATCGAAGTAGGTGATGACCCCGAGGTAGCTGCCGGCCACCTCGGTCAGCACCTCCCGCGCGGCGCTCGCCCAGGCGCTGGCGGCGTCGTTGACGCCCAGCCATCGCTCGTCCCTTGCCTGATCCGCCACACCCTAGGGTCTCACCTTTCTGCGACGACGTCCTCGCGCGGATCGACGCCCCACCACCGCGTCCCAAGCGGCGGCAGGCACGGCCTGAGTACGGTGCTGGCATGGGGGTGCGTCAGGCCGGGCTGCTGAGGCGGTGGCTGGTGCCCCTGGCAGCCGTCGCGTCCCTCGTGGCCGCCGTCGGTCTCGCCGGCGGGTTCCGCGACGCCGAGGGGTACGCCGGCCCCGCCGTGGACCCCGGTGAGGAGATCACGCTCGCCCGCTGGCGGATCACGGTGGATGAGGCGGAGCTCATCGACTCCGACGCGTTCGGGCCCGGTGACACCCGCATCCGCCTGCACCTCACGGTCACCCTCACCGATCGCGAGTCGACCTACGCGCTCCCCGAGGGTCTCGTCACCCTCGTCGTCCCGGGCGGTCCCGAGCCCGAGCCGGGGTTCGGGAGCAACGGGGCCTGGAGCACCCAGCTCGACCCCGACATCACCCGCACCTACCTCCTCGTCCGCACCTGGCCGCCCCGTGGCGACGACGACGCGCAGCCGCCGATCGGGACCGTCCCCGACACCGTGACCGTCGTCGTCCGTGACGAGGTCGACGCCCAAGGCCCACTGTTCCGGGAGTGGCGCCTCGACGACGTCGCAGCGGTCGTGACCCTCCCGCTCACCGACCTCAGGGAGGAGCCGTGAGCCGCCGTCGGGACTGGTCGGCGCTCGCCGGCTGCCTCGCGGTGGTCGCCGCGATCGCCGTCGGGGTCGGCGACCGGGAGGAGGGCGTGCCGATGGGTTACGCCGACGTCGCCGTCGGCGAGACCGGCGCCTCCTCGACGTTCGCGGCGCGCGTGCTCGACGTCCAGGTGGGCCGCCAGGTGCAGAAGGACGAGTACTCCGAGCCGCTGGTCACGGACGCGATGTTCGTCGTCGTCGAGGTGGCCGCCGACGCGTTCACCGAGGCGGTGTCCTTCTCCGGCGACGTCTGGCTCGTGACCACCACCGGGCACCGCTACGAACCCCGCCCCGAGACGAACCTCGGTCACCCGCCCTTCACGCCGCCCGGCTTCACCGGCACCGGCACCTTCGTGTTCCAGGTGCCGCCCGACCGCCTCGACGGCGCCCGCCTGCTGCTCGAGCCCCCCACCGGCACGTTCATCACCTACGACGTCGCCGTCCGCGTCGACCTCGACCTCACCGAGGACACCACGCCCGTCGCGACGCCGATCGAGCTCGGCGAGCCGAGCCTGGCGGTGACGCCGTGACCCGCCGCTCGCTGGTCGGCCTGCTCGCCGCCGTCGCCTTCGCGCTCGGCGTCGCGGCCTGGCAGGGCAGCCTGCACTGGAGCGCTCGCAACCCCCAGCCCGACGTCGTCCTCGGCGTGGGCGAGAGCGTCGAGATCGACGGCGCCTCCTACCGCCTCGACGCGTTCGACGTCGCCCCGCGCCTCCCCGCCGTGGCGGACGCCGAGGAGGAGTGGGTCGAGGCGCTCGACGGCGCGATGCTCGTGCGCATCCTCCTCACCACCGAGATCGACGGCCCGCGCGAGCCCCGCTACTGCGACCCCACCGCCTACGACGCCGCGGGCCGACGGTGGGACAACGAGCTGCTCATCGACGTCGCCGGCACAGAGGTGTACTCCTGCGACGGCCCGAGCGACGACCCGATCCGCCCGGGCGAGCCGCTCACCGTCGGGTACGTGTTCCAGGTGCCCGCGGACGCCGTCGACACCCTCTACGTCGACCTGTCGCTGGGCTACAAGGCCGGCCTGGTGCGGCTGACGCGCTGAGCGGGCGACGCCGTCGACGTCCGCCCGGGCCGCCACGGGGTGTCGGTGACCGCGGCGACGGCGCGGTCGAACGCTGTCGCGTAGAGCGCGATCGAGCCGGTGACGAACACCGCCCCGAGCAGCAGCTCGAGGAACGGGTCCATCGCGAAGAAGACGTCGTCGGGCTGCGGGCCGATGACGCGCAGCAGCAGCTCGGAGGCGAGGAGCTCGGCCGCCCACAGCGCGGTGGCCGCGACCAGGTACACACCCACGAACCGCGGGCCGGCGCGCCAGACGAGTCGGAGCGCGTTGGCGACCGGCAGGTACTTGGTGCGGAGGTCGTCGGTGGCCAGCGCGACGAGGGTCGGTACCGCGCCGGCGTCGACGCCGACCCGGCCGGTGACGTGGTCGAGCCGGGCGCCGGCGGTCTCCAGGCGGGTGCCGGCGACGACGTCGCGGCCCCGAAACTCCCGCCACCCGAACACGGTGGCGGCGAGCGCGAGCCACATGAGCGGCAGCAGCAGACGGTCGGAGATCGCGGGGAGCAGGGTGGCCCAGAACCAGGTGACGGCGTCGCGCACCACCTCCGGCAATGTGGCGTCGAACCACAGGTGCCAGCTGGGCAGGCGGTCGACGAGGCCGCGCCAGGTCTGCCCGAGCCAGACGGAGATCATGCGGCCCTGCCACCACTCGCGGAGCTGGCCCGCGCCGATGCCGAGCGCGACGAACAGGCCGAAGACGGCGGTGCCGTCGGCCGCGATGGAGACCACCCGCATGCCGAGCGCGACGCCGTCACGGGCACGCAGCCGCACCCGCAGGACGGTGACGAGCTTGCCGAGCAGCCAGGCGCCCGCGGTGAGCGTGACGTAGTAGCCGAGCCGATCGGGGGCGAAGCTGATCGACCAGGAGTCGGGCTCGGCCAGGCCCTCGCGGCTGAGGTTGGCGAAGAACAGCGCCGACACCTCCTCCTCGACGAGCCCCCACACCGAGTAGACGGCGAGGAACGGGCCCAGCGCGAGGGTGAGGACGTCGATGCCGCGCTCGTCGGCGAACAGGGGCTGCGGGACGACGTCGCTCACCGCGCCCGGCCGCAGGTGCCGCGGCGTCCACAGCGCCGGCTTCACCGCGTGGATCATCATGACCAGACAGGCCAACCAGCCCAGCACACCGAGCACGAACAGCATCGTCGCGACCAGCTGGTACCGGCTCCCCACCAGCGCCGACGCGTGCTGGCCGAGGTGGTGCACGCCGAAGCCGAGGGCAAACCACGTGAGGAGGCGCGGGTACGTGCGCCACCAGAGCGTGGCGGTGTCTCTCGTGAGGGTGAGAAGCGCGGTGAGGGTCCTCATGGGTCTGCCTCAGCCGTTCTCCTCTGCGGCACGTGTCAACGCGGTGACGGACGAGGTGCCCACGATGGAGCGCAGCGCCTCGTCC
>JAJUII010000071.1 GCA_029265505.1 Aeromicrobium choanae
CCGCCAGCAGTTCGGAGACTGCTCGCTCCGGATGGGTGCTCAGCAGCTCGAGGATGCGGATGCGGAGTGGGTGCGCGAGGGCCTTGAACAGATCGGCCTTGATCTCGTGCAGCGGAAGAGGAGGTGTGGGCACGCGACTCCTTATGACTTGATGAATCCATCATATCGTGGGATGCCACGTGCACCGGCCACGGGCGACGGTGGCCTAGGGTGAGCCCGTGGCCTACGACGCGCTCTTCGACAACGTCTTCGCCCGGATGGATCCCGAGCGCGCCCACGAGTGCGCGTTCGCGGCGATCCGCGCGGCTCGTCCGGTGACCTCGCGGATCGTGCGCGTCGATCCTGCGCCGCTCACCGTCATGGGCGTGCGCTTCCCCCATCGGTTCGGGCTGGCGGCCGGGTTCGACAAGAACGCCCGCGGCGTGACCGCCTTGATCGCGCTCGGCTTCGGCCACGTCGAGATCGGCACCGTCACCGCCCGCCCTCAGCCGGGCAACCCCCGTCCACGGCTGGTCCGACTGGTCGACGACCGTGCGATCGTCAATCGGATGGGCTTCAACAACGACGGCGCGGCCCGCGTCGCGTCCCGACTCCATCGACTCCGCCGGACCCGCGCCGGTCGGGACGCCGTGATCGGGGTGAACATCGGCAAGACCAAGGTGGTCGCCGCGGATCGAGCCGCCGAGGACTACGCCCACAGCGCCCGGCTGCTCGGTCCGTACGCGGACTACCTCGTGGTGAACGTCTCCAGTCCCAACACGCCCGGGCTGCGCGACCTCCAGGCGGTGGAGTCCCTCGAGCGGATCCTGACCGCGGTCAAGGCGGTCGCCGACTCCGTGCACACCGGCCGGGTGCCGCTGGTCGTCAAGATCGCCCCGGATCTGGCCGACGAGGACGTCGACGCGGTCACCGACCTGGCCCTCGAGCTCGGCCTGGACGGGATCAGCGCGACGAACACGACCGTGGCGCGGCCGCAGAGCCTGCGCACGCCGCGCGACGTCGTCGAGGCGGCCGGGCCCGGCGGCCTGTCCGGACCGGTCCTGGCCGACCGGGCCACCGAGGTGCTGCGCCGCATCCGGCGCCGGGCCGGCGACGGCCTGGCGCTGATCGGGGTCGGCGGGGTGACCACGCCGGAGGACGTGCGGGCGCGCATCGAGGCCGGAGCGGACCTCGTCCAGGGCTACACCGGGTTCGTGTACGGCGGGCCGGCGTGGCCGGCACGGCTCGCACGCGTCGCTCGTTGAGCCTGCAATTGCAGGGGCGAGGCGGATGACACCGACCCCGATTTGGGAACCTGGCACCTGACCGGGTATCTTTGCTTGTCGGCTTGCCCCTTTAGCTCAGTCGGCAGAGCGTTTCCATGGTAAGGAAAAGGTCTACGGTTCGATTCCGTAAAGGGGCTCTGAGAGGCGGGGCGACCCGTCGCTACGCGGCTGGGTAGCTCAGGTGGTCAGAGCACACGACTCATAATCGTGGGGTCGCGGGTTCGAGTCCCGCCCCAGCTACCGGCAAGACAGCAACACAGCCCAGTCCCCGCTGGGCGCGACCAGAAGAGGCACACCGTGGCCAGCAAGAGCTCCGACGTTCGTCCCAAGATCACCTTGGCCTGCACCGAGTGCAAGGAACGCAACTACATCACCAAGAAGAACCGTCGCAACACGCCCGACCGGCTCGAGGTGAACAAGTTCTGCCCGCGCTGCAACTCCCACCGGGCGCACCGCGAGACGCGCTGAACCCCGAACTTCCGCTCGACGACCCCCGTGCCGACACCGGCGCGGGGGTCGTCGACGTTCGCCCCGCGAGTGAGCCGGCTCATCCTGCTAGCGTCACGCCCATGCTGCTGTCGGAGGTCACCACGTTGCGGCTCGGCGGCCCGGCCGAGCAGGTCATCGAAGCCGTCGACGAAGCGTCCCTGATCGACGCCGTGCGCGAGGCGGACCGGGCCGGCAGGCCGGTGCTCCTGGTCGGCGGCGGCAGCAACCTCGTGGTCGCCGACTCCGGCTTCGCCGGCACCGTCGTGCTCGTGCGCACCCGCGGCGTCGAGGTGTCGGCCGACGCCTGCAGTGGGGCCACCGTCACGGTCGCGGCGGGCGAGAGCTGGGACGACTTCGTCCGGCACGCCGTCGACCACGACTGGGCCGGCGTCGAGGCACTGGCCGGAATCCCCGGCTCGGTCGGTGCCACCGTGATCCAGAACGTCGGCGCCTACGGCCAGGAGGTCGCCGACACGATCGTCAGCGCGCGCACCTGGGACCGGCGCGAGGAGCGCGTGCGCACGCTGATGTTCGACGACCTCGCCTTCGGCTATCGTCACAGTCGTCTCAAGGACGAGCCGGACCGCTACGTCGTGCTCACCGTGACGTTCCAGCTGCGCTTCGCTGCGGGGGTCGGCGAGCCCGTCCGCTACGCGGAGTTGGCGGCGCGCCTCGGTGTCGACGTGGGCGAGCGAGCGCCGCTGGGGGCCGTCCGTGAGACGGTGCTCGCCTTGCGGCGGGGCAAGGGCATGGTCCTCGATCCGCAGGACTACGACACATGGAGCGCCGGGTCGTTCTTCACCAACCCGGTGCTGTCCGCCGCCGAGGCCCGCCGGCTGCCCGCCGAGGCGCCGCGGTTCCCGCAGCCGGACGGCCGGGTCAAGACCAGCGCGGCGTGGCTCATCAGCCACGCCGGCTTCGCCAAGGGGTACCGCCGCGGAGGCGTGGGGCTGTCGACCAAGCACGTGCTCGCCCTGACGAACCGCGGGAACGGTACGACCGCCGAATTGCTCGACCTCGCCCGTGAGGTGCGTGACGGGGTCGACGGCAGGTTCGGTGTGCGCCTGGTCAACGAGCCGGTGATCGTCGGCGCGCGGCTCTGAGGCTCAGCCGAGCGCGGCCGGGAAGGCCTCGCCGGAGGTGCTCGCCGAGCCGATGCCGATGATCATCAGGACGATGAAGAAGGCGAAGAAGGCGATCACGACTCCGAGCAGGACGGTGCCGACGATGCCCAGGATGCGGCCGGCCTGCGCCTCTCCGCGGCCGTCGTAGACGCCGGGGTTGGCGTCGATCTCACGGACGGCGCGGTTTCCCATCACCCAGGCGAAGGGCGAGAGCACCTGGCACACCACCAGGCCGAGGATCCCGAGCACGAGCACGGTCACCGCCTGCGGGTGCTTGGGGCGCGGAGCCCACCCGCCACCGGGCGCGGCACCGTAGGGCTGGCCGGCGTACTGCTGCCCGCCGTACTGCGGTGCCCCGTACTGCGGGCCGGGGTACTGCTGCCCGGACGGACCCGGGGTCGGACCGCCCGCGCCGGGCTGTTCGCCCGAGGGGTCACCGGGATACGACGGCGGCTGGTTCTCGCTCATGCGTCCATCGTGTCATCTTCGGCCGCCAGCCAGGCGTCGACATCCCGCAGCGCGCGGGCGCGCAGCTCGTCGGGTGCGTGGGAGGCGCGCAGCGATCGGCGGGCCAGCTCGGCGAGCTCGGCGTCGGTGAAGCCCTGGGCGGCGCGCAGGAGCGCGTACTGCCCGGCCAGCCGGGTGCCGAACAGCAGGGGATCGTCGGCGCCGAGAGCCACGTCGATGCCCGCGGCCATCACCTCGCGCACCGGGACCTCATCGATCGTCCCGTAGACGCCGAGCGCGACGTTCGACGCCGGGCACACCTCCAGGGCGATGCCGGACTCGGCGATGGCCTCGAGGAGGCGGGGGTCCTCGGTGGCGCGGATGCCGTGGCCCAGGCGTCGGGGGGACAGGTGCTCCAGGCACTGGCGGACGTGGTCCGGCCCGCGCAGCTCGCCACCGTGCGGGGTGGCGATGAGTCCGGCGCGGGCGGCGATCGCGAACGCCGGCGCGAAGGCGGCGGTGTCGCCGCGTCGCTCGTCGTTCGACAGGCCGAAGCCGTGGACGCCCCGACCGGCGTACTGGGCCGCCAGTCGCGCCAGGGTGCGGGCGTCGAGCGGATGCCGCGTGCGGTTCGCGGCGATGATGACGCTCATCTGCAGACCGGTCGTCCGGGACGCCTCCCGAACCGCGTCGATGACGAGCTCGGTGAAGGCGGTGATCCCGCCGAACAGTCCGGCGTAGCCCGACGGGTCGACCTGGATCTCGGTCCACACGGCCCCGTCGGCGACGTCGTCCTCGGCCGCCTCGCGGACCAGGCGTCGGACGTCGTCGGGCGTGCGCAGCACGGAGCGCGCGACGTCGTAGAGCCGTTGGAACCGGAACCAGCCCTTCTCGTCGGCCGCCGACAGCCGTGGGGGCCACTGGTCGACGAGCGCCGAGGGCAGGTGGATCCCCTCGCGCTCGGCCAGCTCCAGCAGGGTCGAGTGACGCATCGAACCGGTGAAGTGCAGGTGCAGATGCGCCTTGGGCAGAGTCGTCAGCGGGCGCACGCGGCCATCGTGTCACGTCTGCCCCCGAGTCGTCCCGAGGAGCCGATCGGTGACTCCCGGTTTCGCAATCGGGGGATCGACGCGTACACTTGACGAAACCGGCGAAACTCACCCTGTTTCGCCATGCCCGGAAACGGGCGGAGGGCACTGGCGCAACTGGCAGCGCATCGGTCTCCAAAACCGAAGGTTGGGGGTTCAAGTCCCTCGTGCCCTGCAAGGTCGATCCGCCCGGCGGATCGACGAGGTACGACGAAGGAGCACCGTGAGCGACAATCACGAACGGGCGGGGACGCGCACCCAGCGCACTTCGCCGCTCACGTTCTACCGCCAGGTGGTCGCCGAGCTGCGCAAGGTGGTCTGGCCCACCCGGTCGCAGGTCGTGAACTACTTCTTCGTCGTGCTCGTCTTCGTGCTGATCATGATGGCGCTCATCTCCGGACTCGACTACGCGTTCGGCGAGGCGGCCTTCCGCATCTTCTCCTAAACCCCAAGGATTGAATCTTCGTGACCTCCGCATTCGACGAGACCGACGCCACCGTGGACGAGACGTCCGCCGACGAGGCGTCCGTCGAGGAACGTCCCGCCGCCGACGAGGCTCCCGCCGCGTCCGCGGACGAGTCGTCGTCCGCCGACTCCGAGGACGCCCCCGCCGAAACCGAGGACCAGGTCGAGGCCGAGGGTGACGAGACCGACGAGTCCGTCGACCCGCTGCAGGAGTTCCGCGACCGCCTGCGCAGCCAGCCTGGCGAGTGGTACGTCATCCACACGTACGCCGGGATGGAGAAGCGCGTCCAGCAGAACCTGGAGAACCGTCGCGTCGCCCTCAACGCCGAGGACTACATCCACGAGATCGTCGTGCCGACCGAGGAGGTCGCCGAGATCAAGAACGGCCAGCGCAAGATGGTGCGCCGCACCGTCCTGCCCGGCTACGTCCTGGTGCGTATGGACCTGACCGACGACTCGTGGGGCGTCGTGCGCCACACGCCGTCGGTCACCGGCTTCGTCGGCAACGCCCACCAGCCGGTGCCGCTGAGCCTCGACGAGGTCGAGAAGATGCTCGCCCCCGCGATCGAGGCCGAGGTCGCCGCCGAGGCCACGGCCTCGGACGAGCCCCAGCAGGCGGCTGCCCCCAAGATCGAGTTCAGTGACTTCGCGCCCGGCGACTCGGTGCTCGTCATCGACGGTCCGTTCGCGACGTTGCACGCCACGATCACCGAGATCAACGTCGAGGGCCAGAAGGTCAAGGGCCTCGTCGAGATCTTCGGGCGCGAGACCTCGGTCGAGCTGCCGTTCGACTACATCCAGAAGGTTTGATCGCCCCGCGATCGAAGATGCGGTCCACCGCCTGACCGGCGGACCGGACCCGGAACGAACACCACCAGTAAGAAGGACCCGAAATGCCTCCCAAGAAGAAGGTCGCGGCTGTCGTCAAGGTGCAGCTGCAGGCCGGACAGGCCAACCCGGCGCCGCCCGTCGGCACCGCGCTCGGCCCGCACGGCGTCAACATCATGGACTTCTGCAAGGCCTACAACGCCCAGACCGAGTCCATGCGCGGCAACGTCGTCCCCGTCGAGATCACCATCTACGAGGACCGCACGTTCGACTTCATCACGAAGACCCCGCCGGCCGCCGAGCTGATCAAGAAGGCCGCCGGTCTGCAGAAGGGCTCGGGCGTCCCGCACAAGGACAAGGTCGGCAAGATCACCGCCGATCAGGTTCGCGAGATCGCCCAGACCAAGCTGCCCGACCTCAACGCCAACGACATCGAAGGCGCCGTGAAGATCGTCGAGGGGACCGCCCGCTCCATGGGCGTCACCGTCGAGAAGTGATCCCCGACGGTCGCCACGGCGACCGTCACCATCCCCGTGGGAGGGCCAGCTGGGCCCGCGACCACACCTGGTAGCAACAGAAAAGAGACACCAGTCATGCCACAGCACAGCAAGGCGTACCGCGCCGTCGCCGAGAAGATCGACCGCGACAAGCTCTACACGCCGTTGCAGGCCACGACTCTGGCCAAGGAGTCGTCGTCGAAGAAGTACGACTCGACCATCGACGCCGTCGTGCGTCTGGGCGTCGATCCCCGCAAGGCCGATCAGATGGTGCGCGGCACCGTCAACCTGCCGCACGGGACCGGCAAGACCTCCCGGGTCCTGGTCTTCGCCACCGGCGCCAACGCCGAAGCCGCTCGTGAGGCCGGCGCCGACTTCGTCGGTGACGACGACCTCGTCGAGAAGATCAACGACGGATGGCTCGACTTCGACGCCGTCGTCGCGACGCCCGACATGATGGGCAAGGTCGGTCGCCTCGGCCGTGTCCTGGGTCCGCGCAACCTCATGCCGAACCCCAAGACCGGCACCGTCACCACCGACGTCGCCAAGGCCGTCGGTGACATCAAGGGCGGCAAGATCGAGTTCCGCGTCGACCGGCACGCGAACCTCCACTTCGTGATCGGCAAGGCGTCGTTCACCGCTGAGCAGCTCGCCGAGAACTACGGCGCCGCGATCGAGGAGATCCTGCGTCTGAAGCCGGCCAGTGCGAAGGGCCGCTACATCAAGAAGGCGACGATCTCGGCCACCAACGGTCCGGGCATCCCCGTCGACCCGACCGTGACGCGCGACTTCGCCGCCTCCAGCGACGACTGATCCCGCCACGAGCCCGTACGAGGCCGTCTCCGAGTGACCGGAGGCGGCCTCGTCGTATCGCGGATGCAGGCAGGAATGCGCCTTTCGTGCTCGGACTCCCCGTGGGGACCGCTAGGGTGAAGCGCGTGAAGAAGACGCTCGGGATCCTGTTCGCCTCGTCCGCGCTCGCGCTGGTGGCCGCCTGCGGCTCCGACGCCTCCCCGGACACCACGACCTCCGGCGCCGCCGTCGACGAGGCGGTCGAGAAGCCGACGTCCGCGCCGGCGGAGCTGACGGAGGACGACCTCGTCGACCGCCTCAGCGCCGCGCAGCTCGCAGCCGGGACGGCCCACGTGCGGATGGATCAGAGCGTCATGGGGATGGAGATGGCCGTCCGGGGCGAGATCGTGCTCGCCGACCGGCCCGAGGACGTCCGGGCCCGCGTGAGGATGGACGTCAACGGCATGGAGATGGACACCCGCATCGTCGACGGCGTGATGTATCTGGGCATGGGGCAGATGACCGACGGAAAGTTCATCAAGGTCGATCCGAGCGATCCCGACGACCCGTTCGCCGAGCAGTACGGATCGCTCACCGAGCAGATGGATCCGGGTGAGCAGCTCGAGATGTTCCGCGACGCCCTGGTGAGCTTCGAGAACCTCGGCGACGGCGGCGAGCTCGACGGCGTGCCGACCACGCGCCTGAGGCTCGCGCTGAAGACCGAGGAGGTCCTCAAGGGTCGGCAGGGCGACCTCGACGCGGCCCAGCTGCCCGAGCAGATCGAGTACCAGATGTGGGTCGGCGACGACGATCTCATCCGCAAGATCGAGATGGATCTGTTCGACACCCCGATGACGGTCACCTACAGCAAGTGGGGCGAACCGGTCGAGGTGGAGGCTCCGGCGCCGTCCGAGCTGATCGACCTCAGCGAGCTCGGGGCGTCGGCCTTCGCCCGCTGAGGGACCCGATTTGGAGCTTCGCAGGACGGCCGCCTAGACTGGTCGAGCCGAAGACCGCTGGTGGTGTCTCCCACGAGTCACCCGAAGTGCCCGTCAGGGCGGCCCGCGCAGGTACAGTCCAGGGTTCGACCCTGCGTTCGATCCGAGCGTCCTGTGCCTGCGGCACGGGGCGCTTTCTCGTGCAGGCGGTCTTCGCACGACAGTGAAGGAGACCCATGGCACGCCCGGACAAGGCAGCAGCCGTCGCCGAGCTCGCGGACAGCTTCCGCGAGTCCAACGGCGCGGTGCTCACCGAGTACCGCGGCCTCAACGTCAAGCAGCTGCAGGAACTGCGGCGCGCGCTTGGCGATGCCGCGAGCTATGCCGTCGCCAAGAACACGCTGACCAAGATCGCGGCCAAGGACGCCGGCATCGAGCTCGACGAGTCGTTGCTGACCGGCCCCACCGCGATCGCCTTCATCACCGGAGACCCGGTCGATGCAGCCAAGGGTCTGCGTGACTTCGCGAAGGCGAACCCGTCTCTCGTCGTCAAGGGCGGCTTCCTGGAGGGGAAGACGCTCAGCGCCGACGAGATCAAGAAGTTGGCCGACCTCGAGTCGCGTGAGGTCCTCCTCGCGAAGCTCGCCGGCGGCCTGAAGGCGAACCTGGCCAAGGCCGCGGGGCTGTTCAACGCTCCGCTGTCGCAGGCGGCCCGCACCATCGCGGCGCTGCAGGCGAAGGCCGAGGCCGACCCGTCGGTCCTCGCTGCGGGTGCTCCCGCCGCCGAGACCGCCGAGGCGCCTGCCGAGGAGGCCCCCGCGGCCGACTCGGACACCGAGAACGTCGAGACCGACGCAACCGAGGGCTGAACCGCCCGATCACCATCGGGACCCCCTCGGGGTCTCACAGCAGAAAGGACGCCAATCATGGCGAAGCTCAGCACCGACGAACTGTTGGATGCCTTCAAGGAGATGACGCTGATCGAGCTCTCGGAGTTCGTGAAGCTGTTCGAGGAGACCTTCGAGGTCACCGCCGCCGCCCCGGTCGCCGTGGCCGCCGCGGGTGCGCCGGCCGCCGCCGGTGACGCCGGCGAGGCCGGTGGCGCCGACCAGGACGAGTTCGACGTCGTCCTCGAGGCCGCCGGTGACAAGAAGATCCAGGTCATCAAGGAGGTGCGCACCCTCACGAGCCTGGGCCTGAAGGAGGCCAAGGACCTCGTCGAGAGCGCTCCGAAGCCGATCCTGGAGAAGGTCAACAAGGAGACCGCCGACAAGGCCAAGGAGGCCCTCGAGGCCGCCGGCGCCACCGTCACCCTCAAGTGACGATCGGCTGACACCGAGTGCCGAAGGCGCTCGTCCTCTGCGGAGGACGAGCGCCTTCGTCCATGTTCGGGGCCGGAAAGACGGCGCTGATTTTCGCCGTGGGCCGTGGTCGAAACCGTCGATCGTCCCTCACCGCGGAGGCGATGTCAAGACCCGGTGTTGAAATCGGTGTGTCGCTCGGGTTAGGATGAATCTTCGCGCCCACTTTGTCATGCCCTCGTTTCAGCCGGTCCGTCATTCCACCGGCCTTGACAGGGCTCCCGAAGCGTGCGCGTCGCGCGGTCAGCCGCGCGCCACAACTGAAGAGTACAGAACCGCCGTTCACCGCATGCGAGTTCCTTGGAAGGACTTCTCTTGGCCGCCTCGCGTTCCGCCGCACCCACGAATCACTCCTCGCGCATTTCCTTCGCGAAGATCGCCGAACCCCTGGAGGTTCCCGAGCTCCTCTCCCTGCAGACCGACAGCTTCGACTGGCTGATCGGCAGCGACGCCTGGCGTGAGCGCGTCGAAGCGGAGATCGCCGCCGGCCGCACGGACGTCTCGACCAAGTCGGGTCTGGAGGAGATCTTCGAGGAGATCAGTCCGATCGAGGACTTCTCCGAGACGATGAGCCTGTCGTTCCGCGACCACCGCTTCGAGCCGCCGAAGTACTCCGTCGAGGACTGCAAGGACCGCGACGTCACCTACGCCGCGCCGCTGTTCGTCACCGCCGAGTTCATGAACAACGAGACCGGCGAGATCAAGAGCCAGACGGTCTTCATGGGCGACTTCCCGCTCATGACCGACAAGGGCACCTTCATCATCAACGGCACCGAGCGCGTGGTCGTCTCGCAGCTCGTTCGCTCGCCGGGCGTCTACTTCGAGCGCACCCCGGACAAGACCTCCGACAAGGACGTCTACACCGCGCGGGTCATCCCCTCCCGCGGCGCCTGGCTCGAGTTCGAGATCGACAAGCGCGACACCGTGGGCGTCCGCCTCGACCGCAAGCGCAAGCAGTCGGTCACGATGCTGCTCAAGGCCCTCGGCTTCACCGAGGACCAGATCATCGAGACCTTCGGCCAGTACGAGTCGATGCGACTGACGCTGGAGAAGGACACCGTCCGGGCCGAGTCCGTCCGCGAGGACCTCGAGCGCAAGGCCCGTGGCGAGGCGGTCACCAACGAGATGGTCGACGCGGAGGTCACCCGCCGCTCGCTGCTGGACATCTACCGCAAGTTGCGTCCGGGTGAGCCGCCGAGCGTCGAGGCCGCCCAGAACCTGCTGGAGAACTACTACTTCAACCCGAAGCGGTACGACACCGCCAAGGTCGGCCGCCACAAGATCAACAAGAAGATCGGCACCGTCGAGGCGTTCGACCAGCAGACCCTCACGCTCGACGACATCGTCGCCACGATCCGCTACGTCGTGGCGCTGCACGCCGGAGAGACCGAGCTCGAGACCGCGGCCGGCACGATCCCGGTCGAGGCCGACGACATCGACCACTTCGGCAACCGCCGCATGCGCACCGTCGGCGAGCTCATCCAGAACCAGCTCCGCACCGGCCTGGCCCGGATGGAGCGCGTCGTGCGCGAGCGGATGACGACCCAGGACGTCGAGGCGATCACGCCGCAGACCCTGATCAACATCCGTCCGATCACCGCGGCGCTGAAGGAGTTCTTCGGCACCAGCCAGCTGTCGCAGTTCATGGACCAGAACAACCCGCTGGCCGGCCTGACGCACAAGCGTCGTCTGTCGGCCCTCGGCCCGGGTGGTCTGTCGCGTGAGCGCGCCGGCTACGAGGTCCGCGACGTCCACCCGTCGCACTACGGCCGCATGTGCCCGATTGAGACGCCGGAAGGCCCGAACATCGGTCTGATCGGCTCGCTGGCCTCCTACGCGCGGATCAACGCGTTCGGCTTCGTCGAGACGCCGTACCGCCGCGTCGTCGACGGGAAGGTGACCGACCAGATCGACTACCTGACCGCCACCGACGAGGATCGCTACGTCGTCGCCCAGGCGAACTCCCCGCTGAACGAGGACGGCTCGTTCGCCGAGGAGCAGGTCCTCGTCCGCCAGCGCGGCGGCGAGGCCGAGCTGCGTCCGGCC
>JAJUII010000116.1 GCA_029265505.1 Aeromicrobium choanae
AAGCGCGTGGCCCGGTACGAGGGCGAGGACGAGACCCCGGTCGCGTCGACTCCTGCTCCCACGCCCGAGCCCGCCGCGGCGCCGTCGGCGCCCAGCGGTGCGCAGAAGGACTCGCTCGGCCGTGAGCTGTTCACGATCCCCAATCTGCTGAGCGCCCTGCGTATCCTCCTGGTGCCGGTGTTCCTGTGGCTGGTGCTGGTGCCCGAGGCCGATCTGCTCGCGATCGGCGTGCTGGTCGTCTCGGGTGTGACGGACTACCTCGACGGCAAGATCGCCCGGGCGACCGGGCAGACCACCCGTCTCGGCGCCATCCTCGACCCCGTCGCGGACCGGCTGTACATCCTCGCGGTGGTCGTCGGCCTGGGGCTGCGCGGCGTCATCCCGGTCTGGCTCGCGATCATCCTGCCGCTGCGTGACGTGCTGCTCTTCTCGCTCGTGCCGTTCCTGCGCACGCGCGGGTTCAGCGCCCTGCCGGTGCACTTCCTGGGCAAGGCCGCGACGGCCGGGCTGCTGTACGCGTTCCCGCTGCTGCTGCTCGGTGACGGCGACGGCTCGCTCGCCGGTCTCGCCCGCGTGTTCGGCTGGGCGTTCGCGATCTGGGGCGTGGCGCTCTATTGGTGGGCGGGGCTGCTGTACGTCGTCCAGGTCCGTCGGCTGCTGGCCACGACGCCGCGGGTCCGATGAGCGATCCCGGCGGCCCGTCGCCCTCCGTGCGGGACGCGGAGTCGATCCTCGACCGACTGGCCGCGACCGCGCTCGACGACGACTACTACGTCCAGCGCGAGACGCCGCCGGGGCCGAGCGCACGGACGCTGACCGGCGTCGTCCTGGCCTCGTTCGCCCTGCTGTTCACCATCGCGTTCGTCCAGACCCGCAACGATCGCCCGGCCACCGAGGCCGAGCGGGAGGCGCTCATCGAGAACATCGGCGTCCGGCAGGACCTGGTGGCGAGCAAGCGCGAGACGGTCGAGCGACTCCAGGAGGAGATCGCCGATCTGCAGGCCGAGGCCGTGGTGCAGGGGCCGGGGGTCTCGCCCCTGCGAGTCGCCGCCGGGGCGACCGCGGTCCGCGGCCCGGGCGTCGTCATCGAGATCGAGTCGGCCGACGACCGGGAGCGGCCGGAGGGACGTGTCTCGGACACCGACGTCCAGCTCGTGGTCAACGGGCTGTGGCTGGCCGGCGCTGAGGCGGTCGCGATCGACGGTCACCGCCTGACGTCGACGTCCGCGATCCGGTCGGCGGGGGAGGCGATCACGGTCAACTACCGCTCGGTGGGCGAGCCGATCGTCATCGAGGCCGTCGGTGACACCAACACCCTGCGTCACCAGTGGGAGGAGGGGCCCTCGGGTCGCTACCTCGCCACGCGCGCCGATGACGACGGTCTCACCTGGTCCGTGCGAGGATCGGACCAGATCGACCTGCCCGCCGCTCCCGAGGCTCGCTTGAGGGTCTCGGCCCGACCCCTGAGGAGGAGCACCTCGTGATCCCGGTCATCGGTCTGGTCGCGGGCATCGCGCTCGGCCTGCTGTTGCAGCCCACGGTCCCGAGCGGGCTGCAGCCCTACGTCCCCATCGCGATCATCGCCGCACTCGACGCCGTCGTCGGCGCCGCGCGTGCCCTGATCGAGGGCCGCTTCGACGACCGCGTCTTCGTGATCTCGTTCGTCTCGAACGTGGCCATCGCGGCGGTCATGGTGTTCCTCGGCGACCAGCTCGGCGTCGGCTCCCAGCTCTCGACGGGGGTCATCGTCGTGCTGGGCATCCGGATCTTCGCCAACGCCGCCGCGATCCGGAGGTCGATCTTCCATGCGTGAGCGCCTGCACGGTCGCTCCGGGTGGGTGATCGCCCTGCTCGTCGGCGTGCTCGCCTTCGCGATCACGGTGCAGTGGCGCCAGGCCGAGGAGGCCGACGACTTCAGCGGCGTCCGCGGTGCGGAGCTGGCCGAGCTGCTGCGCTCGCTCGACGCGACCAACGCCCGCCTGACGCAGCAGATCGACGATCTGCGCGCCTCGCGCGACGACCTGCGTGACTCCAACGAGAGCACCGCCGAGGCGCGGGAGGCGGCGATCCGCCGGGCGAACGCCCTGGCGATCCTGGCCGGCACGGTCGGGGCCGAGGGGCCCGGCATCGAGATCTCGATCACCGCGCCTCCCGGTGCGGTGACCGCCTCGGTGCTCCTCGACGCGGTGCAGGAGATGCGCGACGCCGGGGCCGAGGTGATCGCCATCAACGGCGTGGCACGCGTCGTGGCGAGCACGTGGTTCCTCGACGACGACGCCGGGGTGCGGGTCAGCGGCCGCGTGCTCAAGCCGCCGTACGTCATGGAGGTCATCGGCGACCCCGACACCCTGGCCGACGCCGTGACCTTCCGGGGCGGACTGGCCGACCGGGTCGAGAGCCGCGGAGGGACCGTCGAGATCGAGAAGCGTCGCCAGATCCAGGTCACCGCCGTGGCCGATGCACCCGAGCACCAGTACGCTCGACCCGCGAGCGAGGACTGACCGACCCGACGGAGGACGACCGTGATCCCAGAGGACCTGTTCTACAGCGAAGAGCACGAGTGGGTGCGCATCGACGGCGACGTCGCGATCATCGGCATCACCGACTACGCCCAGGACCAGCTCGGCGACATCGTCTACGTGGATCTGCCGGCCGAGGGCGAGGCGGTGACCGCAGGCTCGGTGGTCGGCGAGCTGGAGTCGACCAAGTCCGTCTCCGACGTCTTCGTGCCGGTCTCCGGCGAGGTGATCGCGCGCAACGACGCGCTCGAGGGCACGCCGGAGGTCATCAACTCCGATCCGTACGGCGAGGGCTGGCTCATCAAGGTCAAGGTCAGCGAGGAGAACCCCACCGAGGGGCTGCTCGACGCCGAGGCGTACGCGGCTGTGGTGAGCGGCTGACCGGAGCAGGTCCCGGGTGTTAGGTTGGTAGCGAACCTTGAACCCCCACTTGAGCCGATCCTCAAGCCGGATCTGAGACGGAGTTGATCGCGTTGACCACGCCCGACGGCATCGACGAGACCAACCTCATTCCCGTGATCGACGCCGATACGGAGGAGATGAGCGCGGACGACGTGTTCGCGGTCGAGAACCTGCCTGCAGGCAACGCGATGCTGCTCGTGCAGCGGGGTCCCGACGCCGGCTCGCGCTTCCTCCTCGACAAGGACCGGGTGCTCGCCGGCCGGCACCCGGACTGCGACATCTTCCTCGACGACATCAGCGTCTCGCGTCGTCACGCGACCTTCACCCGCGTTGAGGGCGGCTACGTCGTCTCCGACCTGGGCAGCCTCAACGGCACCTACGTCAACCGCGACCGGATCGACGGTGACATCAAGCTCGCCGGGGGCGACGAGGTGCAGTTGGGCAAGTATCGGCTGATCTACTTCCCGGGCAACCCGGCGGGTGGTCGATGACCGCGGCGGAAGGAGCTCCACGCGAGCGACTCCTCGGGATCGGCCAGGTGATCGCCGAGCTCTCCGAGGAGTTCCCCGACATCTCGCAGAGCCGGATCCGCTACTACGACGAGCAAGGTCTGGTCGAGCCCCGACGCACGCCGTCGGGCTATCGCAAGTTCACCTACGCCGACGTCGAGCGGCTCCGCTTCGTGCTGCGCATGCAGAAGGAGCGCTACTGGCCGTTGAGCCACATCCGTCAGGTCCTGGACCAGATGGACTCCGGCGAGGTCCCCGACACCGAGCTGCGGGCGACCCTGCGGGTCCCGCAGGTGACGCTGGCGACCGACGGCATGCCGACCGCCCAGTCGATCACCGAGGGCGCCGGGGCCACCCGGATGAGCCGCGAGGAGCTGCTGGACGCGGCCGGCATCGACGAGGAGACCTTGGAGCAGATCGAGGAGTTCGAGCTGATCCGACGTCGCCCGAACCAGCGCTACTACGAGGCGGACGACCTGGTGGTCGCCTCCCTCGTGGGGCAGCTGGCCGAGCTCGGTCTCGAGCCGCGTCACCTGCGCGGCTTCCGCACCGCCGCCGACCGCGAGATCGGTCTGCTCGACCAGGTCGTACCGCCGTCGACCCGTCACCAGCCCGGCGCCGCCGCGGACCTGGCGGCGCTCGCCGCGCTGGGAGTCCGGCTGCACACCGTCCTGGTTCGCGCCGGTCTTCGCGGCTGAGGAGGCGGACATGCGTGAGGTCGAGATCGTCGGGGTTCGGGTCGAGATGCCGACCAATCAGCCGCTCGTGCTGCTGCGCGAGATCGAGGGCACGCGCTATCTGCCGATCTGGGTCGGCGCGATCGAGGCTTCGGCGATCGCCTTCGCCCAGCAGGGCACGCCCGCGCCGCGACCTCCGACGCACGCACTGATGGCGACCATCATCGAGGCGCTCGGCGATCGGCTGACCGAGGTGCGCATCGTCGACGTCCGTGAGGGTGTCTTCTTCGCCGAGCTCGCCTTCGCCGGGGGAGCGGTGGTCGACGCCCGGCCGTCGGACTCGATCGCGCTCGCGCTGCGCACCGGAGTCCGGGTGGTCTGCGCCGAGACCGTGCTCGACGCGGCGGGCTTCGCGCCGACGCCGGACGAGGACGAGGAGATCAAGAAGTTCCGGGAGTTTCTCGATCACGTGGACCCCGAGGACTTCGACCGACCTTCAGGTGAGGGTTGAGAGTCGTGGGAGATCGACACGCCGACACGCGCGAAGGTGCGTGTCTTCTCTCAACTTCACCTTTAACTTGAGGGTACGCAAGACGACAGTCGTGTGGTTCCCTAGAGTCAGGGGTACCGCTCATACGGGAGCCAGGAAGGCGTGACCATGATCGATCCTCGTGACGAGGCGGCGGAGGCGAAGGCACAGGCCAGCGCCCAGGGCCTGCTGTTCGACGACGACTTGGCGCCGCTGCCGCAGGACACGGGGTTCCGTGGGCCCACCGCCTGCAACGCCGCCGGCATCACCTACCGTCAGCTGGACTACTGGGCCCGTACCGGGCTGGTCGAGCCGACGGTGCGCAGCTCCAGCGGCTCGGGCAAGGCACGGCTGTACTCGTTCAAGGACATCCTGCTGCTCAAGATCATCAAGCGCCTCCTCGACGCGGGCGTGTCGCTGCAGCAGATCCGTACCGCGATCGACCACCTGCGCGAGCGCGGCACCGAGGACCTGACCCAGGTGACGCTCATGAGCGACGGGGCCAGCGTGTACGAGTGCCGCTCGCCCGACGAGGTGATCGACCTCCTCCAGGGCGGACAGGGTGTCTTCGGCATCGCCATCGGCGGCGTCTGGAAGGAGATCGAGGGATCTCTGCACGAGCTGCCGACCGAGCGCGCCGAGGCGGACGCCCCGGTGGTGCAGGACGAGCTCGCCGCTCGCCGCGCCCGCAAGGCCAACTGACCCCCCCGGGCCGCACCCGGTCCGGCGATGGGTCGATCGGGATCGCCCTCGTCGCTCCACGGCGCACGTCCGGCTTGCTAGACTGGCCGAGCCGTCGATCCGTGCGGGAGAGTCCCGTTCAGGGCGCCGAAGGGGCAATTCCTCCCCGGAACCTCTCAGGCCCAAGGACCGCACGTTCCAGGCAACTCTGAAGGCTCGCCGACAGAGGGGGAGGGCACCGTCGCCGAGCCCTCGGGAGTCCACTCCATGTCGCAGCACCCACGGCAGCCCGCACTGACCTTCGCCGACCGCCACATCGGCCCGCGCGAGTCCGACCAGGCCGCGATGCTGGCCCGGGTCGGGTACGACTCGCTCGACGCGCTCATGCAGGCCGCGGTCCCGGACGGCATCCGACGTGCGCTCGAGGGCCTGCCCGACCCACTCGCCGAGACGGCCGTGACGGCGCGCCTGCGCGAGCTGGCGGACCGCAACCATCCCGGCGTGCCGATGATCGGGATGGGGTATCACGGCACGATCACGCCCGCGGTGATCCGCCGCAACGTGCTGGAGGATCCGGGCTGGTACACCGCGTACACGCCGTACCAGCCGGAGATCAGTCAAGGACGCCTCGAGGCGCTGCTGGCGTTCCAGACGATGGTGCAGGACCTCGTCGGGCTGCCGACCGCGAACTCCTCGCTGCTGGACGAGGCCACCGCGGCGGCCGAGGCGCTCACGCTCGTGCGGCGCGTCGATCGTCGGCGCAGCGACCGCCCTGTCGTCGTCGACACCGGACTGCTGCCGCAGACGCTCGCCGTGCTGCACACCCGCGCCGACGCGGTGGGACTGCCGCTGGTCGAGGCCGACCTGCGCCGGGGGCTTCCCGAGGGGGAGTTCAGCGGGGTGATCATCGCCTACCAGCGTGCCGACGGTGAGGTCGTGGACCCGGAGCCGATGATCCAGTCCGCCCATGCGGCCGGTGCCCTGGCCGTCGTCGTCACCGACCCGCTGGCCCAGGTGCTCCTGCGCTCGCCGGGCAGCCTCGGCGCCGACGTCGTGGTGGGTTCCACGCAGCGCTTCGGCGTCCCGCTGTTCTACGGCGGACCGCATGCCGCGTTCATGGCCGTGCGCGACGGGCTGGAGCGGCACCTGCCCGGCCGCCTCGTCGGCGTCTCGGTCGACTCGGCCGGCCGCCCGGCCTACCGTCTCGCGCTGCAGACGCGTGAACAGCACATCCGCCGCGAGAAGGCGACCTCGAACATCTGCACCGCCCAGGTGCTGCTGGCCGTCGTCGCGGCCATGTACGCCGTCTACCACGGCGCCGAGGGACTGCGGGCGATCGGGCAGCGAGTCAATCGCGACGCGACCCGGCTCGCCGCCGCGCTGCGGGAGGCGGGCATCACCCCGGCGGCCGATCACTTCTTCGACACCGTCACGGCCATCGTCCCGGGCCGAGCGACCGCGGTGGTGGCCGCAGCCCGCGAGGCGGGGATCCACCTGTGGCGTTTCGACGACGACCGGGTGGGCGTCGCCGTGTCCGAGGTGACCACCGACGAGCACCTGCGTGCCGTCCTGGCGGCGTTCGGCGCCGGCGAGCTGCCCGAGGAGGGCCGAGCCTCTCTCGAGCCGGAATGGCTGCGTACCGACGAGATCCTGACCCATCCGATCTTCGTCGAGCACCGCAGCGAGACCCAGATGCTGCGCTACCTGCGCCGGCTGAGCGACCGCGACTACGCCCTCGACCGCGGCATGATCCCGCTCGGCAGCTGCACGATGAAGCTCAACGCCACGACCGAGATGGAGCCGATCAGCTGGCCCGGCTTCGCCGACCTGCATCCGTTCGTCCCCGCCGAGGACGCCGCGGGGATGATCGAGCTGGTCGAGACGCTCGAGCACTGGCTGGCCACGGTGACCGGCTATGCGGCGGTCTCCGTCCAACCGAACGCCGGCTCCCAGGGCGAGTTCGCCGGACTGCTCGCGATCCGCGAGTACCACCGCAGCCGCGGCGACCACGGGCGCGACGTGTGTCTCATCCCGAGCTCGGCCCACGGCACCAACGCAGCCTCGGCGGTGATGGCCGGGATGCGGGTCGTCATCGTCCAGGCGACCGAGGCGGGGGAGGTGGACCTGGACGACCTGCGGGCCCAGTGCGCCGCCCACGCGGACGACCTCGCGGCGATCATGGTCACCTACCCGTCGACGCACGGCGTCTACGAGCACGGCATCGGCGAACTGTGCGACATCGTCCACGAGCACGGCGGACAGGTCTACGTCGACGGCGCCAACCTCAACGCGCTGCTCGGTCACGCCCAGCCGGGCCGGTTCGGCGGCGACGTCTCGCATCTGAATCTGCACAAGACGTTCTGCATCCCGCACGGCGGCGGCGGTCCGGGTGTCGGGCCCGTCGCGGTGCGCGAGCACCTCGCGCCGTACCTGCCGAACCACCCGCAGTTCCCGGG
>JAJUII010000002.1 GCA_029265505.1 Aeromicrobium choanae
AAGGCCGCGCACTACTTCGGCGTCGAGATGGTGGTCGTCCCGGTCGGCACCGGTCATCGGGCCGACGTCGCCGCGATGGCCGTGGCGATCGACCGGCTCGGCGACCGGGTCGTGCTGGTGGCGGCCTCGGCACCCTCCTACGCCCACGGCGTGATCGACCCGATCGCCGAGCTCGCCGCCGTGACCCGCGAGCGAGGACTGCGCTTCCACGTCGACGCCTGCATCGGCGGCTGGATCCTGCCGTGGATGCCCGAGGCGCCGGCCTGGGACTTCGCGGTGCCCGGCGTCACGAGCATCTCGGTCGACCTGCACAAGTACGCCTACACGCCCAAGGGCGTCTCCCTGCTGCTGCACGCCACCCCCGAGCTGCGCCGCCCCCAGTTCTTCGCCCATGCGGGCTGGCCCGGCTACACGATGCTGAACTCCACCACCCAGTCGACGAAGTCGGGCGGACCGCTCGCCGCGGCCTGGGCGGTGGTGCACCTCATCGGCGAGGACGGCTACCGCCGGCTGGTGGATCGCACCGTCGAGGGCACCCGGCGCTTGGCGGCCGGGATCGAGCAGATCGAGCACCTCCACCTGGTCGAGCCACCCGAGACCTCGCTGGTGGTGCTCGGCACCGACGACGCCGTCGACGTGTTCACCGTCTCCGACCTCATGCTGGACCGGGGGTGGTTCGTCCAGCCCCAGATGCGCTTCGGCGACGAGCCGGCGAACCTGCACCTGACGATCTGCGCCGCGACCGCGACCGCGGTCGACGACTTCCTCGACGATCTCCGCTCCGCCGTCGCCGAGGCTGCCGAGACCGGACCGATCCGGGTGGATCCGGCGCTCGCCGAGGCGGCCGCCTCGCTCGACCCGGACACCCTCGACGACGAGGCGTTCGACGGGCTGCTCGCCCTGGCGGGCCTGGCCGGCGAGGACGGCGGTGTGGCCGTGCCGGCGCGACTCGGCCCGGTGAACGCGCTGATCGACGTCGCCCCGCCTCGGGTGCGCGAGGCGCTGATGATCGCCTTCCTCGACCGACTCACGCGGTGAGTCGGGCTCTAGTCTGGTTCGCGTGCACGAGGACTGGTACCGCGCGCCGACTCTGACCGGATCGATCGTCCGACTCGAGCCACTGAGCCTCGACCATGCCGAGGGACTCGCCCGGGCCGCCGACGACCCCGAGATCTTCGAGCACGTTCGCGGCTGGGACGTCATGACGCCCGACGTGGCCGCCGAGCGCATCGCCCGCACACGGGCGCTGCCCCACGTGGTGCCGTGGGCGCAGATCGACCTGCGCACCGGCGAGGTCGCGGGGATGACGGCCTACCACGACCTGGACCCCGCGTGGCGCACCGTCGCGATCGGTCACACCTGGATCGCCCGACGGTTCTGGCGCACCGGGCTGAACACCGAGGCCAAGCTGCTGCTCCTGCAGCGCGCCTTCGACGTGCTCGGGTGCGTCCGGGTGGCCTGGCACACCGACGTGCGCAACTCCCGGTCCCAGACCGCGATCGCCCGGCTCGGCGCCGTCCGCGAGGGCGTCCTGCGCAAGCACAAGCCCCGCGACGACGGCTCGTGGCGCGACACGGTGGTGTACTCGATGACCGACGACGAGTGGCCGGCCGCCCGCGAGCGGCTCGCCGGGATGCTGCGTCGCTGACGGCTCAGGCCACGATGCGGGCGTTGCGGAGCACCCGCTGGGCCGCCAGCGCCAGCGTGAACGCCGCGACCATCGACGTGATCGTGACCAGGAACGCCGGCAGATGGCCGGAGGGGCCGAAGGCGCCGTCGGCGGCCCGTCCGGCGATGGAGGCTCCGACCGCGTACCCCAGTCCGGTGCCGCCGGCCATGAACGTCATCGCGGTGCCGATCCTGGCGGGAGGCACGATCAGGCCGGCGAGCGCGAAGCCGCTGATCAGGTAGGGCGCCACGGCGAAGCCCATCACGGCGATCGCCGCGACCAGCTGGGGGATCGTGTCGACGACCAGCAACGGCAGTGCGAGCAGCACCATCGCGCCGGCCGCGATCAGCATGCGGGTCGCGTACAGCACACTCGCCGGAACGGCGGCCAGCGACATCGCGGCGACGACGCTGCCGATACCGAGCACCGCGTGGATCAGACCCGCGACGTCGGGATGGCCCTGGTGGGTCGCCAGCACCGTCGTCCCGGTCTGGATGCTGCCGAAGAACACGCCCATGAGGAACACCGCGGTCGCCAGCACCACGAACGCCGGAGTCCACAAGCGCACCCCGTGGGTCGGCGCGTGCTCGCTGCCGCGCGGCACCAGCGCCGCGGTCGGGTGGACCGCGAACCACGTGCCGAACACACCGAGCAGCACGGCGCCGGCGATCAGCGCCCCGTCCGCCCCGATGAGCACGCCGAGGACGCCGACGAGCGCCGGACCGAACACGAAGGACGCCTCGTCGCCGGCACCCTCATAGGAGAAGGCCAGGTCGACGAACCGATCGACCTCGTCGGCGCGCAGGCGATCCTCGGCGACGCGGCGGCGCAGCACGTGGCGCCACCGGACCCGGGCGAGCGGACCCACCTGGGGCAGCGCCAAGCCGGTCAGCGCCGCGATCACGATGAGCGCGACCGACGAGACCTGCAGGTCCGCGGCCACCACGACCGCGACGAGGCCCAGCGCCCCGAGCAGCGACTGCACCAGGACGACCGGCCGTTGACCGATCCGATCCGCGGCTGCTCCGAAGAACGGTGCGCCGACCGCGTTGGCGACCGCGAGCGCCCCGGCGGTCGCGCCGGCGACGCCGTAGCGGCCGGTGGCCTGCGCGACCAGCAGCAGCACGCCCATCTGACTCATCGCCAACGGGATGCGTCCGAGGAAGGCCACCACCACGAACGAGTGTCCGGCGGCGCTCCAGAGGCGGCGATAGTCGGCGATGGCAGAGGTCACAACCTCCCCATGCTACGGCAGGGGTCGTCACGACTACGCTCGGACGAGTGGATCCTCGGCTGCGGCGGGCGCGCGTCGCGACGTCGTCGCTGCTGTTCACCAACGGGTTCCTCCTCGGCGGCTGGATCGTCCACATCCCGGTGGTGATGGATCGCACCGCGATCTCGGCCGCCACCCTCGGCACGCTGCTGCTGTGGATGGGCGGCTGGGCGTGGCTCGGGATGCAGGCGGCCGGGTTCTTCGTCGACCGGATCGGCAGCGCGCGAGCCGTCACGATCGCTCTGGCGACGATGAGCGTCGCGCTCCCCCTGCCCGGACTGGTCCGCGACGCGGCCGGATTGGCGGTCGCCCTGGCGGTCGTCGGCGCCGCCAACGGCGTGGTGGACGTCGCCCAGAACGCTCAGGCGGTGACCGTCGAGCGCGCCTACGGCCGACCCATCATGTCCTCGGTGCACGCCTGGTTCTCCGCCGGCGGACTGGTCGCCTCGGCGATCGGTGGCGCCGTCTTGGCCGTCGGCTGGCCCGTCCCGGCGAACTTCGCCCTGGTGGCCGTGCTCGGACTCGTCCTGACCCTCGGCGTGCGACCCCACCTGCTCACCGACGACGTGCAGGATCCGGAGCACCACGGCGCGCGACCGCCGTGGACGTGGCAGATCCTGCTGCTGGGCACGCTCGCCTTCGCGCTCATGCTCGCCGAGGGCGTGGCCTACGACTGGAGCACGGTCCACCTGCGCGACGAGCTCGGGACCAGCGAGGCCCTGGCCGCGGTCGGCTACGGGGCCTTCAGCCTGACGATGTTCGTCACGCGCCTGGTGGTGGACCGGATCGTCGCGGCGACGGGCCCGGCGACCTTCGTCCGCCACGCGACCCTCGTCGGCGCGGCGGGGCTGGTCGTGGTGATGGTGGCCCCCGGCCCGGCCGTCGCGATCGTCGGCTGGGCGGTGGTGGGCCTGGGGCTGGCGGGCTGCGTGCCGCAGTTCTTCAGCGCGGCGGGCAACGTCGATCCCCGCCACGGGGCCGCGATCATCGCGCGAGTCACCGGCATGGGGTACGTCGCCCTGCTCAGCGGACCGTCGGTCATCGGACTGCTGACCCACTGGGTCCCGCTGACGACGGCCTTCCTCGTGCCGCTCGCCCTGTGTATGGTCGCCAGCGCGCTGGCCCCACGAGCACTGCGGAGGACCTCATGAGCCTGGACGAGCTGATGGCCCCGGACTGGGCGGAGGCGATGGCGCCCGTCGCGGACCGGATCGCGGCGATGGGCGACTTCCTGCGCGCGGAGATCGCCGCCGGCCGCAGCTATCTGCCGGAGCCGCACGCGATCTTCCGCGCCTTCGCCACCCCGCTCGCCCGGGTCCGCGTGCTCATCATCGGCCAAGACCCCTACCCGACCCCGGGGCACCCGATGGGACTGTCGTTCTCGGTCGCGCCCGACGTCCGTCCACTGCCGCGCAGTCTGGTGAACATCTACTCCGAGCTCCAGGCCGACGTGGGCGTCCCACCGGCACCCCACGGAGACCTGTCGGCCTGGTCCGACCGCGGAGTCATGCTCCTCAACCGCTGCCTGACCGTGCGGCCCGGCGAGCCCGCGAGCCATCGCGGACGCGGCTGGGAGGCCGTCACCGACCGCGCGATCGAGGCGCTCGTCGAGCGCGGCGGTCCGCTCGTCGCGATCCTGTGGGGGCGCGACGCGCAGAGCCTCGCCCCGCGGCTGGGCGACGTCCCGCGGATCGAATCGGCGCACCCGAGTCCGCTGTCGGCCTCTCGCGGGTTCTTCGGTTCGCGTCCGTTCAGCCGCGCCAACGCCGCGCTCGCCGCACAGGGCGCGGAGCCCATCGACTGGGCGCTCCCCCGCTAGGGTGGCGAACGTGAGCGAAACACGCCTGCGCGATCGCGCCGTCGTCATCGACCAGGGCTTCGCCGTGCTGCAGCGGTGGGGCATCCGGATCGTCGTCATCGCGGCGGCCCTGTACGTGCTGGGGTGGGTCGTCGGACGCACCTGGATGATCTGGTTCCCGGTGAGCCTGGCGATCCTGTTCGCGACGGTGCTCGGGCCGCCGGCGAAGCGCCTGCGTGATCTGGGCGTCCCCGCGGCGGCCGCGGCCGGCGTCGTGATGATCGCCTTCCTGGCCGCTCTGGGCTTCCTGTTCTCGATCCTCATCCCACAACTGGTCGACGAGGCGCCCGAGATCGCCGATCGCGCCGCCCGCGGCATCGGTGAGGTGCAGGACTGGCTCATCGAGGGGCCCCTGCAGATCGAGGAGGGCCAGATCACCAACGCCCTCAACACGATCGAGCAGTGGCTGCGTGACAGCGCCCTGGACATCAGCACGGGCGTCCTGTCGACGATCGGCGTCGCGACGGGCGTCATCGTCAACACCGTCCTGATCCTGATCCTGACCTTCCTGTTCATCAAGGACGGCCACCGCTTCCTGCCGTTCGTGGAGTCCCTCGGCGGACACCGCGTCGGCGGTCACCTGCGCGAGCTGCTCTACCGGGCGTGGACCACGCTCGGCGGGTTCATCCGCACCCAGGCGCTGGTGTCGTTCATCGACGCGGTGCTGATCGGCATCGCGCTGGTGGTCGTCGGTCAGCCGCTGTGGGTGCCGTTGGCGGTCATCACCTTCATCGGCGGCTTCATCCCGATCGTGGGCGCCTTCGTCAGCGGCGCCCTGGCGGTGCTGGTGACCCTGGTGACCAACTCGCCGCAGGACGCGCTCATCATCCTCGTGGTGATCATCGTGGTCCAGCAGCTGGAGGGCAACGTGCTCTCGCCGATGCTGCAGGGCAAGAGCATGAACCTGCACCCCGCGGTCGTCCTGATGGCGGTCACGGCCGGCGGCTCGATGTTCGGCATCACCGGCGCGTTCCTCGCGGTCCCGGTGACCGCGACGGTCGCGGCCGTCCTGCGCTACGCGAACGAGCGCGTGGACGCCTCGCTCGCCGGCGTGGAGCAGCCGGGCGCGGAGCCGCTCGACGCCGCCGTCGACGAGACCGTCGCCGCGCGGAACCTCGGCAGCCGCGACGAGGACTGACCCTCAGTCGAAGACGACGGTCTTCATGCCGTTGAGCAGGACACGGTGCTCGGCATGCGCCCGCACCGCCTGCACGAGGGCGCGCGCCTCGAGGTCCTGACCCATGGCCGCGAGCTCGGCTGCGGACGAGCGGTGGTCGACCCGACGGAAGTCCTGCTCGATGATCGGGCCCTCGTCGAGGTCGGCGGTGACGTAGTGGGCGGTGGCACCGATGACCTTGACGCCGTGCCGGTGGGCCTGCTCGTAGGGGCGTGCACCCTTGAAGCTCGGCAGCAGCGAGTGATGGATGTTGATCGCCCGACCGTGCACGCGGCGGCACATGTCGTCGCTGAGGATCTGCATGTAGCGGGCGAGGATGAGGACCTCCGCGCCGGTGCGCTCCATGAGGTCCAGGACGAAGCGCTCGGACTCGGGCTTGGTCTGCGGGGTGACGCGGAGCTGGTGGAAGTCGATGCCGTGCCACTGGACGACGTCGCGCCAGTCCGGATGGTTGGACACCACCGCGGTGATCTCGATCGGCAGCTGACCCTCGCGGGTGCTGAACAGCAGGTTGTTGAGCACATGGCCCTGCTTGGACACCATCACCACCGCGCGCATCGGGGCGGTCGCGTCGTGCAGGTCCCAGTCCATGTCGAACGGCTCGACGGCCGGCGCGAGGACCTCGCGCATCTGCTCGAGGGAGACGTCCCGCTCCGCGGCGAAGCGCACCCGCATGAAGAAGCGGTGCGTGTCGGGGTCGGCGTACTGCTGGCTCTCGTTGATGGTCCAGCCGTCCTGCGCGAGGGTCGAGGCGATCGCGGCGACGATGCCCACCCGGTCCGGGCAGGCGAGGGTCAAGATGAAGTCGCTGTGCACCTGGGGACTGTCCATGGGAGGAATGTTCTCAGGTGCCGACCGCGATCGGGACCGCCAGGTCGAACTCCTCGTCAGTCCGCGTGCACGACGGTGGTCAGCAGCACCACGGCGTCCTCGAGCGCGGTCAGGTCGTGGCGGCGGTCCGGGATGACGAGCAGCTCGTTCGCTCCGCCCTCCCAGGACTCGTCCCCGGCGGTCACCCGCACCCGCCCGGACAGCACCAGCAGGGTCGCCTCCGGCGGCGCCTCGTGCTCGTCGAGGCCGTGGTCGGCGCGCAGCGCGATGAGCGTCTGGCGCAGCCGATGGTGTCGCCCGCGATGCAGGGCGACGGCGCTGCGACCAGCCGACGAGGCGGCGGCCTTCGCGCGCAACTCCTCGGCCAGGGTGTCCAGATGCGTGGAGTCCATGTCCCGACCGTACGCCGTCTCGGGCCGAACGGCTCAGCCCAGGACGCGTCGGGCCAGTCGACGGAGCGGCCCCGGGTCCCGGGCCGAGCGCCGCGCCGCCTCCCGTGCCGCGACTTGCTCGGGGGTGAGCTTGCGGTAGAGGGCCATCTGCTGCTTCGCCGGATGACCCCAGTCGCCGATGAACTCGTACTCCCAGTCGCCCCACTGCGCGGCCCACTCCAAGTCGCAGCGGTAGTAGACGTAGTTGTTCTTCTCCGTGAAGAAGCCCTTGTTGCGCTTCTTCGCCGGCTTGATGACGTCGATCGGGACCGAGTCCTTGCGCACGAAGAAGGTGGCGTAGAACTCACCGCCGGGCGCCATCACCCGGTCCAGCCGGAACATGCACAGGCGGATGTGGTTCAGCGAGACGTGGGTGAAGACCGAGTTGGCGATCGCGAAGTCGAACGTCACCCCGAAGTCGGTGTCGAACCGGTCGTTCGCCCGCAGGTTCTCGATCGGCAGCCGCGCCCGCTGCTCGTCGGTGAGCTCGGTGTCGTACCCGGCCTGCATGACCGAGTGGTTGGCGTCCACGCCGTAGTAATGGCCGGGCTCGAGGTAGTCGACGAAGTGTCGCCCGGCTCGGAACGCCCCGCACCCGATGTCGATCAGCCGGTGGTGCGGCCTCAGTCCGCGGGAGATCATGAACTCCAGCTGCCGGCGACCGTGGCTCTCCCAGACTCCGCCGACATAGCGACGGTGCTCGCCCGCGGCGATCTCCTCGGGCGTGAGCACCCGCCCGGAGAAGTCCGGATTGGTCAGCTCGGCGTCGAGCTCGATGCGATGTTCGATCTGCGGCATGGGTCCCCCGGCTGTCGATACGTCTCCACACCATAACGACGACGGCACCACAGGGGAACCGTGCGGAGCAGAGCCCCCGACAGGATTCGAACCCGCGACATCTTCTTTACAAGAGAAGCGCTCTACCGACTGAGCTACGGGGGCGTGCCGGGTCGGCCGACGGCTTCATCCTAGTGGAGGCTCAGGCCCGACCCCGCCGGCATTCGGCGGCGAAGTCCTCGTCGACGCGCTCGTCCTCGGGCAGCGCCGGGGTGATCGCCTCGTCCGACTCGCCGATCCGCACGAACTCCGTCAGGTCGGCCAGTTGGTCGTCGGCGTCGCCGCCGGGCGTGAGGTGTCCGTCGAGCACGATCGCGCAGTCGGCGGCGCCGAACTCCTGCCAGCCCATGATCGTCCCCCACTCGGGCGCGTCCGGGAGCGCGACGACCCCTTGGGTGCGCAACACCCCGATGACACGGACGGGTCCGCCGTCGGCTCGCACCTCGTAGGCGGTCCGGGTCTGCAGGGACAGGTTCACCGCGCCGTCCTCGCGGGCGGCGCGCCAGGCGGCGGTCATCCGGACGTCGCGGACCTCCAGGGCCGGGTCGAGCACCGTCCCGCGGGCGAGCTCGCTCGCGGTCTGTGCCTCGGCGGCGCGGTCGATCGCCCCCGTGAGGGCCTCGGAGAGCTGCCGCCCGACGGCGTCCGGCCCCTCGACGGCCTCGAGCGCCCACGTGCGGACGGCGTCGATCATCCGGTCGTACTCGCGTGCCGAGACCCCGCGCGGCCTGGCCGGCGCCTCGGGGATCCGGGGCTCGTCGACCGAGGGCCAGTCGTCCAGTCCGAGATCGTCGAGCGTGATCCGATCGACGGGCGTCGGCTGCGGGTCGACGGGCTCGGCGTCGGTGCCTGCTCGCGGGGAGCACCCCACCACGAGGAACGCCGTCAACACGGCCACGAGCACGGACCGGCGCACCCGCCCAGTATGCATACTGGGCCATGTGCCCTCAGACACGCTGATTCCCCCCTACCATCGGCTCCTGCGAGCCACGGACCTGCTCGATGCACCCTACGCGGTGATCGACCAAGAGGCGCTGTGGGCCAATGCCGCCGATCTGGTGCGGCGGGCCGGGGGGACGCCGATCCGCCTGGCGAGCAAGTCGATCCGGGTGCGCTCGATCATCAAGAACGCGTTGACCCTCGACGGGTTCGCCGGGGTGATGGCGTACGCCCTCGCCGAGGCGGTCTGGCTCGTCGACCACGGCGTCGACGACGTCCTGGTCGCCTACCCCAGTGTCGACCGCGCAGCCTACGCCGATCTGATCGCCGACGAGCGGCGGCTCGCGGCGATCACGATCATGGTCGACTCCCTCGACCAGCTCGACTTCATCGACGCGAACCTCGGCGCGGACCACCCGCCGATCCGGGTCTGCCTCGACGTCGACGCGTCCCTGCGGATCCTCGGCGCCCACCTGGGTGCCCACCGCTCGCCCGTCCACTCGGTGCGCCAGGCGAAGCGGATCGCGGCCGCCATCGCCGAGCGCCCCGGCTACCAGCTCGTCGGTCTGATGTTCTACGACGCCCAGATCGCCGGCATGCCCGACACCGGAGCGGCGATCCGGCTGGTCAAGCGACGGTCGGCGGCGGAGCTGCGCCGACGGCGGCGCCGCATCGTCAAGGCGGTCAGCGCGATGACCGACCTGCAGATCGTCAACGCCGGCGGCACGGGAAGCCTCGACGTGTGGAACGGCGACTCGACGATCACCGAGCTGGCCGCGGGCTCGGGCCTGTTCGGCCCGACCCTGTTCGACGACTACCGCTCGTTCACGCCGCGGCCCGCGGCGTTCTTCGCCCTGCCGGTCGTCCGTCGCCCGAACGCGAAGACGGTGACGTGCTACGCCGGCGGCTACATCGCCTCCGGCCCGGCCGGTGACTCGCGAGTGCCCACCCCGGTCTGGCCGCCGGGCCTGACGTATCACCCCGCCGAGGGCGCTGGCGAGGTCCAGACCCCCCTGCGTGGCAAGGCCGCGGCGAGCCTGTCGATCGGCGACCGGGTGGTCTTCCGACACGCGAAGGCCGGCGAGATGTGTGAGCGCTTCGATCAGGTGGCCATGGTCGACCCGGCCGGTCAGGCCACGCTGGTCCCCACGTATCGCGGCGAGAAGAAGAACTTCGGATGAGCGCGTGGAGCAACTGGGCCGGCAATGTCACGGCCACCGCCCAGGTCGTCGCCCGCCCCAGCAGCACCGCCGAGGTCGTCGACCTCGTCAGGACCCACGAGCGGCTCAAGGTCGTCGGCGCCGGACACTCGTTCACGCCGATCGCGGCCACCGACGGCGCGCTGGTCCACCTGGACCGCATGAGCCGGATCGTCTCCGCCGACGTGGCGAGCGGGCTGGTGCGCGTCCAGGCCGGCATCTCGCTGCGTCGACTCAATCGCGCGCTGGACGCCTTGGGGCTGGCGCTGCCGAACCTGGGCGACGTCGACCCCCAGTCGGTCGCCGGCGCCACCTCGACCGGAACCCACGGCACGGGCGCGAAGCGGTTCGGGATCGCCAAGGCGATCGCCGCCGTGCAGTTGGTGACCGCCGACGGCACCGTCCACGAGGTGGACGCCTCCCACCCGTGGTTCGACGCGGTGCGCGTCGGCCTGGGCGCCCTCGGCGTGATCACCGAGGTCACCCTGCAGTGCGTGCCGGCGTTCCTGTTGCACGCCCGGGAGGAGCCCGCCTCGCTGTCGTCGGTCCTGGCGGACCTCGACGCCCTCGTCGACGGCAACGACCACTTCGAGTTCTACTGGTTCCCGCACACGGACAAGGCACTGACCAAGCGCAACAACCGCGTGCCCGAGGGCACGGCCGCGGCGCCGCTGCCCCGCTGGCGGCATGCCCTGGACGACGAGTTCCTCTCCAACACCGTCTACGAGCGCGTCCAGCGCCTCGCGCTCGCCCGGCCGAGCCTGATTCCCCGCATCAACACCCTGTCCGGCTCACTGCTGGGCGCCCGTCAGTACACCGACGCCTCGCACCGCGTCTTCGTCTCGCCCCGGCGGGTGCGCTTCCGCGAGTCGGAGTTCGCCCTGCCGCGCGCCGCGGCGGCCGCGGCGATCGGCGAGATCCAGCGCTGGTTCGCCACCTCGGGCGAGCTCGTCTCGTTCCCGATCGAGGTCCGGTTCACCGCGGCCGACGACATCTGGATGTCGACCGGTCACGGACGCGACAGCGTCTACATCGCGGTGCACCAGTACCACCGCACCGACCCGACCCGCTACTTCGCCGCGATGCAGGAGATCTTCACCGCCCACGAGGGCCGTCCGCACTGGGGCAAGATGCACACCCTCGACGCGGAGTACCTGCGCGGCGTCTACCCGCGCTTCGACGACTTCCGTGCGGTGCGCGACGAGGCCGACCCCCAGCGGCGGTTCACCAACGCCTACCTGCGGCAGGTGCTGGGCGACTGACGTCAGCCGGCGGCGCGCACGCGGTCGATCGCGTACAGCGCGATGCCGGCGGCGACGCCGGCGTTGAGCGACTCCAGCGACGACGCCATCGGGATCGACACGAGCTGGTCGCAGGTCTGCCCGACGAGCCGCGACAGGCCCTTGCCCTCGCTGCCGATGACGACGGCGAGCGGACCGTCGGCCAGGTCGAGGTCGGGAAGCGCGACGTCGCCGTCGGCGGCCAGGCCGATCACCATCAGGCCCGCCTCCTGGTAGGCCTTGATCTGCCGGGTCAGGTTCGTGGCGCGAGCGACCGGAACGCGGGCTGCGGCGCCCGCCGAGGTCTTCCACGCCGCGGCCGTCATCTGGGCCGCTCGGCGCTCGGGGATGACGACGCCGTGGACGCCGAAGCCGGCGGCCGAGCGCACGATCGCGCCGAGGTTGCGTGGATCGGTGATGCCGTCCAACACCACGATCAGCGGCTTCTCGCCGCGTTCGGCGGCGATGTCGAGCAGTGCGGCCGGGTCGGCGTACTCGTAGGCCTGCAGCTTGGCGGCGATGCCCTGGTGGACCGCCCCGGAGGTGATGCGATCGAGCTCGGCTCGAGTCACCTCCAGCAGCGGCACGTGCAGGTCGGCCGCGAGCTGGAAGATCTCGCGAACCCGGTCGTCGCGATCGATGCCCTCGGCGACTTGGAGCGACACCACCGGCACCTCGGCGCGCAACAGCTCGACCACCGCGTTGCGGCCGACGACGAGCTCGGGTCCGTCGTCACCGCGCCGCTTCGGGCGGGTCGACTGCCGCCGCTCGGCAGCGCGGGCCATCTTGTACTTCTTGTGGTTCGGACGATCCTCCGCGCGCGGCGTGGGGCCCTTGCCCTCGAGTCCCTTGCGACGGCGCCCGCCCGACCCGGCGGTGGGGTTGCCCTTGCCGGACTTCTTGACGGCGCCCTTGCGCTTGCTGTTGCCCGCCATCAGCGGCCACCCTTCAGGTTCCAGCGGGTGCCGGAGGGCGTGTCCTCCAGCTCGATCCCCGCCGCGGTCAGTCGGTCACGGATCGCGTCGGCGCGCGTCCAGTCCTTGGCGGCCTTCGCCTCGGCACGCTCCGCCACGAGTGCGGTCACCAGCCGGTCGAGCGCCTCGTCGGCGGAACCCGCGCCGTCAGTGGGGTGCCAGGTCAGCGGATCGACGCCGAGCACGTCGAGCATCGCGCGCACGGTGGCCAGGGTCTCGGCCAGCTCGGGCGAGGCTCCTCGGCCGAGCAGTCGATTGCCCTCGGCGACGTGACTCTGCAGGACCGCGAGCGCGGCCGGCACGGAGAGGTCGTCGTCCATCGCGGCGGCGAAGTCCGCCGGCACGTCGCCGGGCTCGCCGGCCCCCACCAGCTCCGCAGCGCGTGTGCAGAATCCCTCGATGCGCTCGAAGGCGGTCGCCGCCTCCGCGAGCGCCTGCTCGCTGTACTCGATGATCGAGCGGTAGTGGGCCGCCACGAGGTAGTAGCGCACGGCGATCGCCGGGAAGCGCTTGACGACCTCGCTGACCATGAGCGTGTTGCCGACGCTCTTGCTCATCTTGGCGTTGCCCAGGTTGAGCATCGCGTTGTGCATCCACAGCCGGGCGAACGGCTGACCCGCCGCGCGCGACTGGGCGAGCTCGTTCTCGTGGTGCGGGAAGCGCAGGTCCAGCCCGCCGCCGTGGATGTCGAACTCGGTGCCCAGGTACTTCGCCGCCATCGCCGAGCACTCCAGGTGCCAGCCGGGACGGCCGCGACCCCACGGGGTCGACCACGCGGCGGTCTCGGGCTCGCCGGGCTTGTGACCCTTCCACAGCGCGAAGTCGCGCGGATCGCGCTTGCCCTCCGGCGGGGCGTCGGGGGCCGGCTGCATGTCGTCGATGCGCTGGTTCGACAGCTCGCCGTAGGCCGGCCAGGAGCGCACGTCGAAGTAGACGTCGCCCGAGCCGTCACTCGCCGGGTAGGCGTGACCGCGCTCGATCAGCGTCGCGATCATCTCGATCATCTCCGGCACGTGTCCGGTGGCGCGCGGCTCGTAGGTGGGCGGACGGCAGTTGAGGACCTCGTATGCAGCGTGCAGCGCGCGCTCGTTGCGGTAGGCGACGGCGAACCACGGCTCGCCGGTCTCCTCGGCCTTGGCGAGGATCTTGTCGTCGATGTCGGTGACGTTCGCGACGATGGTGACCTTCAGCCCGGACCTCTCGAGCCAGCGCCGCAGGACGTCGAACACGAGCTCCTTGCGGATGTGGCCGATGTGCGGCGGCCCCTGGACGGTCAGGCCACAGTGGTAGATGCCGACCTGACCCGGCACGACCGGATCGAGCGGGCGCAGTTCACGGGTGGCGGAGTCGTACAGGCACAGCGTCACCCGCCCAGCCTATCTGTCGCCCGCGGCGGCGCCGACCACGCGCGGAGCCCGCACGAACGCCACTTTCACCCCATCCGCCACACGATGCACGTAGCCTGACAGGGTGATCCGTCGACTCTTCCCCGTCGCGGCCGTGCTCACCGCGCTGCTGTCGTCCGTCCTCATCGCCCCCGGTCTGACCTCGGCCCCCGCCCGAGCCGCGTCGTACCCCAAGCCCGCGCTCACCCACTGGACGCCCAAGCTAGTCATCCCCGCCGGCGCCCGGTCGGCGAGGTTCCGCTCGCCGTGGGTCTCGACGCCGCAGCCGAGCACCGCGCTGATCCCGACGTGGAACGTCGGCAGGATGCCCTCCAAGACGTGGCTCAACGTGTACGTGCGTGTCGCCGACGGCTCGACGGCGACGCGATGGAAGAAAGTGGCGGTCTGGCGGCACGCGATCAACCGCGGCACCCGGCGGACCTTCGGCCGGCAGGCGGACTCGCTCGCCTACCTCGACACCGACGTGATCCGGGCGCAGTCGGGCCGGGCGTTCACGCGCTGGCAGATCCAGGTCGTCGTCAAGCGCAAGAGCCCCGCGGTGAAGTCCCCGGTGCTGCGCCGGGTGGCCGCCGTGACGTCGACCTACACGACGAAGTCGGCCGCCACCTCCTCGACCACGATGACGCGCACCGTCGACCTGGCCGTGCCGACCTATTCGCAGATGACCCACCGCGGCCACTACCCGAAGTTCGGCGGGGGCGGCCAGGCCTGGTGCTCGCCGACCTCCACCGCGATGGTGCTGGACTACTGGGGACGCGGACCGAAGAAGTCCGCCACCGCCTGGGCGACCGGCGTCGACCGCCAGGTCGACCATGCCGCCCGGTTCACCTACGACTCGTCCTATCGCGGCACCGGCACCTGGCCGTTCAACACCGCCTACGCCTCGCGCCAGAAGACCGACGCACTCGTCCACCGGCTGCCGAACCTGCGGGCGGTCGAGAAGCAGATCAAGCGCGGCGTGCCCGTCGTGGCCTCGATCGCCTTCGCCCGCGGCGCCCTGACCGGATCTCCGATCAGCGCGACCCCCGGCCACCTGGTCGTGGTCCGAGGCTTCACCGCCACCGGCGACGTCATCGTCAACGATCCGGCAGGCCAGACCAACGGGGCGGTCCGTCGGGTCTACCGGCGCGCCGAGTTCGAGCGCGCCTGGCTGGGCGGCAGTGGCGGCGTCGTCTACCTCATCGCCCCCCGTGGGCGCGGTCTGGTCTTCTGACCCGGGCGCTCGGACGGCTAGCCTGCTGGGGTGAGCATTCCGCGAGTCGGCATCGGCACCGACGTCCATCGGCTCGTCGCCGGCAGGCCGCTGTGGGTCGCCGGCCTGCACTGGCCCGACGCGCCTCGCGGCCTGGAGGGCCATTCGGACGGCGACTGCGTCGCGCACGCGATCGTCGATGCGGTGCTGGCTGCCGCCGGACTGGGTGACATCGGCTCGCGCTTCGGCGTCGACGATCCCCATCGGGCCGGAGCCGCGGGACTGGACTTCCTGCGCTGGACGGCCGAGCTCGTGGCCGACGCCCGCCTGGCGATCGGCAACGTGAGCGTGCAGATGATCGGCAACGAGCCGCGCCTGGCGCCCCGCCGCGACGAGGCCGTCGACGCCCTCAGCGGCGCGCTCGGCGCTCCGGTCTCCCTGTCGGCCACCACGACCGACGGGCTCGGTCTGACCGGCCGCGGCGAGGGGATCGCCGCCATCGCGGTCGCGATGGTGCACTGACCACGACCGACGAGAGCCCGGCGTCCGCCCCGTCCCGGAAGCGAACGCCGGGCCGCCGCCGGCCGCGGCTCAGTCCGGCAACGGAGCCAGGGCGCGCTCGTCCGACCCGTAGTACTCGGCGAGGATCCGCTGGGCGACCGCCGCACCGGATCGCTCCAGCCGATCGCGACCGCCCGGCAGCCGCCCCAGCACGCGGTAGCGCAGCGTGTTGACCAGCCACAGCATCGCGAACGCCCACCCCGGGCGCCACGGCAGTCCCAGCTCCCGCATGCTCCGTCGCCCGAGGAACACGCTGAGCATGCTCAGGTTCCGCTCCACCTTCCACCGCCCGTGGGGCAGCGTGCGCAGCACGGCGACGATGTCCTGGGCCAGCCGCGGCCCCGCCTCGGTGATCGCGCCCTGGGCGAGTACGACGTGGTAGTTGATCCGGTGCCGCTCCCGCTCGTCGTCGACGAGCCACTCGGGCTGCACCCCCATGAGCCAGCCCACGTACTTCCACAAGTGCATGACCGCCCGGGAGTCCTCCGGGCTCACCGGGACACCCAGGGCGCGCACGCCGATCAGGGCCGCACCGTCGAAGAGCCCGAGCGTGCCGGCCTGGTCGGCCTGGTTGATCGGCAGTCCCCAGCGCGCCACGTCCCAGCGCCCGAGCAGCGCCTGGTTGACCATCGCGTGCATCACCCGGACGTGCAGTGTGGCGCGCCACCCCTCGGCGTGCGGGGCCAACCCGCCCGGCGTGGTGACGGCGACCGCCCAGGCCTGGGTCTCGGCCAGCCGCCGCCGCGTGCCGTCCCCGGTCAGGCCGCCGGTGGCGACGAGCAGGTCCGGTGGACCGCCGAACCGATAGCCGCCGATGAGCGAGAGCTGCAGCAGGACGTCGGCGGCATTGCGGCCGAACCGACGGAAAGCACGCGCTCCCCGGTCGAGGAGCTCCGGGTCGACCCAGCTCGGGGTCTGCTCGACCACCGCGAAGAACTCGCGCAGCGCCGTCGGCGGGTCGTCGACCGCCGCGACGCCGTGCGTCAGCGCCGTCCGCAGCTGCGCCATGGTGACGCGGTCCGGGTCGGTGGGCCGGCGCCGCATCGCCGCGGCGAGTCGGTCACCCAGCTCGTCGGTCCGGCCGAAGGCGCGACCCAGTCGATCCATCAGCGCCTCGTCGACCTCGTCCACCCGGCCGAGGTACCGCAGCACCCGGCCGAGCCGCCGGTTCCGCTCCTCGGCGGCCCGGAACCGGCTCGGGAACGCCGCCACCTCGACCATGGCGAAATCCTGACACGAGCGTTTGCTCGCATACAATTCGCACGATGAGCTTGCGCAAGGTCCCGCGACAGCGGCGTTCACGCGAGATGGTCGAGCGGATCCTCGCCGCCACTCGCGAGGTGCTCGTGGCGGACGGCTACGAGCACCTGACCACGAACCGAGTCGCCGCGCGCGCCTCGATCAGCCCCGGCTCGCTGTACCAGTACTTCCCCGACAAGAGCGCCCTCGTCGAGGAGGTGACCTCGCGCTACGTCGACCGTCTGGCCGAGGACGTCGTCGCCGCGCTGGTCGATCACGTCCACGACGACCCGACGGCGATGGCCCGCGCCACGGCCGAGGCACTGCTGACCGCCCTCGAACGCGACCGCACGCTGCTGCGGATCGTCTGGCAGGAGCTGCCCGTCGCGCGTCACCTCGACGATCGCCTCGGCCTGGAGCGTCGCGTGCGCGACGTGCTGCGGGCCTATCTGGGCGGTCGGCTGCCCGCCGGCGCACGGCGCCGGGACCCGGCGCGGACGTCCTGGCTCATCGTGCTCGCGGTGGAGACGCTCGCCGTGCGGTTCGTCCTCGACGAGAGCCCGCCGCTGACCCGCGAGGAGTTCGTGGACGACCTCGTCGCGATGGCGACCGCCTGGCTCTGAGACGACGAACGCCCGGCCGAAGCCGGGCGTTCGTCAGTCACGGAGCGCTCAGGAGGCGAGGACCTCGTCGAGCCGCAGCTCGGCCTTGTCCTCGTTCGTGTTCTCGGCGAGCGCGAGCTCCGAGACGAGGATCTGGCGGGCCTTGGCCAGCATCCGCTTCTCGCCGGCCGAGAGGCCACGCTCGTGGTCACGGCGCCACAGGTCACGCACGACCTCGGCGACCTTGAGGACGTCACCGGAGTGGAGCTTCTCCAGGTTCGCCTTGTACCGACGCGACCAGTTCGTGGGCTCCTCGACGTGCTCGGCGCGCAGGACGCTGAACACCTTCTCCAGACCGGCCTCGTCGACGACGTCACGCACTCCGACGAGATCGACGTTGTCGGCCGGCACGCGCACGACCAGATCGTTCTGAGCGATGATCCGAAGGACGAGGTACGTGCGGTCCTCGCCCTTGATGGTCCGAACCTCGATGTCTTCGATCACCGCCGCCCCGTGATTGGGATACACAACGGTTTCGCCGACAGTGAAAGTCATGAAGAATGCACCTTTCCTAGGTGACCAGAATAACAGAAGCGGCCCAGTACCCCGCCTGCCTGCGATCGGGGCATCCGGGGCGGGCTACGATGCCTGCGTGAGCACACGTCGCACCATCGCCGCCATCGCCGTGGCCGTCATCGCACCGTTCGCGCTCTCGGCCTGCGGTTCGAGCTTCGGCGCCCAGACCAACCAGCAGTACCAGGCCGCCGACGGCGCGAACCTGCGCACCGGTCCGGTCGAGGTCCACAACGGACTGTTCGTCGACAACGGCGACGGCACGGCCACCTTCTCCGGTGCCCTGCTCGCCGACGAGCAGCAGACGATCGAGAGCATCACGGTCGCCGGCAAGGCCAAGAAGCTCGCCGAACCGATCACGCTCGCCCCCCAGCAGCTCGTCACCCTCGGCAAGAAGGGCGAGATCGTCGTCAAGAGCGACGACCTCAAGGCGGGCGGCTACACGACCATCAGCTTCGCCGCGTCGCCCGGCGGCGACGTCAGCATCGAGGTCCCCGTGTTCGAGCGCACCTCCATGTACGACGACGTCGCCAAGCGTCCCACCGCGGGCGAGGACGCCGACGCGACCGAGTGACACCGGCTCCGACGTGACGAGGGGCCCGGGCGATCCGCCCGGGCCCCTCGTCACGTTCCCGCGACTCAGCCCACCGGCATCTCTCCGGTGACGAGGAAGACGACGCGCCGGCCCATGCTGACCGCGTGGTCGCCGATCCGCTCGTAGTAGCGCCCCAGCAACGCCAAGTCGATCGCGGTGTCGACCCCGTGCTCCCAGTCGCTGTCCAGGAGCACCCGGAACAGGTCCCGCCGCAGCCGATCCATCCGGTCGTCCTCGAGCTCGAGCTCGGCGGCCGCGTCGAGGTCGCGCCCGGCCACGATCCGGGACGCCGAGGCGATCATCGCGTCGCCCACCCGGGCCATGTCGCCGATGAGCGGACGCACCGGCGAGGGGACGGCCGCCTCCGGGGCGCGCCGACGGGCGATCTTCGCGACGTGGACCGCCAGCGCGCTCATCCGCTGCAGGTCGGCGACCATGCGGAGCGTGGCCACGAGCTGGCGCAGATCCGTCGCCACGGGCTGCTGAGTGGCCAGCAGCACCAGCGCCCGCTCCTCGATCTCGTCGACGGCCGTCTCGATGTCGCCGCCGGCGGAGATGACTCGCTCGGCGGTGGGCACGTCGGTGTCGAGCAGGGCCGAGGTCGCCTCGCCCACCGATCGGCGCACCCGGTCGGTGACGCGGACGAGATCGTCGATGATCCGGTCGAGCTGCTCGTAGTACTGATGGCGCATGACCCGACCGTAGGAGCGTGCCGTGAACGGTCGGCGACGTGCGGTGAACGTGCGGTGAACGTCCGCCGAAGGTGTGGCGGCGAACCGGTCCGGCGCATCGTCGGCAGATGAACGGCAGCCTACGATCGAGGCGTGGAGGTCTCCCAGATCCTGATCGGCGCCGCCGGCATGCTGCTCGGCGCGATCGTCACCTACGTCTGGCGATTCTCCGAGCACCGTCAGGAGACCGTCTCGCCGGCACCGGCCCCCGCCGTCGCTCCGGACCTGCACACCGCCGTGTCGCTGCTGCGGTCGTCGGCCCTCGTCCTCGACCGCGAGGAGCAGGTGCTGCGGGCCTCGGCCCCCGCCATCGCGATGGGCCTGGTCAGCGACGACGACCGGATCCGCAGCGACCGCCTGCTCGACCTCGTGCGCCAGGTCCGCCGTGACGGCGAGGTGCGCGAGGCCGAGTTCGAGATCCGGATGCGCCGACGACCGCCCATCCACGTCCGGGCCCGCGTGGCCCCCCTCTCGCAGGGCCTGATGCTCGCCCTGGTCGAGGACCGCACGACCGAACAGCGCGTCGAGGCCCTGCGCCGCGACTTCGTCGCGAACGTCAGCCATGAGCTGAAGACCCCGATCGGAGCGATCAACCTGCTGGCCGAGGCGGTCGGCGAGGCCAAGGACGACCCGCAGGCCGTGCAGCGGTTCGCCGATCGCATGCGGTCCGAGAGCGAGCGACTCACCCGTCTCGTCCAGCAGATCATCGACCTGTCCCGGCTCCAGGCCGACGTCCTGGGCGACGATCAGACGGTGATCAAGGTCGACGAGCTGGTCGCCGAGGCCGCCGAGCAGTCGCAGACCGACGCCGAGGCCCGCGACATCGCGATCTCGGTCGCGGTCGAGCCCGACCTCCACCTGCGCGGCGACCGGGCCCAGCTCGGCGCAGCCCTGGGGAACCTCGTCGAGAACGCGGTGACCTACAGCCCCGAGCACTCCACCGTCGCGGTGACGGCGAAGGGTGATCGTGGCGACGTGCGCCTGACGGTGACCGATCAGGGCATCGGCATCTCGCCGGAGGAGCAGGAGCGGATCTTCGAGCGGTTCTACCGCGTCGATCCCGCACGCGCCCGAGCCACCGGCGGGACCGGTCTGGGACTGTCGATCGTCAAGCACGTGGTCGCCGGACACGGCGGCCGCGTCGAGGTCTGGAGCGAGCCGGGCCTCGGGTCGTCCTTCACGCTGGTACTCCCGGCGTGGGACGTCGATGAAGGAGACCACGAGTGACCAAGGTGCTGATCGTCGAGGACGAGACCAGCTACAGCGAGGCCCTGTCCTACGTCCTGCGCAAGGAGGGCTACGAGGTGGCGGTCGCCGAGACGGGCCCCGACGCGCTGAACGCCTTCGAGCGCGGCGGCGCCGACATCATCCTGCTCGACCTGATGCTCCCGGGGCTCTCCGGCACCGAGGTGTGCCGACGCATCCGCCAGACCTCGTCGGTTCCGATCATCATGGTCAGCGCGAAGGACACCGAGGTCGACAAGGTCGTCGGCCTCGAACTCGGCGCCGACGACTACGTGACCAAGCCGTACTCCCCCCGCGAGCTCGTCGCCCGTATCCGGGCCGTGCTGCGCCGCGGGACGGTCGAGGAGGCGCCCGACGAGGCCGTTCTGGAGGTCGGCCGGGTCCGGATGGACGTCGACCGACACCTCGTCACGGTGGGCGGCGAGGAGGTCCGGCTCCCGCTCAAGGAGTTCGAGCTGCTCGAGTTCTTCCTGCGCAACCCGGGGCGCGTGCTGACCCGCGGCCAGCTCATCGACCGGGTCTGGGGTGCCGACTACGTCGGCGACACCAAGACCCTGGACGTCCACGTCAAGCGGCTGCGGGCCAAGATCGAGACCGACCCGTCCCACCCCACGGTCCTGACCACGGTCCGCGGGCTGGGCTACAAGTACGGCTGAGCGTCAGCGGCCCTGGTTGGCGACCGCGGCGATCGCCTCGGCGGCGGCCTCCGGATCGAGGTACCGACCACCGCGCTCGAGCGGCTTGAGATCCTCGTCGAGCTCGTAGACCAGCGGGATGCCGGTCGGGATGTTGAGTCCGACGACCTCGTCCTCGCCCAGCCCGTCGAGGTGCTTGACCAAGGCGCGCAGGGAGTTGCCGTGAGCCGTCACCAGGACGGTCTTGCCCGCCCGCAGGTCCGGGACGATCTGGTCGTACCAGTACGGCAGCATGCGGTCGAGCACGTCGGCCAGGCATTCGGTGCGCGGCATGAGCTCGCTCGGCAGGTCCGCGTAGCGCGGGTCACCGACCTGGCTGTATTCGGAGTCGTCGTCCAGCGGCGGCGGCGGCGTCGCGTACGACCGACGCCACGTCATGAACTGCTCCTCGCCGAACTCCTCGAGGGTCGCCTTCTTGTCCTTGCCCTGCAGGGCACCGTAGTGGCGCTCGTTGAGCCGCCAACTGCGCTTGACCGGGATCCAGTGACGGTCGATGCCGTCGAGGGCGATCTGCGCGGTGCGGATGGCGCGACGCAACAGCGACGTGTGCAGCACGTCGGGGTAGATGCCCGCCTCGCGCAGGAGCTCGGGGGCACGCTCGGCCTCCCGGACCCCCTGCTCGTTGAGGTCGACGTCGACCCACCCGGTGAACAGATTGCGGGCGTTCCACTCGCTGTGACCATGACGCAGCAGGACCAAGGTGCTCATGGCGTCAGCCTAGTGGCGCTCGAGGATCTGCTGCAGACCCCTCAGGTAGTCGTCCTGGGAGTGCACCCCGGCCAGCGTGTACTGCGCGTCCACGACGACGAACGGCGCCGCCGCCGCACCGATCGCGGCCGCGGTCTGCCGTTGACGCTCGACCTCGTCGAGGAAGCGGTCGGTCGCCAGCAGCGCCTCGGCGGAGGCGAGGTCGAGTCCGGCGAGGGCCGCGCGGCTGGCGAGCACGAATCCGTCGCCGACGTCGGCACCCTCCAGGAAGTGCGCCCGCCAGATTTGGTGGATCAGTTCGCGCTGGTGCTCCGGTCCCACGGTCTCGGCCCACGTCAGCAACCGCCAGGCGTCGGTCGAGTCCGCCGGCACGATCTCCTCGACGTTGATCTCGATCCCGGTGATCCGGGCGGCCGGTGCCACCTCGGCGGCGGGGACGCTCTCGCCGAAGGACGCGGCGCGATAGGTGATCTCGACCGGCTCGCCGGTCAGGATCGTGAACAGCGCGGCGGCACGCTCGAAGCGCACCGCGCCGATGTAGGACCACGCGTCGGTGGCGTCGGCGAACACGATGGCCTTCACGGGGACCCCTCGCTCAGTCGTGCGGACGCAAGTGGCGGAACGCCTCGAGATTGCGGGTCGACTCGCCGCGCATCTCGCGCCACCGCCATTCCTTGCGGATGCTCGACGCGAAGCCGAGCTCGAGGATCGTGTTGAACGACTCGTCGGCGTACGTCAGCACCGATCCGAGCACGCGGTCGACCTCCTCGACGGTCACGGCGTGCAGCGGCAGCCGCCCGTCGAGGTAGATGTCCCCGACCGCGTCGACGGCGAACGCGACGCCGTAGAGCCGCAGATTGCGCTCGAGCATCCAGCGATAGACCGCCTCGTGGTTCTCGTCCGGATTGCGGGCCACGAACGCGTGCACCCCCAGCGCGTGGCGACCCACCTCGAGACGGCAGGTGGTCTTGAGCTTGCGCTCGCCGGGGAGGTCGACCTCGAACACGTCCTCGCCGTGACGGACGTACTCCAGACCGGACGCCTCCAGCGCGCGCACGATCACCTCGCGGACATCAGCGGTCATCGATCCTCCTGAGCGGTGACGAGCCGGTCGGCCAGGGCCGCCCGGTAGACCTCGAGCGTGCGGTCGGCGGTGACGTCCCACCCGAAGCCCTCGGCGTGCCGCACCGCCTTGGCGCCCATCTCGGCCCGCAGCACCGGGTCGACGAGGAACGGCCGCAGGGCCGCGGCGTAGTCGCGCGGATCGTGCCCGTCGACCAGCGCGCCGGTCACGCCGTCGGCCACGGCGGTAGGCAGCCCCCCGACCGCGGCGGCGACGACGGGCGTCCCGCAGGCCTGGGCCTCGATGGCGACCAGACCGAACGACTCGCTGTACGACGGGACGCAGACCACGGCCGCTCGTGAGTACCAGTCGGCGAGCTCGCGCTGCGAGACGGTGGGCACGAACTCGACGCGGTCCCCGATGCCGAGGTCGCGAGCCAGGTCCTGCAATTCGGTGGGCCGCGCCAGACCCGAGCCCGAGGCACCACCGATCACCGCGACCCGGTGCGGTACGTCGATCAGGGCCGAGGCGCGCAGCACGAGGTCCGGCGCCTTGAGCGGCTGGATGCGGCCGGCGAACACGATCAGCGGCGGCTCGTCGTCCGGCGCGCTGCGCCCGAACACGGACAGGTCGACACCCGGATGGACGATCTCGACGCGCGCCGGGTCGGCGCCGTACAGGTCGATCAGCTCGCGCCGCTCCTCGTCGGTGTTGGCGATCAGCCGATCGGCGATCCGGACGATCTCCTCCTCGCCGGCCACCCGACCGATCGGCTCGGGCAGGTCCCCGTCGGCCAGGGCGGCGTTCTTGACCTTGGCCATCGTGTGCATCGAATGGACGAGCGGGACGCCCCAGCGCTCGCGCAGCACGGTGCCCACCTGGCCGGACAGCCAGTAGTGGGCGTGCACCAGATCGAAGTAGCCGGGATCGTGGGCGGCCTCGACGCGCAGCACGTCGCGGACGAAGGCGCACAGCTGACTCGGCAGATCGGCCTTGGTCAGACCCTCGAACGGACCGGCCGCGACGTGGTGGACGCGGATGCCGTCACCGGCGTCGACGACCGGCGGCTGGTGACGTGAGGTGGCCCGAGTGAAGATCTCGACGGCGACACCGCGGGCGGCCAGACGCCGGGAGAGCTCCAGGATGTAGACGTTCATGCCTCCGGCATCGCCGGTGCCCGGCTGGTCCAGCGGGGACGTGTGCGCCGACAGCATCGCGACACGTCGGACACCGCCAGAAGCCATGTCCCCCATCATGGCACGCTGGACCCATGCCCACCGCAGTCGTGACCGGTGCCAGCAGCGGCATCGGCGAGGCCACCGCCCGTGTCCTGGCCGCCGACGGCCACACCGTCTTCGCGGTGGCGCGCCGCGCGGACCGCATCTCCCGGCTGGCCGACGAGATCGGGGGCGTCGCCGTCCCGTGCGACATCACCGACGCCGAGGACGTGGCCCGCCTCGCGGACCGGGTCGGCGACCGCCTCGACCTCCTGGTGAACAACGCCGGTGGCGCGAAAGGTCTCGATCCGGTGGTCGAGGGCGACCTGGACGACTGGCGCTGGATGTACGAGACGAACGTCTTGGGCACCGTGGCGGTGACGCAGGCGCTGACGCCCGCGCTGCTGGCCTCCGGCGCCGGCACGATCATCAACGTCGGCTCGACCGCGGGACGCGTCACCTACGAGGGCGGCGGTGGGTACACGGCCGCCAAGCACGCTCTCGCCGCGGTCACCGAGACGCTCCGCCTCGAGCTGAACGGCCTGCCGATCCGGGTCACCGAGATCGCTCCCGGGATGGTCAAGACCGAGGAGTTCAGCCTGACCCGGTTCGACGGGGACGCCGAGCGTGCCGAGGCGGTCTACGCGGGCGTGGACGAGCCGCTCGTCGCCGAGGACATCGCCCGGGCGATCGCCTGGGTGGCTGCACAGCCCCACCACGTCAACGTGGACCTCATGGTCGTCAAGCCGCTCGCACAGGCCGCCCAGTGGAAGGTCCACCGGCGCGATCGCTGAGCCGGGTCAGCCGAACGGCCAGTTCGCGTCCGGGATCCGCAGCCCGCGGCCCATCTCGTGGGCCCGTCGGTTCCAGTCCATCGTCCGTGCCGCGATCCAGTAGCGCTGTTGCGCCATGAGCATCGTCAGGCTCGAGGCGATGACCTGCGGGTGGGTCTTGCCCATCGCGATCGCCAGCTCGCGGGCCGCCCGCGCGTCGTGCGCGGCGTCGTGCGCCTTGTCGAGGCGCACGCCGTAGTGGGCCGCCACGTCCGCCAGCCGCCGCTGCCCGTCGCGCTCGCGGTCGACCCCCCAGTCGATGACGAACGGATCGACCACCAGCAGCCGGCTCCAGTCGGGCTGCTCGAGCCCATGACGCTCGGCCTCGGCGCGCAGCAGCGTCAGGTCGAACGAGGCGTTGTAGACGACCAGGCCGATCCGACGCTCGATCAGATCGTCGACCCAGGCCAAGACCGGGCGCAGCGCCTGCGCGGAGACCGGCGAGGACGCCAGGTCCGAGGCGGTGATGCCGTGGATGTCGGCCGAGGACTCCGGGATCGGCACCCCCGGGTTGACCATGCCCATGAGGTCGCCACCCACGTCGGACAGCGCCGCGAAGCTCAAGATCCGATCGCGGCGCGGGTCGACGCCGGTCGTCTCGAAGTCGAGCGACGCCAGCGGCTGGAGGTACCAGGCGTTCGGGTCGTCCAGCGGCGGCAGCACGTTCTTGGCCCGTCGGCCCGGTCCGGAGCGACGGGCCGGCTCGGCCGTGCGATCGGCGGACGCGTCATGCATGGGGCGGTTCCTCTCGGGACTGATCCTGCGAGTCGTGCGTCCCCGTGCGCGTCGCCGCGTCCCGCTGGGCCAACCGCCCTTCCAACCGGGTGATCTGCGCCTTGCGTCGACGTGCCCCGGCCAGCGTGACGATGAGTGCCAGCGCGAGCGCGACGCCGGCGATCGCGCCGAACAGCGTCGCCCACTGGAAGCCCGGCGCCCGCGAGACCAAGGCGATCCAGCCGGCGTCCGAGGCGCTGTTCTCGCCCAGGCTGATCGAGAGCGTGAGCCAGTTCGGCGCCGCCAACGCGAACGCCGCCACGACCACCGCGATCTTCAGCGGCCACCGAAGGAAGGCGCGCCGCGCCTGCCACGCCAGCAGCACCGGCAGGAAGCTGAAGACGAAGCCGTAGAACAGACCCCAGAACACACCGGTCGTCATCCGACCGTCGACCTGGTCGGCGACACGTTGCGCCCACCAGCGCGGCACCGCCGCGGCCAGCACGCGCCACACGATCACCGCGACCACCACGAGGACGAGTGCGACCACGAGCCGTCGCACCCAGTAGTCGACCCCGGCCCGAGCCTCGGGGTCCGATGGCAGACCTGCGGAGGGGGAGTTCACGGGGTCTGCCATGGCGCCCATTGTGGCACTCGTCGACGACAGATCCCAGAGGGTGCTCCGATAGGGTTGGCCCAAGCTCATGGTCCTCCTCGTCGCGCTGCACTTCCTCGCCGCCGCGGTCGCCCCTGCCCTCGTCCGGGTCCTGGACCGCAAGGCGTTTCCGGTGCTCGCGCTCGTCCCGGCCGCCAGCTTCGTCTGGCTCCTCGGACCCGTCGCGCAGGCCACGCGCGGCGAGCCGACGACCGAGCAGTGGACCTGGATCGCGACCTTGGGCCTGCACGTCGACATGACGATCACCACCCTCAGCGGGGTGCTGGCGCTGCTCGTCACCGGGGTCGGCGCCCTCGTCCTGGTCTACTGCACCTGGTACTTCCGCCCGCACGACACCGAGATCTGGCGCTTCTCGGGCGTCCTGACCGGATTCGCCGGCTCCATGCTCGGGCTGGTCCTGGCCGACAACGTCTACCTGCTCTACATCTTCTGGGAGCTCACGACGATCCTGTCGTTCCTGCTGATCGGCCACAACCCGGAGCGACGCGCCAATCGCCGGGCGGCGGTCAACGCGCTGATCGTCACGACGTTCGGCGGTCTGGCGATGCTCGTCGGACTGATCGGCCTGCACCTGATCACGGGCACCGCCCGGCTCAGCGAGATCCTCGCCGCACCGCCCGACCCCGGGCCCGCCGTCACCGCCGCCGTGATGCTCGTCCTCGTCGGAGCGATCTCCAAGTCCGCGCTCGTCCCCTTCCACTTCTGGCTCCCCGGCGCGATGGCCGCCCCCACCCCGGTCAGCGCCTACCTGCACGCCGCCGCCATGGTCAAGGCCGGCGTCTACCTCGTCGCGCTGCTCGCCCCCGCCTTCGCCGACACCCCCGGGTGGCGTCCCGTCCTCGTCGGGTTCGGCATCATGACGATGCTGATCGGTGGCCTGCGCGCGCTGCGCCAGTACGACGTCAAGCTGTTGCTCGCCTACGGGACCGTCAGCCAACTGGGCTTCCTGGTCGCCGTGACCGGCGCCGGCACCCGCTCGGCGGCGTTCGCCGGACTGGCCCTGCTGTGCGCCCACGCCCTGTTCAAATCCGCGCTCTTCCTCGTGGTCGGCGTCATCGACCGCTCCGTCGGCACCCGCGACCTGCGCGAGCTGTCCGGCATGCGCCGAGCGGCACCGGGCCTGTTCGCCGCCTCGACCATCGCGGCCTCGTCGATGGCCGGCCTGCCGATCTTCTTCGGCTTCACCGCCAAGGAGGCGGCACTGGCCGCCTTCGTCGACCTCGGCGAGGACCTCGGGCACCGGGCCTGGGGGACCGCGGCGCTGGTCGGAATCGTGCTCGGCTCGATGCTGACCGTCGCCTACTCCGCCCGGTTCCTCTGGGGCGCGTTCGCCGACAAGCCGGGCGCCGAGCCCTGCCATCCGCGCGAGTTCTCGGTCGGCTTCCCGACGGTGCCGGCGGCGCTCGCCTCCCTGAGCCTGATCGCCGGACTGGCGGGGCCGTTCCTCACCGAGCGGCTGGCGCCGTACGCCGAGCAGTTCCCGCCCGGCGCCCACACGCCCTCCCTCGCGCTGTGGCACGGCCTCACCCCGGCACTGGGTCTGTCCGCGGTCTGCATCGTGCTCGGCCTGGCCCTGTTCGTCTGGCGGCGACCGGTCGCGGCGACCCAGCACGCGATCGTCGACCGGGTGCCGATGCCGGATGCCGAGCGCGCCTACCAGGCCATCATGCGCGGTGTCGATCGGTTGGCCGTCGAGGTCACCGGTCGCACCCAGCGTGGTTCGCTCCCGGTCTACCTGGGCATCATCCTCATCACGCTCGTGGCGGTCCCCGGCGCGGCGCTGCTGCGGGCGTGGGAGCCGCCGGACGCACATCTGTCCGACAACCGACTCCAGGTCGTCGCGGGTGTCGTCATGATCGTCGCCGCCGTGATGACCGTGCGCTCGCGTCGTCGCCTGCGCGCGGTGCTGCTCGTCGGCGTCACCGGGTACTGCACCGCGATCATGTTCGTCGCGCACGGGGCTCCGGACCTGGCACTCACCCAGGTGCTCGTCGAGACCTTTCTGCTCGTGACGTTCGTCCTCGTGCTGCGACGCCTCCCTCCGTTCTTCAGCGACCGACCGTTCAACATCGCCCGCTGGTGGCGTGTCGGACTGGGCACCGTCACCGGCCTGGCGGTCGCCGGATTCGCGTTCATCGCGACGAACGCCCGCTCACACGGCCCGATCTCGCAGGGCTGGCCCGACCCGGCGTACGAGTACGGCGGCGGCAAGAACATCGTCAACGTCGCTCTGGTCGACATCCGCGCCTGGGACACCATCGGCGAGCTCAGCGTGCTGGTGGTGGCCGCGACCGGCATCGCGAGCCTGATCTTCCTCATCACCGACCGCTCCGTGCGGCCGGTGCGACCGCGCCGCATCGTCACGCCCGACTCCAACGCGTGGCTCGCGGCGAACCTGCACGACCAGCGCCGCTCGATCGTGTTCGAGATCGTCACCCGCCTGATCTTCCACACCGTCGTGGTCTTCTCGGTGTACCTCATGCTGTCGGGCCACAACACCCCCGGCGGCGGCTTCGCCGGCGGGCTGGTCGCCGGACTGGCGCTGATGATCCGCTACCTGGCCGGCGGTCGCGAGGAGCTCGACAACGCCGCCCCGGTGGACGCCGGCGTCGTGCTCGGCCTGGGACTGGCCACCGCGGCCATGTCGGGACTGCTCCCGACCCTGCTCGGCGGCGGTGTGCTGCAGAGCGCGATCGTCGACATCCCGCTGCCGCTCGTCGGCGAGCTGCACCTGGTCACCTCGGTGTTCTTCGACATCGGCGTCTACCTCGTGGTCGTCGGCCTGGCGCTCGACGTCCTGCGCAGCCTCGGCAACGGCATCGACGCCCACATCGAGGACGAGGGCTCCAACGAGCCCACGAGCGAGGTGACGCCGTGAGCGATCCCCGACGACTCGACGAGGTGATCCGATGAGCGCCAATCTCATGCTGATCGCCGTCGTCGGGGTGATGGTGGGCTGTGGCACCACGCTCATCCTCGAACGCAGCCTGACCCGCATCCTCGTCGGGTTCGTCCTCATCGGCAACGGCCTCAACATCCTGTTCCTGGTCGCCTCCGGACCCGCCGGGGTGGCCCCGATCCTGGGACAGTCCGGGGAGCGGATGGCCGATCCGCTGCCGCAGGCGATGGCGCTCACCGCGATCGTCATCACGCTCGGCACGACCGCCTTCGGGCTCGCGCTCGCCTACCGCGCGTGGCAGCTGACCGGCACCGACGACGTCCAGGACGACCTCGAGGACGATCTGATCCGTCGCCGCGCCGAGCGCGACCTGGTGTCGGCGACCTTCGACGAGGCGGACGACACCGAGCTGCCCGACGAGGACTACGAGGGCGACGAGGACGTCACGACGCCGGAGGTGCGGGCCTGATGGAACACCTGCTCGACCAATTGGTGCTCGCACCGGTCCTGCTGCCCCTGCTCGGCGCCGGCCTGTGCCTGGCGTTCGGTCGCTTCGCGGCCGCGCAGCGACTCATCAGCATCCTGACCCTGGTCACGGTCCTCGCCGCCGCGACCGTCCTGCTGATCCGCTCCGACTCCCACGGGCCCCAGGCGTTCAACGTCGGCGGCTGGCCGGCCGAGCTGGGGATCAGCCTCGTGGCGGACCGGCTCAGCTCACTGCTGCTGCTCATCTCGACGATCGTCACGCTGTGCGTCCTGCTGTACTCGATCGGTCAGGGCATCGTCGAGTACGGACGCGACTCGCCGTTGTCGGTGTTCTACCCGACCTTCCTGGTGCTGAGCGCGGGCGTGTCGAACGCCTTCCTCTCGGCCGACCTGTTCAACCTGTTCGTCGGCTTCGAGATCCTGCTCGCCGCGTCGTACGTGCTCATCACCCTCGGCGGCACGGAGGCCCGGGTCCGCTCAGGCACGATCTACATCATCGTCAGCCTGGCGTCCTCGGCGCTGTTCCTGATCGCGGTGGCATCGGTCTACGCCGCCACCGGCACCGTGAACTTCGCTCAACTCGCACAGCGGATCCCGGAGCTCTCCCCCGGCGTGGGCACCCTGCTGCAGCTGCTCCTGCTGCTGACGTTCGCCGTCAAGGCCGCGGTGTTTCCGCTGTCGGCTTGGCTCCCAGACTCCTACCCGACCGCGCCCGCCCCCGTGACGGCGGTGTTCGCAGGCCTGCTGACCAAGGTCGGCATCTACGCGATGCTGCGCACCCAGACCTTGCTGTTCCCCACCCCGGAGCTGCGCAGTCTGCTGCTGTGGGCGTCGATCCTGACGATGGTGATCGGCATCCTGGGCGCGGTCGCACAGTCGGACATCAAGCGTGTCCTGTCGTTCACGCTGGTCAGCCACATCGGCTTCATGCTCTTCGGCATCGCGATCGCCGGTCATCTGGGCATCGCCGGCGCGATCTTCTACATCATCCACCACATCACCGTGCAGACGACGCTGTTCCTCGTCGCGGGGCTGATCGAGTACCGCTCCGGAACGACGAACCTCGACCGGATCGGCGGCCTGGCCCGTCAGGCGCCCGTGCTGTCGATCGTGTTCTTCGTCCCGGCCATGAACATGGCGGGCATCCCGCCGTTCTCGGGGTTCCTGGGCAAGCTCGCCCTGCTCGAGGCGGGGGCCGACGCCGGCGACTGGCTCGCGCTGGTCGGCGTGGCCGCGGCGGTGGCGACGAGCCTGTTGACGCTGTACGCGATGGCGAAGATCTGGAACCGGGCCTTCTGGCAGCCACACGGCGAGCTCGAGGACGAGGTGCCGGTGCCGTTCGACCCGGTCGCCCTCGGTGGCTCCCTGCACGGCCGCACCGGCGTCTCGACGGTCACCCAGCGCGAGACCTCCTGGAACGACGACACCCAGGGCGTGCGGCTGCCGCTGCGGATGGCCTTGCCGACGATCGCGCTGGGCTTCGTGACCGTCGCCCTCACCGTGTTCGCCGCTCCCCTGTTCGAGCTGTCCGACCGGGCCGCCCAGGAGCTGCACGAGCGGACCGGATACATCGAGGCGGTGTTGGGCGATGGCTGATCGCGTGCGCGGGCTGCGGATCTGGCACCTGCCGGTCATCGGGTGGCTCACGATCGTGTGGCTGCTGCTGTGGGGTCAGCTGACGGCCCTCAACGTGCTCGGCGGCGTCGTCGTCGGCGCGCTGATCGTCGCACTGTTCCCGTTCCCGCGGGTGTCCGTCCACGGCCACGTCCGGCCGTGGGGAACGATCGTGCTGATCGCGCGGTTCCTGTGGGACCTGGCCGTGGCGAGCTTCAGCGTCGGCTGGCTCGCGATCCGTCCCGCGGCGCCGCCACCGAGCGCGATGATCATGATCGAGCTGGTCAGTCGCTCCGAGCTGCGCCAGACCCTCACCGGTGAGCTGATCTCGCTCGTGCCCGGATCTCTGCTGATCGAGCTCGACTCACGCGGACGCCGGATGTGGCTGCACATCCTCGACGCCGGCACCCCGGACAAGGTCGCCGCCGCACGACGCAAGGCTCGACTGCAGGAGCACCTCGTGGTCAAGGCGTTCGGGACGGACGAGGAGATCGCCGAGAGCACCCGCCGACTCAAGGAGGACGCATGACCGTCGTGGCCGCCGTGTGCGCCGTGCTGCTGTGCCTGACCGGCATCACGTGCATGATCCGGATCGTGCGAGGGCCGACGATGCTCGACCGCACCGTCGCCGCCGACGTCTTCGTCGCCGCCTGCATCGGGGCGATCGGCGTCGAGGCCGCGATCAACCGCCACAGCAACACGCTGCCGATCCTGGTGGCGCTGGCGTTCGTGGCCTTCCTCGGATCGGTCAGCATCGCCCGCTATGCGGCCTCCCAGGCGATCGGTGGTGGCTCGCGATGAGCCTCGAGGCACTCGTCGACGTCGTCGCCGGCATCTTCCTGGTGCTCGGCGCGTCCTTCGCCTTCATCGCCGCGGTCGGCGTCGTCCGGTTTCCCGACGTGCTGACCCGGATGCACGCGGCCACCAAGCCCCAGTCCTTCGGACTGCTGCTCATCCTGGCCGGCCTCGCCCTGCGCATCGACAGCATGAGCGACCTGACGCTCGTCCTGGTGGTGGCCCTGTTCCAGCTGCTCACCGCGCCGGTCTCGGCCCACATGGTCGGCCGCGCGGCCTTCCGCGCCGACCAGGTCGACCGCTCCGCCCTCGTCGTCGACGAGGCCGACTGAGCTTCTCACCCGTCACACGTTTCCCCGGTTAACCGGGTTTTCCTGCACTTCGCGAGGAAAACTTCCCTCGTGAAGTGTCGGTTTCCCCGCTTAACCGGGGAAACCGTCAATCCGCCAGATCGACGACGACGGGGGCGTGGTCGGAGGCGCCCTTGCCCTTGCGCTCCTCGCGGTCGATCCACGCGTGCTCGACGCGCGCGGCCAGGGCCGGGGAGCCGAGGACGAAGTCGATCCGCATACCGCGCTTCTTGGGGAAGCTCAGCTGCGTGTAGTCCCAGTAGGTGTAGACGCCCGGTCCGGGAGCGTGCGGGCGCACCACGTCGGTGTAGCCGGCCTCGACGACGGCGTTGAACGCGGCGCGCTCAGGCTCGGAGACGTGCGTCTTGCCCTCGAACGCGGTCATGTCCCACACGTCATCGTCCTGCGGCGCGATGTTCCAGTCCCCGGTCAGTGCGATCTGGGCGCCGGGATCCTTCTCCAGCCAGGCCTCGCCCGCCTCCTTGAGCCGTGCGAGCCAGTCGAGCTTGTAAGCGTAGTGCTCGTGGTCGAGGGTGCGGCCGTTCGGCACGTAGAGGCTCCAGATCCGCACGCCGCCGCAGGTCGCGCCGATCGCGCGCGGTTCGAGCACGTCGCCGTACGTCGGCTGGTCGACCCCGAAGGAGCGCTCCACGTCCTCCAGCCCGACGCGCGAGATGATCGCCACCCCGTTCCACTGGTTGATCCCGACGTGGGCGTACTCATAGCCCAGCGCGTCGAGCTCGAGCCCGGGGAACTGGTCCTCACGGCACTTGGTCTCCTGAATGGCCAGGACGTCGACGTCGTGCCGTTCGAGCCAACTGACGACGCGGCCGATGCGGCTGCGGATCGAGTTGACGTTCCAGGTGGCGATGCGCATTCAGAAATCCACTCTCAGGGGGTAGTGGGCCGCTCCGTCGGGCCCGGTGTTGACGCCGAGGACGTGATGCAGCTCGATCTCGTTGCGCTCGAACGCCAACCGAGATCCTGCCATGTACAGGCCCCACACCTTGGCCCGACCCAGGCTCACCTCCTGCAGCGCCTCGTCCCAGTGCTCGACGAGATTGCGGCACCACGCCTTGAGCGTCAGCGCATAGTGCTCGCGCAGGTTCTCCATGTGCCGGACCTCGAACCCGGCATCCTGCATCGCCACGATGATCGTGCCGACACCGGTCAGCTCACCGTCGGGGAAGACGTAGCGGTCGATGAACTGGCCGGCGGTCGCCCGGCCGGTGTTCGTCGGCCGGGTGATGCAGTGGTTGAGCATCCGGCCACCGAGCTTGACCTTGCTGCGCGCGAAGGCGAAGTAGTCCGGGTAGTTCCGCACGCCGATGTGCTCGGTCATGCCGATCGAGCTGATCGCGTCGAAGCCGGACTCGGGAACGTCGCGGTAGTCGCTGTAGCGCACCTCGGCCAGTTCGGTGAGGCCCTCGCGCTCGATCGCCGCCTGGGCCCAGGCGGCCTGCTCGCGCGAGAGCGTCACTCCCAGGGCGCGCGCGCCGTAGTACTTGGCGGCGTGCCGGACCATGCCGCCCCAGCCGCAGCCCATGTCGAGCAGTCGGTCGCCGGGCTTGAGGTCGAGCTTGCGGCAGACCAGGTCGTACTTCTCGGCCTGGGCCTCCTCCAGGCTCGCGCTCTCCTTCGGGAACACGGCGCAGGTGTAGGTCATCGAGGGGCCGAGGACGTACTCGTAGAAGCGGTTCGAGACGTCGTAGTGGTGGTGGATCACCTCGGCGTCGCGCGACTTGCTGTGCCGCAGGCCCTCGAGCGCACGCCGCCACTTCGGCAGGTGCTCCTCGGCGGGCGGCGTCGGCGGCTTGAGGTGGGACAGCCCGACGCTGCGCAGGATCTGGAGCGTCTCGGCGGCGCTGGGCACCCGGAACCGCAAGCGGCTCATCAGCACCTTCATGATCTCGTAGGGATCACCGGGATGGACCCCCTCGACCTCGAGGTCGCCGCTGACGTAGGCGCGGGCGAACCCGAGGTCCCCGGGTGCGGTGACGAGGTAGGACAGGCCCCGCTCGCTGAGCAGGCGCAGCGTGTACGGCGAGTCTTCGGGGCCGATGGCACTGCCGTCGAAGGCCTCGAAGCGGAGGGGCAGGCCGTCGCGCAGCAGCCGGTCGAACGCCTCGGCGATGCTGAGTCTGGGCTCGGAAGCGATGCTCATGAGTTCCTCACAGCCTTGTCGTAGAGAGTGGTGAGTCGCGACCGGGGGTCGTACCGCTCACGCAGCCGGTCCAGGCCCGCCGTGTCGTAGAGGGTGTCGAAGGTGGCGCGGTCGTAGAACGCCTCGGAGTACAGGGACTTGTGACCGCCGAGACGGTGCACCTCGGCCTCGATCCGGCGGTTCACCAGGCCGGGCTCGGACCCGGCGGGCACCTCGACGGTCCCCCAGAACCCGACGTTGACGTAGACCTCGCCCGGGGTCAGCGGGTAGGTCGGCCACGCGCGGCGGGTGCGCAGCGGGCACAGCCACACCGGGCGCATCCCGACCTCGCGGTCGAACCAGGTCAGGAAGTCCTCCAGCCGGTCGAGAGGGACCTCGATGTCCTGGATGACCCGCTCGCGCTGGGCGACGCCCTTGACGCGGTCGAGGACGCGGCTCAGTCCGATCCTCGAGTCGAGGCCGACCAGCCGGTGGTAGACGTCGCTGCGGCGCCAGCGTCGCGGCCACAGCCGCCGCACCACCGGGTGCTGGGCGCCGAAGGCGGCCGAGCACCAGAACCAGTCGGTGTCCCAGCGCCAGAGGTAGTCGTGGATGGTCAGGACGTCCTCGCGCCGCCGCTGGATCGAGCGGTAGTAGACGTCCTGGCCCGTGTAGTCGCTCGTGGGCAGGTCCGTGTCGGCGAACTCGGCCAGGGTCAGGTAGATCTCGTCGGGCGAGAACGCCGTCCCGTCGACGGCGTCGACCTCGACGCCGTCCCACCGTCCCGACTCGGCGATCTGCGCGATCGCCTTGGCCACGGCCGAGGCGCCGTCGAAGCGCACGTGGCGCAGGCGGACCTGACGAGGGGCCGGCTCGAGGGCGATCCGCAGGCGGACTGCATAGCCGAGGCTGCCGTAGGAGTTGGGGAACGCGGCGAACAGCTCGGCGTGCTCGTTGTCCGCGGTGGCGGGGACGATCCGGCCGTCGCCGGTGAGGATGTCCATCTCCAGCACCGCCTCGTGGGGCAGTCCGAGCCGCAGCGAGGTGGACTCGATGCCCAGTCCGGTGACGGCCCCGCCCAAGGTGATCGTCCGCAACTGCGGGACGACGGTCGGGATGAGGCCGTGGGCGAGGGTCTCGTCGACGAGGCGCTCGTAGGTGCACACACCCTGCACGTCGGCGGTGCGGGCGTGCGGATCGATGGCGATGACCCCATCGAGACCGGAGACGTCCAGGCCGGGCGCCTCGTGGCGGCGCCGGGGGCGGAACAGGTTGGAGGTCTTCTTCGCGAGCCGGACGGGAGCGTCGGGACCGAGGGCCTCCCACGACGCCAGAAGGGTCGCGACGGCCTGTTCGTGCTGACTCCACCCCTGCATGTCTGGCAGGTTATCCCCACGGGCCCCCGGTCAGCCAGACCAGTGCCTCGGCTTCCTCCCCGGTCAGGACCAAGGTCGCCGGCTCGGTGACCCGCAGTTCGTCCCCCGGATCCAGGGTGAGATCACCGGCGCCGACCGTGCCGCGCGTGACGTGGACCAGGGCGGATTCGACGGTGATCTCGACGGGCGTGTCGGTCGCCGGGCGGGCGACGAGCAGACGCGCGGCGGCGTGCACGGGCACGGTGTCGTGGAGTCCGGGACCCTCCGGCACCTCGACCTGGGCGTACTCGGGGGCCGCCCAGTTCGTGCTGCGGACCATCATCTGCACGAAGCGCAGGGGCGCGGTCACGCTGGCGTTGCGCTCGGCGTGGGTGACGCCCTCGCCCGCGCTGAGGCGCTGGGCCACCCCCGGCGTCACCAGGCCGCGCCGGCCGGTGGAGTCCTCGTGCGCGAGCGTCCCCTCGAGCACCCAGGTGACGATGTCGACGTCGGCGTGGTGGTGGTCGTCGTAGCCGGCTCCAGGCGCCAGGCGCTCCTCGTTGATCGCCATCAGGTCGCCGAAGCCGATGTGGTCGGGATCGTAGTGGCGGCCGTACGAGAAGGAGTGGAACGTCTCGATCCGGTCGACGAGCGTGTGGAAGCGCTCATGGGCGCGGCGGACGATCATGCGTACCCCAGCTCGTGCAGTCGGGCGTCGTCGATGCCGAAGTGGTGGGCGATCTCGTGGACCACGGTGATCCGCACCTCGCGCACCACGTCCTCCTCCGTCTCGCAGATCGCCAGGGTGGGATTGCGGTAGACGAAGATGCGATCCGGCACCACTCCCGCGTAGTGCGAGTCGCGCTCGGTCAACGGGATCCCGTCGTACAGGCCCAACAGGTGCGGGTCGTGCGGCGGAGCGTCGTCCTCGATGAACAGCACGACATTGTCGAGCATGCTCGCGAGCTCCTCCGGCACCTCCCGGAGGGCGGCGGTGACGAGCTCCTCGAACCTGTCGGCGTCCACGTCGATCACGCCCCGAGTCTAGGCGTGAGGGTCCGTGCGACCGGCCCGGCCGAGCCCGAACGCCCCGCCCGGCCGAAGCGGGGCGAGCGCGCCCGGTGCCCTATGCTGGTCTGGTTGTCCGGCCCCCTTCGTCTAGCGGCCTAGGACGCCGCCCTTTCAAGGCGGTAGCGCGGGTTCGAATCCCGTAGGGGGTACCAGCGTCCGGGCCCGCGCGGGTCGACGTCACGCCGCCGGCGGCTCCGACACGTTGACGATGAGCTTGCCGAAGTTCGTCCCCCGGAGCAGACCCCGGAACGCCGCGGGAGCGTTCTCGATCCCGTCGACGAAGTCCTCCCGGTAGTGGACGGAGCCGTCGGCGACCCAGCCGGACATGTCGCGCAGGAAGTCCTTGTAGTGCGCCCGGACGAACTCGTCCTGGATGAAGCCGCGCACGGTGAGGCTCATCGTGAGCACGCGTCGCAGGAACTCCGGCACCCGGTCGGGGCCCTCGGCGGGTCCGGTGGCGTTGTAGTTCGCGATCAGCCCGCACACCGGGACGCGGGCGAACTTGTTGAGCAGGGGGTACACCGCGTCGGCCACGTGGCCGCCGACGTTCTCGAAGTAGACGTCGATGCCGTCCGGCACGGCGGCCGCCAACTGCTCGGCGAAGTCGGGAGCGCGGTGGTCGATGGCCGCGTCGAAGCCGAACTCCTCGATCAGCGCCCGGCACTTCTGGGGGCCACCGGCGACGCCGACGGCCCGCGCGCCGTGGATCTTGGCGATCTGGCCGACCGCCGAGCCGACCGGACCGGTCGCCGCCGCGACGACGACGGTCTCCCCCGGCTGGGGTCGGCCGATCTGCAGCAGTCCCGCATACGCGGTGAACCCGGGCATGCCGAGGACGCCGAGGTAGGTCGAGAGCCCGGCGACCGGGTCGACGAGCTTGCGCGTCATCGCCGCCGGTGCGACGGCGTGCGTCTGCCAGCCGACGTAGGCGGTGACGATGTCGCCGACGGCGCGGGACTCGTCGCGCGAGTCGATGACCTCGCACACCGTCTCGCCGACCATCACCTCGCCGATGCCGACCGGCTCGGCGTAGGACTTGGCGTCGCTCATCCGACCCCGCATGTAGGGGTCGAGGGACAGGTGGATCACCCGCAGCAGCACCTGGCCGTCCTCGAGCTCGGGGAGCTCGGCCTCGGCGATCTCGAAGTCGGAGTCCTGCGGTTCGCCGACCGGGCGGCGGGCGAGTCGGACCTGGGTCGAACGCATGGGATGCTCCATTCGCAGTTGACTAAGCGCTTGCTTAGCGTAACGCGGATGCGGCCGGTGCGGGTAGACTCGGGCCGCCATGCTTCCCCGTCTGCCCTCACGCACGCCGTCGACCGCGCCCCGACCCCCGTGGCCGGTGGCCGCCTTCGCCCTCGTCACGCTGCTGAGCGCCGCGGCCGTGGGGCTGACCGCCTCGGACACCTTCACGCGGATGACCATGGCCGCAGCCGTGATCGCCTGCATCGGGCTGCGCCAGACTCTCCACGACCCGGTCGTCACGACCGGCCTGACCACGATCGTCATGGGCGCCGTGCTGGGCTGGGGACTGGACTTCTACGACCGCATCTGGTGGTACGACGACCTCGCGCACTTCCTGTTCTCGCTCGTCGGCACGATGGCCGTGGCTCGCCTGGTCCTCCACCGCTTCGACGCCCGGCCCGCCGTCGCCCTGCCGATCGCACTGTGGCTCGCGTGGCAGGGCATCGGCGCGCTGTGGGAGATCGGCGAGTGGACCTCGGACCGGCTCCAGGCGACGGCGCACTCTCGCGGCTACGTCGACACGATGACCGACATGATCCTCAACTCCACCGGCTCCGGCCTCGGCGCGGCCGCCTACTGGCGGTGGCTGCGTCAGCCGGCGGCGACGTCCACCACGACGCGTCCGCGCACCTGACCGGCAAGGATCCTCTCGCTCAGCTCCGGCAGCTCGGAGAACGTGGCGTCGACGGCGACGCGACGCAGGTCGTCGAGGGTGAACAGCTCGGCCAGCCGATCCCACGCGGTCGCCCGCAGCTCGGCGGGAGCATGCACGCTGTCGACGCCCAGCAGCGCCACGTTGCGCAGGATGAAGGGCATGACCGTCGCCGGCAGGTCGTGTCCGCCGGCCAGTCCGCAGGCCGCGACCGAACCGGAGTAACGGGTCTGCGAGAGCACGTTCGCCAGGGTCCGACCACCGACGCTGTCCACGGCCGCCGCCCAGCGCTCCTTCGCCAGCGGGCGGGGCTCGGAGGTCAGCTCGTCACGGGCGATGATCTGCGACGCGCCGAGCTCACGGAGGTACTCGTGCTCGGACTGCGATCCGGTCGAGGCGTGCACCTCGTACCCCGAGCGCGACAGGATCGACACCGCGAAGCTGCCGACGCCGCCGGTCGCCCCGGTCACCAGCACCGGCCCATCGACCGGGGTCACGCCCGCGGCCTCCAGGCGCAGCACGCACAGCATGGCCGTGAGGCCCCCGGTGCCGATCGCCATCGCGCCCCAGGCGCCGAGGCTCTCGGGGGTCCGCACCACCGAGTCGGCGTCGATCCGCTGGAACTGTGAGTACCCGCCCGGGCGGGTCTCGGACAGCTCCGCGCCGGTCAGCACGACGCTCTCCCCGGCCTCGAATCCGGCACCGCCCTCGACGACCTCGCCGGCCAGATCGATGCCGCAGGTCATCGGGAAGGACCGCACCACGCCCGGGCGGCCCAGCATCGCCAGGCCGTCCTTGTAGTTGAGCGAGGAATGCGTCACGCGGACCAGCAGATCGCCGTCGGCCAGATCGTCGCGCGTCAGGGTGACCAGCTCGGCGGGCTGCTTGGGCCCGGCCACCTGCCAGGCGGTGAAGCTCGACTCGGACATGAACTCTCCTTCGGCTCGTGTGCGGTTCCACGGTCGCACACCGTCTCGCCGTAGGCTCACGGTGTGTCCGCCGGACGGTTCGCTCCCTCGCCCTCGGGCGATCTGCACCTGGGGAATCTGCGTACCGCGATCCTCGCCTGGCTGTTCGCCCGAGCCAGCGGTCGGGACTTCCTGGTCCGCGTCGAGGACCTCGACCGACAGCGATCGCGGCCACGGTTCGAGGCCCAGCAGTTGCGCGACCTCGCGACCATGGGACTGACCTGGGACGGCCCGGTCGTGCGCCAGTCCGAGCGCGACCACCTCTACGCCGCGGCACTCGAGCGACTCACGGCCGCTGGTCGGACCTTCGAGTGCTTCTGCACCCGCCGGGAGATCGCCGAGGCGGTCCGGGCGCCGCACGCGCCGCCCGGCTCGTACCCGGGGACCTGCCGCGACCTGACCGAGGCCGAGCGCGCCGCCCGGCGCACCGAGCGCACCCCGGCGATCCGGCTGCGCGCCCCGGCGCGGGAATGGACGATCCGCGACCTCCTGCGCGGCGAGGTGACCGGCCCGGTCGACGACGTCGTGCTCCGCCGCGGCGACGGCGCCCACGCCTACCACCTCGCCGTGGTGGTCGACGACGGCGACCAGGGCGTCGACCAGATCGTCCGTGGGGACGACCTGCTCGACTCTGCGCCCGCACAGGCGCAGCTCGCCCATCTGCTGGGCCTGCCCGAGCCGACCTACGCCCACGTTCCCCTCGCACTGAGCCCTGAAGGCCGCCGGCTGGCCAAGCGTGACGGCGCGGTGACCTTGCGGGACCTGAGCCCCGAGCGCGCCTGGGAGCTGATCGGCGCCTCGCTGGGGGTCCGGGCACGCTCGCCCGCGGCGCTGCTGGACGAGCTCGATCCGACCGGAATCAGCCTCGAACCGTGGGTCGTGCACGGATAGGGGACCCCGTTTTGGAGTGCACCGGGCCCTCGGGTAGAGTTGCGCACGCGGTTCTTCCGCAGAGCAGCACCAAGGCCCCGTGGCGCAGTTGGTTAGCGCGCCGCCCTGTCACGGCGGAGGTCGCGGGTTCGAGTCCCGTCGGGGTCGCAGTCCGAGAGGGTGAGTCACACGACTCGCCCTCTCGCTCATTTCCCACGGGTCCCTGCGGGGCCCGAGACCCTCCGAGTGCGGGAGCCGACGACAGGTGCGGTAGGCTGATCGTCGCCCGTTCGGGCGCGGCCAGGTAGCTCAGTTGGTACGAGCGTCCGCCTGAAAAGCGGAAGGTCGCCGGTTCGACCCCGGCCCTGGCCACCGGACACCGAGAGGCCCGCGACGCGGGCCTCTCGGTCATTTCACGGCCGAGCGCGCCGATCGCCTCGCCGGGAGCACTCGCCTAGGCTGGACGGATGCGAACACGAACGGCGGTCGTGCGCGGCCTCGGCACCCTGCTCACCGCCCTGCTGGCGGCATCCCTGCTCTCCTCCCCCGCCCACGCGGCGAAGCCGAGCACGCCCCAGCGCTTCACCGGCTACGCCTTCGACACCTGCGTCGCCCCGTCGAACGCCGTCATGGACAGGTGGAACCTCGCGTCGCCGTACGCGGTGGTGGGCATCTACACCTCGGGCAACTCGCGCTATTGCGACGACACCAAGCAGCCGCACCTCAGCCCGGCCTGGGTCCGGCGCCAAGCCGCCCAGGGGTGGCTGTTCATGCCGATCCACGTCGGCCGCCAGGCCCCGTGCTTCGCCGGCAGCAAGAAGAAGATGTCCGCCGACCCGCCGACGGCCCGCAAGCAGGCACGCGCCGAGGCAGACGAGGCGACGAGCCGGGCCGCGCAGTTCGGCTTCGCCCGAGGCAACACCGTCTACCTCGACATCGAGTGGTACGACCGTGGCGACGCCCGATGCAACGAGGCTGTCCTCGCGTTCACGAGCGCCTTCGTCAAGCGCGCACACGTCCGGGGGTACCGGGTCGGCCTCTACTCCAGTGCCTCGGCCGCGATCCAGGCGATCGACGTGGCCCGCCACCGGGGCCGCTCCCTGCACTACCCCGATCAGCTGTGGTTCGCCTGGACCAACCGCAAGGCGAACACCCGGGGCCTGCCCTACCTGCAGGACACCTGGTGGAAGCGCGACCGCATCCACCAGTTCCACAACGACGTCACCGTCTCCCACGGCGGCCAGAAGTACCTCATCGACAAGAACGTGATCGACGTCGGCGGAGGCTCGCGCGCGAAGGCCGAGAAGAAGATCTGCAAGGTCCAGCCGAGCCGCGCCCGCTACCGGAACCTCAAGCCCGGCAAGCGCGGCCAGGACCTGCGACTGCTGCAATGCCTGCTGCGCAAGGCCGGTCACCCGGTGAAGGTCACGCCCAGCGGCCGGTGGAACGCCTCCACCCGCAAGGCCCTGCGGTCGTACCGCAGGACCCTGGGGATGGCGCCCAAGCCGGTCGCGAACCGCCGCGTGTGGACGGCACTGCTGTCGCGGGGCTCGACGCCGGTCGCCCTCAAGCGCGGCAAGTCCGGCCAGCGCGTCTACCGACTCCAGCGCGCTCTGCGCGCCGCGGGGCAGAACGTGGACATCACCGGCGTGTTCGACGCGAAGACGACCGCGGCGGTCAGGTCGTACCGTCGCAGCGTGGGCCTGCCGGCCTGGCCGTCGGCCGATCGACGCGTGTGGGCGGCCCTGCAGCGCGGTCGCCGCTGACCCGGCATGACGAACGGCCCACCCGCATGCGGGTGGGCCGTTCGCTCGGTGTCGCTCAGTGGATGACGACGGGCGCCTGACCCTGGTCGTCGAGCAGGTGCGACTCCTCGTGCTTCTTCGGCAGGAAGAGGCTGACCGCGAGCGCCGCGACGCAGAGCCAGAACGCCACCAGGAAGCTGCCGGCGAAGGCCGCCGCCAGGTCCGACAGGACGACCGACTCGAACCTCTCGCCGAGACTCTGGACGAACTCCAGCACGGCCGGATCCGGCTGGGCGCCGCTCTTCTCGGCCTCGCCGAGCGCCTGCGCCGCCTGGACGGCCCGGCTGTCCTTCATCTGGTTCGTCAGCACGACCGAGATGATCGCCACGCCGACCGAGCTCGCGACCTGCTGGGTGATGTTGAGCAGCGTCGAGCCGCGCGCGACCTCGTGCGAGCGCAGGGTCCGCAGCGCCGCCGTCATCGTCGGCATCATCGTCAGGCCCATGCCCAGACCCATGACGAACAGCGTCGTGATCATGAACGTGTAGGAGGTGTCGGCGTCGATCGTCGACAGGGCGAACATGCCGCCGCAGATCAGCGTCACGCCGAACGGCACGATCCGACCCACCGGGTACCGATCGGCCAGGACACCGGCGAGCGGCATCGTCAGCATCGCGCCCAGACCCTGCGGGGCGACCAGGAGTCCGGCCTTGAGCGGGGTCTCGCCGCCGACCTGCTGGAAGTAGGTCGGCACCAGCAGCAGTCCGCCGAAGAACGCCGCCGCGAACACGAACATCATGAGCGTCGAGATCGACAGGTTGTAGTTCGTGAACAGGCGGAAGTCCAGCAGCGGATGCTCGGGCTTGAAGCTGTAGATCACGAACGCCACGACGAGCAGGCCGCCGACGAGCATCGTGGCCCAGACCTTCGGGTGATCCATGCCGCCCTCCTCGGGGATCGAGGAGATGCCGTACAGGAACAGCGCCAGACCCGGGCTCATCATCGCCATGCCGAGGAAGTCGAACGACTCGCTCGGCTCGGGGGCGTCCGAGGGCAGCGCGCGCCAGGCGTACACCAGCGCGATCAGGCCCAGCGGCAGGTTGATCAGGAAGATCCAGTGCCACGAGGCGTTGTCGATCAGGAAGCCGCCCAGGATCGGACCGAGGATCGGCCCGAGGAGCATCGGGACGCCCAGGATCGCCATCAGACGACCCATGCGCTCGGGGCCGGCCGCCTTGGTCATGATCGTCATGCCCAGCGGCATCAGCATGCCGCCACCGAAGCCCTGGACGACCCGGAAGCCGATGAGGGTCTCGATGTTCCACGCCGCGGCGCACAGCACCGATCCGGCGGTGAACAGCACGAGCGCCAGCATGTAGAGGCGCTTGGTGCCGAATCGGTCGGCAGCCCATCCGGTCAGCGGGATGACGGCGGCCAGGGCGAGGGTGTAGGCCGTCACGGTCCACGCGACGGTCGAGTAGTTCTCGACGCCGAGATCGGACTGGAACGTCGGCAGGGCGACGTTGACGACCGTGATGTCCAGGATCGACATGATCGATCCCAGGACGACGACACCGGCGATCTTGAGGACCGCGGCGTCGATCTTGTCGGAGTACTCCGGCGGATGCGCCGGCACGGAATTGGTCATGCGTGGGGTTCTTCCTTCGTCAGTGGTGCGAGCGCCTCGACCAGGGCGAGGCATTGGGCGTCGTCGAGCTCGTCGACCAGGCGGCGGACGGCGTCCTCCTTCGAGCGCAGATGCCGTCCCGCCAAGGCGCGACCGGCCTCGGTGACCGAGACGAGCTTGACCCGCCGGTCCTCGGGGTTCTCGGTGCGCTCGACCCATCCCTCGCGCACGAGGTGGTCGACATTGCGCCCGGTGGCCGCGGCGGAGAGCCCCACCTCGGCTCCGAGGTCACCGATGGCGATCGGCTGCTCGTGGTGAGCCAGGGTGAACAGGATCCTGGCCTGGGTGAAGGACAGCTCGAGCTCGGCGACGCTCTCGAGCGATTCCGCCTCGGCCGTCGTGAAGATCCGCGTGAGGAAGTCACGGACCGAGGTGAACGCGGCGGCGCGGGGTGAATCGGACATAGCCGGTCAATACTAACGGATGCGCAACTATTGCGAGGGCATGACCTTCGCCACGATGCGCCGCAGATCGGCCCTCGCGTGTGGGAGAACGTGCTTTCTGCCGTAGAATCGGACGAGTGCCAACTCGCCCAGATCTGCGCAATGTCGCCATCGTCGCTCACGTCGACCACGGCAAGACCACCCTCGTCGACGCGATGCTCCAGCAGCAGGGCGCCTACGCCGAGCACCAGGAAGTGACCGAACGGGTCATGGACTCCGGTGATCTGGAGCGCGAGAAGGGCATCACGATCCTGGCGAAGAACACCGCGGTGAAGTACTCCGGGCCCGGCACCGAGGACATCGACGGCAAGACCGTCACGATCAACATCATCGACACGCCCGGTCACGCCGACTTCGGCGGCGAGGTCGAGCGGGGGCTGTCGATGGTCGACGCCGTCGTCCTGCTCGTGGACGCCTCCGAGGGCCCGCTGCCGCAGACCCGGTTCGTGCTGCGCAAGGCGCTGGCCGCCAAGATGCCGGTGATCCTCGTGGTCAACAAGGTGGATCGTCCCGACGCTCGCATCGCCGAGGTCGTCGACGAGACCTACGAGCTCTTCATGGACCTGCTGCCCGAGGACGCCGCCGACGACGCCCTCGACTTCCCGGTCGTCTACGCCTCGGGCAAGGCCGGCCGCGCCTCGCTCGAACGTCCGGCCGACGGCCGACTTCCCGACAACGACAACCTGATCCCGCTGTTCCAGACGATCATGGAGCACGTGCCCGCGCCCGAGTACACCGAGGGCGCGCCCCTGCAGGCTCACGTCACGAACCTCGACTCGTCCCCGTTCCTCGGCCGGCTGGCCCTGGTGCGGATCAAGGAGGGGACGCTGCGCAAGGGAGCCCAGGTCGCCTGGATGAAGCGCGACGGCTCGGTCGAGAAGGTCAAGATCACCGAGCTGCTCGTCACCGAGGCGCTCGACCGCGTGCCCGGCGAGTCCGCCGGCCCGGGCGACATCGCCGCGATCGCCGGCATCGGCGACATCATGATCGGCGAGACGCTGGCCGATCCGGAGAACCCGCGGGCGTTGCCGCTCATCCACGTCGACGAGCCGGCCATCTCGATGACCATCGGGACGAACACCTCGCCGCTGGCCGGACGCGAGAAGGGCACCAAGGTCACCGCCCGACTGGTCAAGGACCGCCTCGACAGCGAGCTGGTAGGCAACGTCTCGATCCGGGTCCTGCCGACCGACCGGCCCGACGCCTGGGAGGTCCAGGGACGCGGCGAGCTCGCCCTGGCGATCCTCGTGGAGCAGATGCGCCGTGAGGGCTACGAGCTGACCGTGGGCAAGCCGCAGGTCGTGACGAAGCAGATCGACGGCAAGACCCACGAGCCGGTCGAGCGTCTGACGATCGACACGCCCGAGGAGTACCTGGGCACCGTGACCCAACTGTTGGCCGTGCGCAAGGGCCGCATGGAGCAGATGATCAACCACGGCACCGGCTGGGTCAGGATGGAGTTCCTGGTGCCCTCGCGCGGCCTGATCGGGTTCCGGACCGAGTTCCTCACCGAGACGCGCGGCACCGGCATCGCGCACCACGTGTTCGAGGGCTACGAGCCGTGGTTCGGCGAGATCTCCACCCGGCCGACCGGCTCGCTGGTGGCCGACCGCGCCGGCGCCGCCTCCTCCTATGCGATGACGTCGCTGCAGGAACGCGGCACGCTGTTCGTCGAGCCCGGCACCGAGGTCTACGAGGGCATGATCGTCGGCGAGAACAGCCGCGACGACGACATGGACGTCAACATCACCAAGGAGAAGAAGCAGACCAACGTCCGCTCCTCCACCGCGGACAGCTTCGAGAAGCTCATCCCGCCGCGCAAGCTGTCCCTCGAGCAGTGCCTGGAGTTCTGCCGGGAGGACGAGTGCGTCGAGGTGACCCCCTCCAACGTCCGGATCCGCAAGGTGATCCTGGACGCCGGTGAGCGCGCCCGCACCGCGCGGCGACGCAAGTGATCCGTCACCCCGAGTGATCGAAGGCCCCCGGCGCACGCCGGGGGTCTTCTTCATCGCACGACGATGTGCGACGCCGCCGTGGTCGGAGGCTCACCGGACCGCGATCGTGCTTCTGGTGGCGGGCGCGTTCGCGGGGATTCTCGCGGCTCGATCGCCGGCGGCGGAGCGCGCCGCGTCCCGCCGAGCGACGTCAGTAGCCCGAGCCGCGGGTCTGGGCGAGGTAGACGAGTGCGCCGACGGTGCCCAGCAGCGCGAGGATCTGCAGCGGGTGCTGGGCGATGAGGTCGACGAGGATCGCCAGCGACAGGATGAGCAGCCAGACGCGCTTGGG
>JAJUII010000042.1 GCA_029265505.1 Aeromicrobium choanae
GCCTCGTCGGTGCCGTTGCCGGTGTGATGCCGCTCGCGGCCGACGACCATGAACGCCATCATCCCGATCATCATCAGCGGGCACGCGAGCGCAACCGCCCATCCTGCTTGCCGCGCCGGCCGGCACGCCCCAAGCAAGCAGGCCGAGGCCGACGACGCCAGCCGAAACCGCCATCCCGATCAGGTGCGGTCGTGTCGCCGTTCCGTTCATGTGCTTCATCGGTGTGCCTCCACACTCGGTGCCGTCCCGGCGAGTTCCGCGCGAAGCCTGCGGTACGTCTCCACGTCGATCTCCCCGCGGGCCAGACGCGCGTCGAGCACGCCGGCGGCGTCGACAACGACCGACGTCGGGAACAGGCGGGTCACTGCCCACACCGCGGCGACCACTACCAAGATCGTCGCTGCGACCATCAGCCAGCCGCCCTCGCGCAGGCACCAGGACATGGCTACTCCTCGTCCGATGGGCTCGCCCTTTGCGGCCCTGAGTGCCAGAGTCCGCTGTGCGCCCTCCATCAGCGGTCGCGGTCCGATGAAGGGTTCATGAAGAGCGTCGCGGCCGGACGTCGGCATCGGCCGCTGGTGGGCCCGCCGTGGAGCGGGCTAACGCGTCCGGATCCTCTCGAAAGCGGCGAGCGCCTCGTCCTGCGCCTCGGGAAGCGTGTGGAGGTACCGCTGCGTCGTCATGATCTGCGCGTGCCCCATGCGCTCCATGACCGACTTGAGGTCAGCGCCGCCCGCGAGCAGCCAGGACGCGTGAGCATGTCGTAGGTCGTGCATGCGCACAGCGAAGTCGACCCCAGAGCGCTCGACCGCAGGCCTCCAGTGCCGTGTGTTGAACGTCGCGCGCGAGAGCGGCTGGCCTCCGGCGGTCTCACGCGACGGGAAGAGCAGGTCGTCACGAGCCAGGCCGAGCTCGGCGATGCGCACCGCGAGGACGTCGAGCAGGCCTTGCGACACGCGAAGCGTCCGGGGCTCGTCGTCCTTCGGGTAGGGCTTGACGATGAGGCGCTCGCCGGTGGGGGAGTCCTTGCGCGAGACCTCGACGATGGTCTCCTCGACGGTGATCGTTCGGCGGAGGAAGTCGACGTGCCGCGGTCGGAGAGCCACGAGCTCGCCCCATCGGAGCCCGGTCTCGATCGCCGTCATGACCAAGGGCTTGAACCGCGGCGGAACCTCCGCCAGGACGGCGGAGTACTCCTCAGGCGTCAGGGTCCGAGCCTTCTTGGTCACCACCTTTGGCAGCTCCGTGCTCTCGCACGGGTTGAAGGCGATGAGCCGGTCCCGGACCGCGCGGGCGAAGATCGAGTGCAGTAGCACGTGGTACTTGGCGATCGACCGAGGGGACAAGCCCTGGTCGAGCGCAGACCGGACCCACGTCTGCACGTTCGACGCGGTGATCTGCGCCAGCCGCATCTCGCCGAAGAACGGGATGAAGTGCCGACGCAGGTAGGAGCGATACGCCGCGAGCGTCGACACCTCGAGGTGGCGTGACGGCAGCCAGACGTCCTCGGCATACGTCCGGAACGTCACCCGGCCCGCACGGCGATCGATCCACGTCCCGTCGGTGATCTTGTCCTCGGCACGCATCGCTGCCCGCTCCGCCTCTCGGCGGGAGTCGAACGTGCCGGCGGAGCGCAGGTGCCCGTGGGTGTCGCGGTAGACAGCCGTGTACCGCCGTCCGCGTTGCCTGGACCGCTCGACGACCCAGCCCATCGAGCCTCCTCTGGTGAGCAGTAGGACAGCAGCCGCACCCGTCCGAGCCCGTACGTGGCCGGACGCCGACGGACAGCAATATGCCGCCTGACCTGCGAATATGTCGCTGTCAACGCTAACCGTGCGCACCACATCGGGCAAGGTTGCGTCGCTCATAACCCAGAGGTCGCAGGTTCAAATCCTGCCCCCGCTACCAGTCACGAAGGCCCGGACCACACGGTCCGGGCCTTCGTCGTCCGCGGCGTCGCTGCGGCTGATCGGCCGCCTGGCTGCCACGCGGGTGTGCCGGGCTCCGGTGGATGGCGGACGTCTGGGTCGGCCGCACGAGGAGGTGGCAGTCGGGTTCAGCGGAGCGACCACCAGAGCGAACCTGCCGTAGTCGACGGTCGGGAGCGCGATGGGTCTCATCTCGGCTCAATGCGGCGCCCCCTGAGGGATCATCGCGCGAGAAGAGGCAGGCCGAGTGCCCCGCGGTCAAGTCCTGGGAAGTGGTGTAGCGGTTCGGCGTGACCCTGATGGTCAGGCGGTCAGGGCCAGGGGTGGGTCGATCACCTCTTCCTCGCCGGGGACGGCGGCCAGGCGGGCCTTGGCGAGGAGCTCGAGGCCGAGGTAGCGGCGTCCTTCCGCCCACTCGTCGTGCTGTTCGGCCAGGACCGCGCCGACCAGGCGGATGACCGAGGAGCGGTCGGGGAAGATGCCCACGACGTCGGTGCGCCGGCGGATCTCTCGGTTCAAGCGCTCGTTGGGGTTGTTGGACCAGACCTGGCGCCACAGACCCTTGGGGACCGCTGTGAACGCGAGGACGTCGGCGCGGGCGGTGTCCAGGTGGGCGGCGACGTCGGGGAGCTTGTCGGACACCGCGTCCATGAGCCTGTCGAACTGGGCCTGGACGTCGGCGGGGGTGGGCTGGTCGTAGACCGAGTGCAGCATCGCCTTGACCGCCGGCCAGGAGCTCTTCGGGCAGACGGACATCAGGTTGGCCGCGTAGTGGGTCCGGCATCTCTGCCAGGTCGCTCCGGGCAGGGTCGCGCCGATCGCGGCCACCAGGCCGGCGTGGGCGTCGGAGGTGACGAGCTTGACCCCGGACAGGCCGCGGGCGATCAGGTCCTGGAAGAACGTCAACCAGGCCGGGCCGGTCTCGGCGGTGGTGACCTGGACTCCGAGGACCTCGCGGTGCCCGTCGGCGTTCACGCCCGTGGCCACCAGGACGACCGCGTTGACGACGCGACCGGCCTCGCGGACCTTCATCGTCAGCGCGTCAGCCGCGACGAATGTGTAGGGACCGGCGTCCAGGGGGCGGGTGCGGAACGCGGTGACCTGGGCGTCCAGGTCCTTGGACATCTCGCTGACCTGCGACCGCGACAGCGAGGTGATCCCCAACGACTGCACGAGCTTGTCCATCCGCCGGGTGCTCACGCCCAGCAGGTAGCAGGTTGGGACCACCGACGTCAGGGCCGCCTCCGCACGCCGGCGGCGGGTGAGCAGCCACTCGGGGAAGTAGGCCCCGGTGCGCAGCTTGGGGATCGCGACGTCGATCGTGCCGACCCGGGTGTCCAGGTCCCGGTGGCGGTAGCCGTTGCGCCGGTTGACCCGGTCATCGCTGACCTGGCCCCACCCGGCCCCGCAAACCGCGTCGGCCTCGGCCGACAGCAACGCGTCGATGAACGTGCTCAGCAGCTCACGCATCAGGTCCGGGGACGCCTGAGCCAACTGCTCGTGCCGGAAGCGGGCAGGGTCGATACTCGTGGGTGCGGTCATCGTGGAGTCCTTCTTCGAGTCGGTTGTGAGAGATCACTCGAAGGGTCACGCGATGACCGCGTCCTCGTCTACGACGACACGATCACCGGGCCACCGGTACACCACTCTGGCGGACGCAACTGATCGGGAGGGCCTCTGGCGTTGCGGTCGGCAGGTGGCCGGTCACGGATCTGCGCCGACGTCGACGGACGGCTACAGCCCGCGACGAGACGTCCTCGACGGTGTGCTGGGCTCGCCGCCGGCGGCGACTCCGTCCCGCCCTGCTCGATGCTCGGGTGTCCGCGCCGGGCACGCCTGACCTTGGCGGCGGCAGCCGGGCCGCGACGAGGGCGTCGCGGCCTCCAGCTAGGCCTCGGGCCCCGACCGGTCGGGCCCGGGTGCGGGGGCCGGTGCGGCGAGGACCCGTGTCAGGGGCCCCGACGCGGCGAACGGCCCGGGCACGACGTGGTCCCGCGTGACCCCGAAGAGATCGGTGCTCAGGTCCAGGTCGGACCCGTCGGGGTTCGTGTAGGGCATCTCGGCCTGGTAGCTCGTCCCGAGGCGCGCGGTCGTCACCGGCTCGACGACGACGTGCTCGTCCGCAGGGTCCAGGACCACGCGGACCGTCCCGGCCTCGGCGTCGACCACCTCGACGCGCACCGGTGACGTCTCCCGCACGATGGGCGCGGGCTCCGCGCGGAACGGCTCGGCACCGTTCGCGTAGAGGTTGCCCTCGACCCAGACCGGGAGCCGTGGCCCGGCCAGGTCGCTCCCGGGCTCGGCGGGGTACTCCTGCGGCGTCGGGTAGGCGTCGTACTGCGACGTGCCCACGGGGGTCGGCACGAAGGTCGCCTGCCCGGGCACGCCGTCCATGTCGATCGCGCCGGACCAGAAGCTGGCGAGCGCCGGCTCCTCGTGCGCGTCAGCCCCGTCGGGCTCCCCGGCGGCGCCGTCGCCGACGAAGACGTTGTTGTAGAACCGGTCGTCGCCGCCGAGGATGTTCGAGACGCCGTGGACGGCCGTCGAGTGCGGGAGGTGGTACGGGGTGTACCGCTGGTGCTCCGTGCAGTTCGCGATGCGGCCCGCGACGTAGTTGTGGACGTAGGCGCCCCCGGTCGACATGTCCTTGAGCGCCCACGGCGACAGGAAGAGGTTCGAGTCCACGAGGTACGGGCCGTGGCAGACCTCGACCATGAGGTCCTCGGCGGTCGAGGCGTAGAACACGTTGCGGCGCACCAGGGTGCCCTGGGCCTGCCAGTCGAGCCACAGCGCGCGGTGCGTGTGGTGGATCGTGTTCCCGCTGATCACCGTGTCGATGGCGGCGTGCAGCTTGATGCCGGCCACCTCGGCGCCGTGCCACTGGCGCTTCACGTGGATGCGCGAGACGTGGTTGTCGGCGATCGTCGAGAACGCCGCGCCCAGGTGCCCGACGATCCCCGCCTGCTCGCAGTCGCGGATCGTGTTGCGGCGCACCGTGTGGGAACCGACGTGGTCGCGGTGCCACGGGTGCGGCTCGCCCGCGTCGGGACCGCGTAGGACGAGGGCCCGCTGGATGACCTCGCGCTCACGCTGCGTGCCGCCCTTGGCCCCGGCGCCCCCCGCCGTCCACTCGTTCTGCCCCGTGCCGGCCTCCTTGCCGAGCGAGATGCCGACGTTCTTCGAGTCCGTGATCGTGTTGTCCTCGATCACCCAGCCCTTCGACCAGTGGGGGCCGATCAGGCCCTCCTGCAGCGCCGTCGGCGGGGCCCACTGCGTCGCGGCCTTGGTCAGGGTGAACCCGCGCACCGTGATGTGGCCGATGCCCGTGGCCGACGGCCAGAAGACGAAGGGCCGGACGTTGATCTCGATCTCGTGCTCGGCCGGGTCCGCGCCCCCGAAGTTCGCCCAGATCGTCGTGACGTCGTCGTCGACCTCGCAGTACCAGGTGAGCAGGGAGCCCTCCGGGTCGAAGGAGTCCGGGGTGACCTGCGGGCGCTCGACGCCGGCGAGCGTCTGCGCCTCGTACATCGACCTGCCGTCGAGGTACACCTCGCCCAGGTGCCACGTGTTGACCTGGTCGAAGAACCAGTCCCCGCCGATGCGCTCGACGTACGGGTTGCGCTCCCCGAACAGCGTGTTCGGCACGTGGGCGACCCAGACGCCCTCGACGCCGGGGTGGGGGCGCCAGTCGGTGACCGGCTCGGCGCCGGAGATCGTGACGGGCTCGAAGCGGCCGTCGGGGCCCACCGCGGCCTGGTAGGTGATCGGTGCGTCGGCCGTGCCGCCGCGCGGGGGGTCCACCCACTCCCGGTACACGCCGGCGTGCACCAGGACGGTGTCGCCCGGCACGGCGGCCCGGGCGGCCCGGCCGATGGTCCGGAACGGTGCGTCGGCCGACCCGTCAGCACGGTCGGAGCCGGTGGGGGAGACGTGCAGGATGGTCACGACAGAGTCTCTCGTCAGTGCGTCAGGCGTCCGCGTCCGCCGGCTCAGGTCGCACGTACCCCCGCGCGACGAAGAACCGCTCGAGCAGGTAGCACCACCACACGAGGATGCCGCCGGGCACCACGAACACCGCGGGCATGAAGTGCCAGACGGCGAGGCCCCCGAGGACCAGGGCGATCCCGAGCAGGAACGTCAGGCTCGGCGTCGTCAGGCCCAGGGTCAGCCCGTTGCGCACCTGCCGCCAGGTGGGGTTGGTGAAGCGTGCGACGAGGGGGAGGCACCAGAAGACCAGGAGCAGGAGGAAGAGCCCGATGACGAGGAGGGGGACCAGGACCTCGGCCAGCCCGAGAGTGGGCAGGTAGGAGATCGTGAGGACGCCGAGGGCCGCGACCGGGAGGGCCAGCAGGCCGACGACGGTCGCCTGCTTCCAGCTCTGCCCCCAGGCCTTCCGGGCGACGGCCCAGAGGCCTGCCTCCTTGCCCAGGACGTACCGCCGGCAGACCTCGTAGGCGACGACCGTCCCCGCCCCCGCCGTCACGACGAGGCCGACGCTCACGAGCCAGAACAGGCTGATGGCGATGACGGTGCCGAGCGAGTCCAGGATGCGCCACAGTCGCGACGCAGGGTTGTATCGGAAGATGGTCGAGCCCTCTCAGTGTGCGGAGCCGCGGGCCGGCGAGGACGAGGTCGGCCTCCCGCGGGGTGCGGGAGGCCGACGCCGTCAGCCCTTCACGGAGCCGATCATCAGACCGGACACGAAGTGCTTCTGCAGGAACGGGTAGACGAGCAGGATCGGGACGGCAGCCACCATGGTGATCGCCGACCGCAGCGCGATCGGTGTGGTGAGCTGCCCGCCGCTGCCCACGGTGGCCGCGTTGTTCGCCAGGTTCCCGGAGTTCGCCCCGGCGTTCATCGAGCTCGACAGGAGCTTCTGCAGCTCGTACTGCAGGGTGGACAACCACTGCTCGCCCGAGTTGTACAGCAGGGTGTCCAGCCACGCGTTCCAGCTGCCGACGGCGACGAACAGACCCACCACGGCCAGCGCGGGCCGGCACAGCGGCATCACGATCTGCCACCACGTGCGGAACTCGCCGGCGCCGTCGATCCGGGCCGACTCGGTGACCTCGTCGGGGATCGACTTCATGTACGTGCGGAGCACGATGAGGTTGAACGCGCTGATGATCACCGGCACCCAGTAGGCGTGGAAGGTGTTCAGCATCCCCAGGTCCCTGATGAGCAGGTAGTTGGGGATGAGCCCGGCGTCGAAGTACATGGTCAGGACGAAGACCATGGTGATCGGGCGGCGGAAGATGAACTCCCGCCGGCTGAGCGCGTAGGCGAGCATCGAGGTGAAGAACAGGTTGGTCGCCACCACCACGACGGTCTTCAGGACGCTCATGAAGAACGCCTGGTAGATCGTGTCCATGTTGAGCACGACCTCGTAGTTCTGCAGCGAGAAGACCCGGGGCCAGATGCCGATCCCGCCACGGACGGCGTCCATGCCGTCGTTCAGGGAGATCGCGAGCGTGTTCAGCAGCGGGTAGAGCATGAGGGCCGCGAGGGCCAGCAGGAAGGTCGTGTTGAGCGTCGTGAAGACGACCCGCTCGGTCGTCCACCGACGACGCGAGGGCCGGCGTCGTGGCGGGCGACGGACGAGGGGCTTCGTGACGAGCTTCGCGAGAGGCTTCGCGACGGGCGCCGCGACAGGCTTCGCGACAGGCGTGGTTGACATGACGGCCTCCTAGACCAGCGTCTCTTGGTTGAGCCGCTTGGCCGCTTGGTTCGCGGCGCCCACGAGGATGATGGCGACGATCGTCTTGAAGATGCCCGCGACGACGGCGAGGCTGTAGTTGCCCAGCTGGTAGCCGTAGCGCAGCACGAAGACGTCGATCGTCTCGGCCCGCTCCGCGATCAGGCCGTTGCCGAGGAAGTACGGCAGCTCGAAGTTCGTGGTCAGGATCCAGCCGCAGTTGATGATGAGCAGCACGACGATCGTGGGCCGGATGCCCGGGAGCGTGATGTTCCACATCTTGCGGTAGCGGCCGGCGCCGTCGACCTCGGCGGCCTCGTACTGGGCCGGGTCGATCGCCGTGATCGCTGCCAGGTAGAGGATCGTGTTCCAGCCCAGCTCCTTCCACAGGCTGGTCCCGGCGACGATCCCCCAGAAGTGGTTCGGCTCGGTGAGGAACATGACCGGTTCCTGCACGATGCCGAGGCTCATGAGGGCCTGGTTGATGAACCCGCCGGACGACGGCAGCGAGAGCGCCACCGACGCCAGGCTCGCCACGATGACCCAGCTGAGGAAGTGGGGCATGTACGTGATGTTCTGCAGGACCCGCTTGAACGGCAGGTTCTTGACCTCGTTCAGCAGCAGCGCCAGGGCGATGGCCCCGACGGTCCCGACGACCAGGGTCAGGAGGGACTGGCCCAGCGTGTTCACCACGACCCGGCGGAACCGTTCACCGTTGACACCGGTGAACAGGTCGACGAAGTTCTCGAAGCCGACCCACTCCTGGTTGAAGATGCCCCCGCGACCCGGCTTGTAGTCCTGGAAGGCGATCGCCCAGCCGTAGACCGGGACGTACTTGAACAGGATCTGGTACAGCAGCAGCGGGACCGCCATGAAGAGCAGGGCCCGCTGCGCCCGGACGGCGTTCCAGGTGATCTTGGGCTTGGAGTCCTTCGCCAGCTTCTTCTTCCGGGCCTTCTCCGCGTTCTTCCGAGCCTTGCGGTCGGTGGAGCCCGAGCTGCTTGCGGGCTCCACGGCCGGTTCGAGCCCGGTGGCGGTCACCAGGTTGCTGACCGGGGCGTGGGTCATCTGTCCAACCTCGTCGTCAGGAGCAGTGGGTGGTCCTCGAGAGCGCTCGTGGTGGGGGTGTGCACCCCCACCACGAGCGCTCGGCGACGGTTACCAGTTGGCCAGACGGTCCTGGATACCGGCGTTGATCGCGTCCTCGTACACCTTGACGTCGATCTTGCCGATGGCGTCGACGTAGGCCTTCCAGTTGGCCTCGAAGTCGCTCGGGTCACCAGCGATGATCTTCGGCAGGTTCTGCACGTTCGCGTCGGTCAGCTGCTGGTTGACCTGGTTCGCCTCGTCGGAGAGCGTGATGTTCCACGCCGGGTAGTACTTGGGGTTCTCCGGCGGGACGTTCACGAACTCCCGCCAGGTCTTCTTGCCGTACTGCTCCATGAAGGCACGGTCGTACTCGGTCAGCGTCTCGAAGAACTCGGTCGGCTGGTCGTCGGGGCCGTAGGCGTTGCCGTCGGAGAACTGACCCTGGTGCTTGGGCAGCACGTCCAGCAGCGCGTCGAGGCGGTTGGAGGCACGCCAGGTGAGGTCCCGGTAGTTCGCCCGCTGCTCCTCCGTGCGGAAGAACACGCCGTCCTCGTCGACCTCGTAGTCCTCGCCCTCGATGCCCCACGAGAGCACCTTCTGCCAGGGCTCGCTGAGCATGACGTCGAGGAACTTCAGCGCCTTCTCCGGCTGCTTGCTCGAGACGGAGACGCCGAACCCCTGGTTGGTGTTCATGACGTCGCGGTCGGCGTACCAGGGCTCCACGCCGTCGTAGACGGGCATGAGGGGCACGTAGGTGTACTCGTCCTTGCCGGCGCTCTGCAGCGACTGGGTGGCGGTCTGGAAGTTCCAGCCCTGGTCGTGCATGCCGAGCACGGCACCGGTGGCCAGCTTCGCGGTGTACTGGTCGAAGGTCAGCGTGAAGGACTCGGGGTCGACGAGACCCGCGGCGTACTTCTCGTTGAGGACCTTGTAGAAGTCCTTCGCGATGTCCTTGTCGGCGTAGATCTCCGCGTTGCCGTCCTCGTCGACGATCACGCCACCGTTGTTCGGCGAGCCCGCCAGCAGCGCCGGCGGGTTGGTCATGCCCCACTCACGGCCCGTGGACGCCAGGAGCTCGAAACCGACGGTCGGGATGCCCTCCGTCTCGGGGTTCTTCGCCTTGAAGTTCTCGATGAGCTCGAAGTACCGCTCGATCGTCATGTTCTCGAGGTCCGGGTAGCCGGCATCCGCGAGGACACGCTTCTGGATCCAGAACGCGGGGCCGTAGTAGACGCCGCCCGTGATGTCGCCGTAGAAGCGGTTGTAGTTCGGGATGATGTACAGGCCGTCCTCGACCTCACCGCCCGTGTAGCTCATCTTCTTGATGTCGTCCTCGACGTGCGTGGCGAGGTTGGGGTAGTCCCCGGTGGCCAGCATGTCGTCGAGGGGCAGCAGGGCGCCGCCCTCGAGGAGCCGCATCTGCAGGTCGGTGGTGCCGACGAGGTCGGGGAACTCGCCGCCCGCGAGCATGACGCCGATCTTCTGGTCGACGTTGTCCGGCGTGACGATCTCGTACTTCAGGGTGACACCGAGCTGCTCCTCGATCAGCTTGGTGATCTTGTTGTCGGCTGCCGGAGCCTGGTTGGCGGACGTGATCCAGACCGAGAGCTCCGTCGGGTCGCTGGGGGTGAGCGTCCCGGACTGGTCCGCGAGATCACCCTCGGGGATGACGACGTCCTTCGGAGTGTCGTCCTCGGGAGCAGCGCCCTGGCTGCACCCGACGAGGCCCACGGACACCGCCGTGGCGAGGACAAGAGCTGACAGCTTCGTTCTTGCTGTACGCACCGAGGTCTCTCCCTTGAGAACTGTTCCGGTCTTCCTTGACCGGAACCCGTGCCATCGGACGCGAGTGAACCTCGGCATCCTCATCCCGGACGGGATTTTAGCGTTAAAGTAGACACGCCCCGACGGGCGGTCAAGACCCTTCAGGTCTCGAGACGATCACGATTGGGCCCACGGCCTGAGGGGTCGTGCGGGCCGCCTCGTGCCGGCCGGCGCAGCGACCCGGTGGGGCGACGTCGCCCCCGCGCGGGAGGCCGCGCCGGCGTCGGGAGCTTGCGCAGCTCGTGGTCCGGGGCCCTTCATCGAAAACGTTTTATCGATATACGGTGCCGCCGGCAGCGTGGCCGGGCCCTCCGGGTCGGAGGTGCGCACGCGGGACCGACCGGACTCGGGAGAGGGTGCGCATGGTGCGGATGGCGGACGTGGCCCGCGCGGCCGGCGTGTCGGTCATGACCGTCTCGAACGTCCTCAACGAGCGCGTCCCGGTCGGCGAGCCGACGAGGTCCCGCGTCATGGCGGCCGTCGAGGCCCTCGGGTACGAGGTCAACCTGACCGCACGGCACCTGCGCGCCGGCCGGACGGACACGGTCGCCTTCGTCGCCCCGAGCTTCCACGACTACTTCAGCGAGCTCGCCGACGAGATCGCGCCGCTGGTCGAGGCGGAGGGCCGGCACCTCGTCCTCGAGCGGACGAGCGCCAACGCGGAGCAGGAGATCGAGGCGCTGAGCGTCGCGCGCCTCCAGATCTACGACGGCGTGCTGCTCTCCGTGGCCGGTCTGGACCTGGAGCCGCTGGAACGCGTGCGCACCTCCAAGCCGATCGTGCTGCTGGGCGAGCGCGAGGTCCCCGAGCGCTTCGACCACGTGCGCCTGGCGAACGAGTCCGGCGCCCGCCTCGCCACGGCGCACATGATCGAGCGCGGGTCGCGTCGCATCGTCGCGCTCGGCTGCTCGTCCGGGTCCGCGCACGCGATGACCACGGACCGCCGCGTCGGGTGGGAGGACGCGCACCGCGAGGCCGGTCTCGAGGCCGACCCGGCCTACGTCGTGCCCGTCAGCGACTACACGTCCCACGCCGGTCGGGAGGCGATGCTCGAGGTCATCGCCTCGGGGCTGCCCGTCGACGGGGTCTTCGCCGTGACGGACGTCGTCGCCCTCGGGGCGCTGTCGGCCCTGGCGGACAGCGGGCTGCGCGTCCCCGACGACGTCCAGCTCGCCGGGTTCGACAACCTCGACATGTCCCGCTTCGTCCCGCCCGGCATCACGTCGGTCGACGTCAACCACAAGGGCGTGGCCCAGGCCGCCGTCGAGCTCCTGCACCGCCAGATGTCGGGCTGGACCGGACCTGCCGAGCACGTCGTCGCGCCCGTCCGCCTCGTGGTGCGCGGATCGACCCGCGGCGGCGCCTGACCGCGCGAGCACCGCCCCGCATCCCGTCCCGTCCCGTCGCGGTCGAAGGAGACCAGCACCGTGAGCGCACCCGTGCCCGTCGTCGTCGCGGACGTCCCCGACCCGGACGTGACCCACGACGGTCGGTACTACTACATGGTCAGCACGACCATGTACTTCGCGCCGAGCGTGCCGATCATGCGCTCGAGCGACCTGGTGCACTGGTCGATCGCCGGCTACACCGGCCCGATCCTCGACGACACGGACGCGCTCGCCCTCCGCGACGGCCGGAACGCCTACGGGCAGGGCAGTTGGGCCGCGAGCATCCGGTTCCACGAGGGCACGTACCACGTCGCGTTCGCCAGCCTGACCACGCAGCAGACCTACGTCTGCACGACGCCCAGCGTCGAGCACGGGCCGTGGACGCGGTCGGTCCTCGACGGCTACGCCCACGACCCGTCGCTCCTGTTCGACGGCGACGACGTCCACCTCGTCCACGGCAGCGGCACGATCGACCTGCGCCGGCTGCGCCGCACGGACGACGGGACCTTCATCTGGGACGGACCGGCCACGCGGCTCGTCGAGGACGCCGACGTCGACCAGGCCGACGGGCTGCACGCCGAGGGTGCGCACGCCTACCGCGTCGGCGACCACTACTACGTCTTCATGATCCAGTGGCCGACGGGCGGGATCCGCCAGGAGGTCGTGTGGCGGTCGAGGTCGCTGACACCGCAGTCCCAGGGCGGGGACTGGGAGGGCAGGGTCGTGCTCAGCCAGGGGGTCCCGGTCGCGGGGCGCCCGGGCGGTGGCGTCGCCCAGGGCGGCGTCGTCCGGGCGCCCGACGGGCAGTGGTACGCGATGCTCTTCCAGGACGAGGGCCCCCTCGGTCGCTCGCCGCAGCTCGCGCGTGTGACCTGGGACGACGACGCGTGGCCCGTCCTCTCGCTCGACCCCGCCGTCCCCGCAGGGGCGCCGGCGTCGGGCGCGACGGACCTCCTCGTCTCGGACGACTTCGAGAACCGGCCCGGGCCCGCCGGCTACTGGAGCACGACGAACGCCGCCGCCCTCACCGCGTCGGACGAGAACGCCTGGAACGGGTCGAACCTCGGGCTGACGTGGCAGTGGAACCACAACCCGGACAACCGGTTCTGGTCGCTCACCGACCGGCCCGGGCACCTGCGGCTGACCACCGGCAGCATCGCGTCGGGCATCCTCGACGCCCGCAACACGCTCACGCAGCGCACCTACGGGCCGACGAGCGCGGCGGCGATCTCGCTCGACGTCTCGGCGATGAAGGACGGCGACGTCGCCGGCCTGGCCGCGCTCCAGCAGAAGTACGGGTGCGTCGCGGTCGAGATGGCCGGTGGCGCCCGTCGGCTCGTGATGCGCCGCGCCGACCGGGACGGACGCGTCGCCTTCACGAGCACGCCCGTGCCGCTGACGGCCGACACGGTCCTGCTCCGCGTGGACGTGGACTTCCGGGACGCCGTCGACCGCGCCTCGTTCGCGTACTCGCTCGACGGCGCCGCCTGGACCCCGATCGGTGACGACCTGGCGATGGAGTACGGCCTCGACCACTTCACCGGGTACCGGTTCGCGATCTTCTGCTACGCCACGGCGCAGACCGGCGGCCACGTGGACGTCGACTGGTTCCGGGTCGGCGACGACATCGACGGGACGAGGCCATGACGGGACCGCTGGTGCCGGAGGCCCTCGACCCGCCTGCGGCGGCGGCGCTCACCGTCGTCGTGACGTCGGGTCACGGCGCATCCTGGAGCTGGGCGAACATGCAGTGCTGACGGCGTGCTCGCGACGAGGCGCGTGCAGGACGCGAAGTGGAGTGAAATCGACCTTGATCACTCCCAGTGGAGCGATCTTGTGGTGATATCGCTCCACTGTGCGGTGTGGCGCAGGTGCGGGGGGAACAGGCCGGGATGTGGCGCAGGTGCTGCGCTAGGCTCGCCGTCGTGCCGCAGTTCCGGATCAGCGAGGCCGCCCGCCTGCTCGGCGTGAGCGACGACACCGTGCGCCGGTGGACGGAGTCCGGCCGCCTGCCCGCGACCCGCGCCGCGAACGGCCGGCTCACCGTCGAGGGCCGTGACCTCGCCGCCCTCGCGCAGGAGCTCGCCGAGTCCGCCGCCGACGACGCCGCGCCCGCCCGCCAGTCCGCCCGGAACCGCTTCCGCGGCATCGTCACGAAGGTCACCCGCGACACCGTGATGGCGCAGGTCGAGCTGCAGGCCGGCCCGTACCGCGTCGTCTCGCTCGTGACGCGCGAGGCGGCCGACGAGATGGGCCTCGACGTCGGCACCGTGGCGGTCGCCACGGTCAAGGCCAGC
>JAJUII010000216.1 GCA_029265505.1 Aeromicrobium choanae
CCAACGGCGCCGACGAGATCGACATGGTGATCGACCGCGGAGCGTTCCTGGCCGGTCGCCTGGACCAGGTCTTCGAGGAGATCGCCGCGATCAAGGAGGCCTGCGGCGACGCCCATCTCAAGGTGATCCTGGAGACCGGTGAGCTGCAGACCTACGACAACGTCCGCCGCGCCTCGTGGCTCGCGATGGAGGCCGGTGCGGACTTCATCAAGACCAGCACCGGCAAGATCCAGCCCGCCGCGACGCTGCCGGTCACCCTGCTCATGCTCGAGGCGGTGCGCGACTACCGCATCGCCACCGGCCGTCAGGTCGGTGTCAAGCCCGCCGGCGGCATCCGCTCGGCGAAGGACGCGATCCGCTACCTGGTCGTGGTCAACGAGACCGCCGGCGAGGACTGGCTCGACCCGGACTGGTTCCGGTTCGGCGCCTCGTCGCTGCTCAACGACCTGCTGCTGCAGCGCCAGAAGATGCTCACCGGCCGCTACTCCGGCCCCAACTACGTCACCTTGGACTGATAGACATGCCGAAGTTCGACTACGCGCCGGCGCCCGAGTCGCGCTCGATCGTCGACCTGCGGGCCAGCTACGGCCTGTTCATCGACGGGGAGTTCACCGACGGCGGCGGCACCCCCTTCAAGACCGTCAACCCAGCCGACGAAGAGGTCCTGGCCGAGGTCGCCGAGGCCGACGAGGCCGACGTCGACCGCGCGGTGCGTGCCGCCCGGCGGGCCTACGAGAAGGTCTGGGGCCCCATGCCGGGCCGTGAGCGTGCCAAGTACCTGTTCCGGATCGCGCGGATCCTGGCCGAGCGCAGTCGCGAGTTCGCCGTGCTGGAGACCCTCGACAACGGCAAGCCGATCAAGGAGTCGCGCGACGTCGACGTTCCCTTGGTGTCGCAGTGGTTCTTCTACCACGCGGGCTGGGCCGACAAGCTCGAGTACGCCGGCCTGGGTCCGAACCCGCGGCCACTCGGCGTCGCCGCCCAGGTGATCCCGTGGAACTTCCCGCTGCTCATGCTGGCCTGGAAGGTCGCCCCGGCCCTCGCCGCCGGCAACACGGTCGTGCTCAAGCCCGCCGAGACGACGCCGCTCACGGCGCTGCTGTTCGCCGACGTCTGCCGCCAGGCCGAGCTGCCGCCCGGTGTGGTCAACATCGTGACCGGGGCCGGCGAGACCGGACGCCTGGTGGTGTCGCACCCGGACGTCGACAAGGTCGCGTTCACCGGATCGACCCCCGTCGGCCGCGAGATCGCCCGCACGGTCGCCGGCACCGACAAGCGGCTCACCCTCGAGCTCGGCGGCAAGGCCGCCAACATCGTCTTCGACGACGCCCCTCTCGACCAGGCGATCGAGGGCATCGTGCGCGGCATCTTCTTCAACCAGGGCCACGTGTGCTGCGCAGGCTCGCGCCTGCTCGTGCAGGAGAGCATCGCCCAGGAGGTCCTCGACCGGCTCAAGGCCCGCATGGCCACGCTTCGGCTCGGCGATCCGCTGGACAAGAACACCGACATCGGCGCGATCAACTCCGCCGAGCAGCTCGCCCGGATCCGCGATCTCGCGGCGACCGGCGACGCCGAGGGCGCCGAACGCTGGAGCGCGCCGTGCCCGCTGCCCGACCGCGGCTACTGGTACGCGCCGACGATCTTCACCGGCGTGACGCAGGCGCACCGGATCGCCCGCGAGGAGATCTTCGGCCCGGTGCTGTCGGTGCTGACCTTCCGCACGCCCTCCGAGGCCATCGAGAAGGCCAACAACACTCCCTACGGCCTCTCCGCGGGCGTCTGGACCGAGAAGGGCTCGCGCATCCTGGCGATGGCGAACCGACTGCGGGCCGGCGTCGTGTGGGCCAACACGTTCAACCAGTTCGACCCCGCCTCCCCGTTCGGCGGCTACAAGGAGTCCGGCTACGGTCGCGAAGGCGGCCGCCACGGTCTGGCCTCCTACCTGGAGGGAACCCGATGAGTGACCGACTCGACGTCCGCAAGACGTACAAGCTGTTCATCGGCGGGGCGTTCCCCCGCTCGGAGTCCGGCCGGACCTACGAAGTGACGTCCTCGCGCGGCGCCTTCCTCGCCAACGCCGCCAAGGCCTCGCGCAAGGACGCGCGCGACGCGGTCGTCGCCGCCCGCAAGGCGTTCGGCGGCTGGTCGACGCGGACCCCGTACAACCGCGGCCAGATCCTGTACCGGGTCGCCGAGGTGCTCGAGGGGCGACGCGACCAGCTGGTCGCCGAGGTCCGCGCCGCCGAGGGCGTCACCGAGAAGCGGGCCCACGGCCTCGTCGACGCCGCCGTCGACACCTGGGTCTGGTACGCCGGCTGGTCGGACAAGCTCGCGCAGGTCACCGGCAACGCCAACCAGGTGAACGGGCCGTTCTTCAACCTGTCGACCCCGGAGCCGACCGGCGTGGTCGCCGTCGCGGCCCCGCAGGCCTCCTCGCTGCTCGGTCTCGTGGAGGTGCTGGCGCCGGTCCTGGTCGGCGGCAACACCGCCGTCGTGGTGTCCTCCTACGCCCGACCGCTGCCGTCGATCACGCTCGCCGAGATCCTCGCGACCTCGGACGTGCCCGGCGGTGTGGTGAACGTGCTGACCGGCGACATCGCCGAGGTCGGCTCCTGGCTCGCCGGCCACCTGGACGTCGACGCACTGGACCTGACCGGCGTCGAGGACCCGGACCTGGCCCGCGAGCTGGAGGCGGAGGCCGCGATCAACCTCAAGCGCATCGTGCGCCCCGGGACCCCCACGGCGCCCGACCTGGCGCGGATCACTCCGTTCCTGGAGACGAAGACCGTCTGGCACCCGATCGGCGTCTGACCCTCACCGTCCGTCGGGGCAGACGACCGAGGCCGATAATCTCGGGTCATGCCGCGCGTCGTGATCCTGGCCGGACCTTCCGGTTCGGGGAAGTCCCACCTGGCCGAGCGGCTCGGCTGGACGGTGCTGCGGCTCGACGACTTCTACCACTCGATCGACCACCCGGACCTGCCCCGGAGCACGCTCGGCATCCCCGACTGGGACGACGTCGGCTCGTGGAACCGTCGGGCCGCCGTCGAGACGATCCGGACCCTGTGTCGCAAGGGCCGCGCCGAGGTCCCGGTCTACGACATCGCGACCAGCCGCCCCACCGGCACCCACGAGGTCGCGCTCGACGGCGACCGCTTCATCGCCGAGGGACTGTTCGCCGCCGAGATCGTCGAGGACTGCCGCCGCGCCGGCCTGCTCGACGCCGCGTTCTGCCTCACCCGTCCTCGACTACTGGTGTTCGTGCTGCGACTCGTGCGTGACCTGCGCGAGGCGCGCAAGCCGCCGCTCACCCTGCTCCGTCGCGGCTGGCGCCTGATGCGGGACCAGCCTCGGGTGGTCGCCGCGGCGGTCGCGGCCGGCTGTGAGCCGATCCGGCCGCGGCGGGCCTACCGGCGCCTGTGCGACTGACTCACTCGCCGGACTCGACGGCCGCGTAGCCGGGCTTGATCACGTCGTTGATCAGCACCAGGCGCTCGTCGAACGGCAGGAACGCGCTCTTCATCGCGTTCACCGTGAACCATCGAAGATCACCGATGCTGTAGCCGAAGGCGTCGGTCAGCAGCTCCATCTCGTGACCGATCGACGTCCCGCTCATGAGCCGGTTGTCGCTGTTGATCGTGACCCGGAAGCCGAGCTCGGCCAGCGGGCCGATCGGATGGTCGGCGATCGTCGTCATCCCCGGGACGGCCCCGGTCTGCAGGTTCGACGACGGACAC
>JAJUII010000153.1 GCA_029265505.1 Aeromicrobium choanae
AACGCCAACTCGGCGTACCACGAGTCGGTGACCATGCCGTACTCGAAGCTCAAGGCGAGTATCGCCGAGATCCTGAAGGCGGAGGGCTACATCGCCGGCTGGACCGTCGAGGACGCCGAGGTCGGCAAGAAGCTGACCCTGGACCTGAAGTTCGGCCCGAACCGTGAGCGGTCCCTCGCCGGGGTCCGCCGCGTCTCGAAGCCGGGTCTGCGTGTGTACGCCAAGTCCACGAATCTGCCGAAGGTCCTGGGCGGCCTCGGGGTGGCGATCCTGTCCACCTCATCCGGCCTGCTGACCGACCGTGAGGCCCAGAGCAAGGGCGTGGGCGGGGAAGTCCTCGCCTACGTCTGGTGAGAGGAGGAGCCAGATATGTCCCGCATCGGAAAGCTCCCCGTCACCGTGCCCTCCGGCGTCGAGGTCACCATCGACGGCCAGGACGTCACCGTGAAGGGGCCGAAGGGCACCCTGTCGCACACGGTGGCCGAGCCCATCACGGTCGACCGTGACGACGAAGGCGCCATCGTGGTGAGCCGCCCCGACGACGAGCGCGAGTCGCGCTCGCTGCACGGGCTCACCCGCACCCTGATCCAGAACCTCGTCGTCGGTGTGACCGACGGGTACACCAAGGAGCTGGAGATCGTCGGCACCGGCTACCGCGTCCAGGCCAAGGGGCAGGACCTCGAGCTCGCGCTCGGTTTCTCGCACCCGGTCTCGGTCGCGGCCCCGGAAGGCATCACCTTCCAGGTGCAGGGTCCGAACAAGTTCTCCGTCTCCGGCATCGACAAGCAGCTCGTCGGTGAGGTCGCGGCGAACATCCGCAAGATCCGCAGGCCCGAGCCGTACAAGGGCAAGGGTGTGCGTTACGCCGGCGAACAGATCCGCCGCAAGGTCGGAAAGGCGGGTAAGTAACCCATGGCTGTCACCATCAAGCGTCAGTCGAAGGCCAAGGGCACGCAGATCGCCCGGTCTCGCCGGCACCTGCGGGTGCGCAAGCGGATCTCGGGCACGGCGGACCGGCCTCGCCTCGTGGTCACCCGTTCCAGCCGCCACATGGTTGCCCAGCTCGTGGACGACACCGTCGGCCGCACGCTGGTCTCCGCGTCCACGCTCGAGGCCGACCTGCGCACGGCCGAGGGGGACAAGAGCGCCAAGGCCCGCCGCGTCGGCGAGCTTGTAGCCGAGCGGGCGAAGGCGGCCGGCCTCAGCGCCGCCGTTTTCGACCGTGGCGGCAACAAGTACCACGGCCGGGTCGCGGCCGTGGCCGACGGTGCCCGTGAGGGCGGGCTCACCCTGTGAACGTACGAGAGCAGAGGAACATCTGATGGCTGCACCGCAGCGAAGCAGGACCGGCGCCGCCGGCTCCGGCGACAACCGCGACGGCGGCGCCCGCGAGGGCGGCAACCGTCGGGACGGCGGTCGTCAGGGTCGCCGGGACGGCCGTCGTTCCGAGGACAAGAACCAGTACATCGAGCGCGTCGTCACGATCAACCGCGTCGCCAAGGTCCACCAGGGCGGTCGTCGCTTCAGCTTCACCGCGCTGGTCGTCGTCGGCGACGGCGAGGGAACGGTCGGCGTCGGCTACGGCAAGGCCAAGGAGGTGCCCGCGGCAATCGCCAAGGGCGTCGAGTCGGCCAAGAAGAACTTCTTCCGGGTCCCGCTGATCGCCCGGTCGATCCCGCACGCCGTGACGGGAGAGGCCGCCGCCGGCGTCGTGTTCCTGCGTCCGGCCTCGCCCGGTACCGGTGTGATCGCCGGCGGACCGGTGCGTGCCGTCCTGGAGTGCGCCGGCATCCACGACATCCTCACCAAGTCGCTCGGCTCGTCGAACGCCATCAACATCGTCTACGCGACGGTGGAGGGGCTCAAGCAGCTCGAGCAGCCCGAGGCGGTGGCCGCGCGCCGCGGCCTGCCGCTGGAGCACGTGGCCCCGGCCGCGATGCTGCGGGCGCGCGCCGCGGGTGAGGCCAAGGAGCGCGAGGACGCCGAGGCGGCCGAGGCGAAGTCCGGACAGACCGTCGGGGCGGGTGCGTGATGGCACAGCTCAAGGTCACCCAGACGAAGTCCGCCATCGGCGGTAAGCAGAACCAGCGCGAGACGCTGCGCACCCTCGGTCTCGGCCGTATCGGTCAGTCCGTGCAGCGCGAGGACCGGCCCGAGGTGCGCGGCATGATCACGACGGTGGCGCACCTCGTCACCGTCGAGGAGGTCGACTGATGGCCGAGTCCCAGACTCCCGACAACTCGGAGGAGGTGGGCCCCGCGCTGCGGGTGCACCACCTGCGCCCGGCTCCCGGTGCGAAGTCCGCCAAGATCCGCGTCGGACGCGGTGAGGGCGGCAAGCGCGGGAAGACCGCGGGCCGTGGCACCAAGGGCACCAAGGCCCGTTACCAGGTCCCGGCTCGCTTCGAGGGCGGGCAGATGCCGCTGCACATGCGGCTGCCCAAGCTCCGTGGCTTCAAGAACCCGTTCCGTACCGAGTACCAGGTGGTCAACCTGGACAAGCTCGGTGCGCTTTACCCCGAGGGTGGCCCCGTCACCCGGGAGGACCTCGCCGCCAAGGGGGCGGTGCGCGCCGGTCAGCCGGTCAAGGTCCTCGGCACCGGTGAGCTGAGCGTCAAGCTCGAGGTGACCGTCGACGCCTGGTCGGCGTCGGCCAAGGAGAAGATCGAGGCAGCCGGCGGGTCCATCTCCGCCGAGTGATCCTGAGCCGCGGGCGGCCCGGCCCAGTCCACCACGGCGCCGGGCCGCCCGCGGCTGTCTCGACATCACGTAGGCTGGTCGGCGGCCCGCTCGGCCCGCACGACGCCGGCCACCCCGATGGACCGATCAGCAGGAGGAAGTTTGCTCGGCGCATTCGTCCAGGCGTTCCGGACGCCTGATCTGCGGCGCAAGCTGCTCTTCACGCTGGGCATCATGGCGGTCTTCCGCCTCGGAACCTTCGTTCCCGCCCCGGGCGTCTCGTACCCGAACGTGCAGCAGTGCATCCAGGGGGGCGGCACCGCCGACCTGCTCGGGATGGTCAACCTCTTCAGCGGTGGTGCGCTGCTGCAGCTGAGCATCTTCGCGCTGGGGATCATGCCGTACATCACGGCGAGCATCATCACCCAGCTCATGCGCGTGGTCATCCCGCGGTTCGATGAACTGCACAAGGAGGGCCAGGCCGGTCAGGCGAAGCTGACCCAGTACACGCGGTACCTGACGATCTTCCTGGCGATCCTGCAGTCGACGGTCATCGTCTCCGTCGCCAACACCCAGCTCTTCCCGAACTGTCCCGTCCAGCCGATCCCCGACGACTCACCGCTGACACTGGTCATCACGATCATCGCGATGACCTCCGGGACCGCCCTGATCATGTGGCTCGGTGAGCTCATTACCGAGCGGGGTGTCGGCAACGGCATGTCGCTGCTCATCTTCACCTCGATCGCCGCGTCCTTCCCCTCGGCGTTCGGCTCGGTGCTGGAGAGCGACGGCGGCGTCGCACGGTTCGCGGCGCTGATCGGGCTCATCCTTCTCATCACGCTGCTCATCGTGTTCGTCGAGCAGTGCCAGCGTCGGATCCCGGTCCAGTACGCGAAGCGGATGATCGGGCGGCGGATGTACGGCGGCTCGTCCACCTACATCCCGATCAAGATCAACATGGCGAACGTCATCCCGGTGATCTTCGCGTCCTCGATCCTCGCGCTGCCCACCCTGGCCGCCCAGTTCGGTGAGGCCAATTCGGGATGGGTGCGCTGGATCCTCGAGCACGTCGCCAACCCGCAGTCCGCGATCTACATGGCGATCTTCGCCGTGATGATCCTGTTCTTCGCGTTCTTCTACACCTCGATCACCTTCAACCCGGAGGAGGTCGCGGACAACATGAAGCGCTACGGCGGGTTCATCCCCGGCATTCGCGCCGGGCGCCCGACGGCGGAGTACCTCCAGTACGTCATGACCCGCATCACCACGGTCGGCGCGATCTACCTGACGCTGGTCGCGCTGATCCCGACCATCGCCTTCGCGCAGATGGGCATCTCCCAGCAGCAGCTGGCCTTCGGCGGCACCTCGATCCTCATCGTGGTCGGCGTCGGCCTGCAGACCGTCAAGGAGATCGACTCCCAGCTCCAGCAGCGTCACTACGAAGGGTTCCTCCGATGAGCGCACGTCTGGTCCTCCTCGGCCCCCCCGGGGCCGGCAAGGGCACGCAGGCCACCCGTATCAGCGAGCGGCTCGGCGTCCCGGCGATCTCCACCGGGGACATCTTCCGCGCGAACGTCGCCGAGCAGACCGATCTCGGTCAGCAGGCCCAGCGCTACATGGACGCCGGCGAGTACGTGCCCGACGAGGTCACCAACGCCATGGTGCGGGACCGTCTCGGACAGTCCGACGCCGCCTCCGGCTTCCTGCTCGACGGGTACCCGCGCACCCCTGAGCAGGTCGCCGAACTGGACGACATCCTTGCCGGCGCGGGAGCCGGTCTGGACGCCGTCGTCGAGATCGACGCCGACACCGAGGAGGTCGTCGGCCGGCTGCTCAAGCGCGCCGAGGAGCAGGGGCGCAGCGACGACACCGAGCCGGTCATCCGCCGGCGTCTGGAGGTCTACGCCGAGCAGACCGCCCCCCTGGCCCAGACCTATGACGCGAGGGGTCTGCTCGTCCGCGTGAACGGCGTGGGTAGCCTGGACGAGGTCACCGACCGGATCATGCAGGCCCTGGAGCCGAAGCTCGACCGGGCCGAGGGCGACGCGCAGGCCTGACGTGTTCGGCCGCGCGCGCATCGAGTACAAGACGCCCGACCAGGTCCGCACGATGCGGCGGGCGGGTCTCGTGGTCGCCGACATCCATGCCGCTCTGCGTGAGGCCGCGGCCCCCGGACGGACGACGGCGGAGCTCGACGCGGTCGCGGCCGAGGTCCTGCAGCGGGCCGGTGCCCGGTCGAACTTCCTCGGCTACCACGGATTCCCGGCGAACGTGTGCATCTCCGTCAACGAGGAGATCGTCCACGGCATCCCGGGGGAGCGGGTCCTCGCCACCGGCGACCTGGTCTCCTTCGACTGCGGAGCGGTGGTTGACGGCTGGCACTCCGATGCCGCGTTCAGCACGGTCGTCGGTGAGGGTGGTGGTGGCGACGCCGCGGCCTCCGAGGCGCTGTCCACCGTGACCGAGGAGGCCATGTGGGCGGCGATCGCCGCGCTGACCACGGGGGACCGGCTGAACGTGGTCGGCGATGCGGTCGAGACCGTGGTCGAGGCTGCAGCACGGGAGGGCCGCGGGGAGTTCGCCGTCGTCACCGAGTACGTCGGGCACGGCATCGGATCGGCCATGCACCAGCCGCCGGACGTGCTCAATTTCCGGACGCGGGAGAAGGGGCCCAAGCTGCGCCCCGGGATGTGCCTGGCTGTCGAGCCGATGCTCACGGCCGGCAGCCCCGAGAACACCGTCCTCGAGGACGACTGGACGGTGGTCACGACGGACGGCTCCCGGGCCGCGCACTGGGAACACTCGGTCGCGTTGGTCGACGGTGGGGTCTGGGTGCTGAGCTCGCCCGACGGCGGGGCCGCCAAGCTCGCCGAGCACGGCGTCACCGTCGCACCGCTGGATTGAGGACGGCCCCCCGTTCGGCGGGGCGGAAGTTCTTGTCGCCGGACGTCCGCTCGCTGCCTCGTTCATGTGCCTGGTGCCTCGCGCTTCGGCGCGGCCGGGTGCTCGTTCCGCGGCCCGACCGCCCCGCGTGCTTCGTCATGAGGCAGTTCCTCGGTCGCTCGTGCCAGACCCAGTCAGCCCGGCGACAAGGACCACCGCCCGCAGGGAGCAGCGGGACCGTGTCGGTGACCGCTGTCACGGGTTGCACGAGTACCCACGGCGCTGCCGTATGTCGTAGGATAGATCGCTGGGCATGGCTTCACTGTGCTCTCGTTCCGGTTCTGCGCGAGCAGATCGGTGCGGGCGCACACGGTGGAGCGGCACCGGCACACCACCAACCTGAGCGGGAGTAATGGCGAAGAAGGACGGCGTCATCGAGATCGAGGGCAGTGTCATCGAGGCACTCCCGAACGCGATGTTTCGTGTGGAGCTGAGCAACGGCCACAAGGTCCTTGCCCACATCTCCGGCAAGATGCGTCAGCACTACATCCGGATCCTCCCCGAGGACCGGGTCGTCGTCGAACTGAGCCCGTACGACCTCACCCGGGGTCGCATCGTCTACCGCTAC
>JAJUII010000023.1 GCA_029265505.1 Aeromicrobium choanae
CCGGCCGGGCGCCACCCGCCCGGCGGGGGCCTTGACCCGCCCCGCGGCCGGCGGCCGCGGCGACCCCTTGCCGGGGTGCCGCCTCCGGGCCCTCACCCCGGGGGCGGCCGTCGGCGCCACGGCCGCCGGCGGCGGGATCGACGGCTTCTGGCGGGCCGTCACCAACGAGCAGACCGCCCACGCCATCCGGCTGACGGTGACCTCCGCGCTGGTCGTCACGGCGATCAACGTCGTCGCCGGCACGGCGATCGCCTGGGTCCTGGTACGCGACGCATTCCCCGGCAAGGCCCTGCTGGAACTGGTCATCGACATCCCGTTCGCGCTGCCGACGATCGTCGCCGGCCTGGTCCTGCTCGCGCTCTACGGCAGCGACGACAGCCCGCTCGGCGTCGACGTCGCCAACACCGGAACCTCGGTGTACCTGGCGTTCCTGTTCGTGACCCTGCCCTTCGTGGTCCGCACCGTGCAGCCGGTCCTGGAGGAGATGGAGCCCGAGGTCGAGGAGGCGGCCGCCTCCCTCGGCGCCGGCCGGCGGACCATCTTCACCCGGATCATCCTGCCGACGCTCACCCCGGCGATCGCCGCCGGCGCGACCTTGTCCTTCGCGCGCGGCGTGGGCGAGTACGGCTCGCTCGTCCTGCTCTCGGGCAACCTGCCCTTCGAGTCGGAGGTGGCCTCGGTCCGCATCATGAGCGCGATCGAGAACGACAACCCGGCGGCGGCGGCGTCGATCGCCACCGTGCTGCTGATCGTCTCGCTCCTGGTGATCCTGCTTCTCGACGTCGTCCAGCGCAGGGTGGCTCGCCGTGCCTGAGACCCGCACCGCCCACCGGTCCCGCGGCCCGGTCGCTCACCTCCTGCGATTCGCGGTCATCGCGTATCTGTTCCTGCTCGTCGTGTGGCCCGTCTCGCTCGTGGTCACCCACACGTTCGAGAACGGGTTCGACGCCCTGCGCACGGTGTTCGGCGACGCCGACACCGTCGCCGCACTGCGGCTGACCGCGATCGCCGCGCTCATCGCGACCGCGATCAACACGGTCTTCGGCGTCGGCGTCTCCCTGCTCCTGGTCCGCAGCGACTTCCCCGGCAAGCGGATCGTCAGCTCGCTGATGGACCTGCCGCTGGCCATCTCGCCGGTCGTCGTCGGCCTGTCCCTCGTGCTGGTGTACGGCGGCACGAACGGCTGGTTCGGGCCGGTCCTGGAGGCGGGCGGCGTCAAGATCATCTTCGCCACCCCCGGCATCGTCATGGCCACCGCGTTCGTCGCGCTGCCCCTGGTGATCCGCGAGGAGGTCCCTGTGCTGCAGGAGATCGGCACCGAGCAGGAACAGGCCGCCCGGTCCTTGGGCGCCGGGCCCTGGCAGACCTTCCGGCGGATCACGCTGCCGAGCATCAGGTGGGCGGTCGTGTACGGCGTCGTGCTGACGCTCGCTCGCTCACTCGGCGAGTTCGGCGCGGTCAAGGTCGTCTCGGGCAACATCTCCGGCCAGACCCGCACCGCCACCCTCGCCGTCGAGGAGAAGTACCTCAACTGGGAGCAGGAGTCGGCCTACGCGATCGCGTTCCTACTCGCCGGCGTCTCCGTCCTGTGCATCATCGCCGTGTCGATCCTGCGCGCTCGCGCCGACCGGAACTGAACGAAAGGTCCCCCATGAGCATCGAGATCTCGCAGGTCACCAAGACGTTCGGCGACTTCGTCGCCCTGCAGGACGTCGACCTGTCCGTCCCCACCGGGCAGCTCACCGCCCTGCTCGGGCCCAGCGGCGGCGGCAAGTCGACGCTGCTGCGCATCATCGCCGGACTCGACGACGCCGACTCCGGTCGCGTCGAGATCGAGGGCGTCGATGCGACCGCACTGCCCCCGCAGAAGCGCAACGTCGGCTTCGTGTTCCAGCACTACGCCGCGTTCAAGCACATGACGGTCGCCAAGAACGTCGCCTTCGGGCTGGAGATCCGCAAGCGCCCGAAGGCTGAGATCGCGGCGAAGGTCGACGAGATGCTCGAGCTCGTCCACCTCAGCCAGTTCCGCGACCGGCTGCCGTCGCAGCTGTCCGGCGGCCAGCGCCAGCGCATGGCCCTCGCACGCGCCCTGGCGATCGAGCCGACCGTCCTGCTGCTCGACGAGCCGTTCGGAGCGCTCGACGCCAAGGTCCGCAAGGAGCTGCGCGACTGGCTCCGCCGCCTGCACGACGAGGTGCACGTGACCACCGTGTTCGTCACGCACGACCAGGAGGAGGCCCTCGAGGTCGCCGACTCGATCGTGGTGATCAACCAGGGCCGCATCGAGCAGATCGGCACGCCGGACGAGCTCTACGACCAGCCCGCCAACGACTTCGTCCTCGGCTTCCTCGGCCCGGTGACCCAGTTGGGCGACCTGCGGATCCGTCCGCACGACATCGAGGTCTCCCGCGAGCCGCGGCCGGACGGCGTGCACGGCCACATCTCCCGCTGGACGCGGGTCGGGTTCGAGGTCCGCCTCGAGGTCACGCCGACCGCCGACGCGCCCCCGGTGCAGGTGACGGTCACCCGCGCCGAGGCGAACGTCCTCGGGTTGAAGGTCGGCGACCCGGTGTGGCTGCGACCCACCGTGGGCGCGCAGGCCGTCGGCGTCTGATCCGGACCTGAGACGCCTCTTCCGTCACCGACGTACCACGTGGCGGCACGACTCTGGACGATCCTGTAACTCATGGTTACTCTGTGACCTGGGTCACTCCCATCCATCGGACCCGTCAGAGGAGAAGTCATGAGAATCGTCCGCCGACTCGCGGCCGCGGCGTTCGCGGTGAGCGTCGCGACCGTCGGCCTGGCCGCCCCGGCCGAGGCCGCCTGGGTCAACCCCCTCCCCCACTCGATCAAGTACGGCTCGTTCGGCCAGGACAACTCGTTCCCGGCCGCACTGGGGACCTCGATCTTCCAGCCCGAGAAGAATCCCAGCGGCGCGAACGACTGGACGTGCAAGCCGTCGAAGAAGCACCCGAACCCCGTCATCCTCGTTCACGGGACCTGGGAGAACGCCTACGACAACTGGAACGGCCTGTCGCCGATCCTCAAGGACAAGGGCTACTGCGTGTACGCCCTCAACTACGGCAACACGACCGGGATCAAGTTCCTCAACGGCACCGGCGACCTGATCGAGAACGCCAAGGAGCTCGTCCCGTTCGTCGACCGGGTGCTCGCGCAGACCGGCGCCTCCCAGGTCGACCTGATCGGTCACTCGCAGGGTGGGGCGCTGATCCGCTACTACACGAACCTGCTCGGCGGTGCCCCCAAGGTCAACCAGACGATCGCGATCGCCCCGTCGAACCATCCGACCACGCTCTCGGGGATCACCGAGCTGGGCAAGACGCTGCGTCTGTTCGGCGTGGCGATGGGCCTGCTCGACCTGATCAACATGCCCGCGGCCGTCCAGCAGGCCGACAAGAGCCCCGAGCCGCAGTCGCCGTTCTACCGTCAACTGACCGACAACGGCGAGACCGTGCCCGGTGAGGTCTACACGACGATCAACACCAAGTACGACGAGGTCGTCACCCCCTACCGCCAGGGCGAGATCAAGGCCGGTCCCGGCGCGAAGGTCGACAACATCACGATCCAGAACGTGTGCTCGATCGACAAGTCGGAGCACCTGAGCCTGCCCTACAGCAAGAACGTCGCGCAGATCATCCTCAACAAGCTGGATCCGAACGACCAGCGGCGGATCTTCTGCTACCCGCAGGCGCCGCTGTTCGGCAACACGCAGCTGATCGGCTGATCGACGTTCGCCGCACCCTCGGGCTGCGGCGACCGAGGCTCCACGGGACGGTGGAGACCGAGGGCGGTCCGGCACACGCCGGGCCGCCCTCGCCCGTCACGGCCCCTTTGCCGTCGCCGGACGGCGCGAGGAAGATCGCCTCATGACCCGCTTCATCTACAACACCGCCGCGAGCCTCGACGGCTTCCTCGCCGACGAGGACCACTCACTGGGTTGGCTGTTCGACGTCGAGGGCGGGACACCCGACGCACCCGAGCACGCGGCCCCGTTCGAGCGGTTCCTGGAGTCGATCGGCGTGACGGTGCTGGGCTCCTCGACCTACGAGTGGCTGCTGCGCGAGACCGAGGCGCTGTCACGTCCGGGGGCCTTCACCGAGGCGATGTCCGCGAAGCCGGCCTTCCTGTTCACCACCCGCACCCTTCCGGTGCCGGAGGATGCGGACCTGACCGTCGTCGCCGGCCCGGTCGCGGAGCACCTCGCGGCGATCCGCGAGCGCGCGGCGGGCCGCGACGTGTGGCTCATGGGCGGCGGTGACCTCGTCGGCCAGTTCGCCCGGGCCGGAGCGCTGGACGAGATCCAGGTGAGTCTCGCCCCGGTGACGCTCGGCGCCGGCGCACCCCTGTTGCCCCACCGACTCGACTCCGACCGACTCCGGCTCGTCGACGTCGACCACCGCGGCCAGTTCGCGCACCTGACGTATCGCGTCAGCCACCCCGACCGCGACTGAACGAGGTTTCCTGACACTTCGCGAGAGAAGCTTCCCTCGCGAAGTGTCGGTTTCCCCGGTTAACCGGGGAAACCGACACGCTCCCCTACGCTGAGCGTGTGCCCCGGGTCGCCATCGCCGCTCCCAATGTCGCCGCCGCCGAGGCGGGCGAGATCGTGGTGGAGGCGGGCGGGAACGCCGTCGACGCGGCGATCGCGGCGGCGTTCGTGACGATGGTCAACGAGGTCGGGATCGTCTCACCGAGCTCCGGCGGCTTCCTGACCGTGCAGCCCCCCGACGCGGACGCGGTCACCGTCGACGGATGGATGGACATGCCCGGGCGCGACCGGCCGCACCGGCTCGGCGGTGGCACCTGGGACGTGCACACCGACTACGGCGGGGGCGTCACCGTCACGATCGGTCCGGGCTCGGTCGCGACCCACGGAGCGATCGCGGCGTGCGGCGAGGCGCACCGTCGGTGGGGCGTCCTGCCGTGGGCCGAGCTGCTCGCCCCGGCGATCGAGGTGGCCCGCGGCGGATTCCGGCTCAGCGCCGCCTCGCGCTACTACCTGCAGTACGTCCACGACTCGATCTTCGGCTGGGACGAGGCGAGCCGGCGGGCGATCCACGACGAGGACGGGGGGCTGACCGACGGGCACCTGGTCGTCCCCGACCTCGCCGAGAGCCTGCGGCGACTCGCCGACCACGGTCCGCAGGAGGCGTACACCGGCGACCTGGGCCGGGCGATCGCCGCGGACGTCCTCGACCGCGGTGGCCTGCTCGGCCCCGACGACCTGCTCGCCTACGCGCCCGTCGTGCGGCCGGCGCTGTCGGCTCCGATGGAACGCTGGACGCTCGCGACCAACCCGCCACCGGCCGTCGGCGGCGTGTGCGTCGCGGCGATGCTGCGCCTCATGGGCGACCACGGCATCGCCGACCGCGACCACCTCGTCGCCGTCCAGCGCCGCGTGCTCGGCGAGCGCCTGCGGGTGTTCGACCACACCGACGACCTCGAGCGCGACGCGGCCGCCTTCCTCGACCTGATCGATCGCGAGGGACTCGGGGTGCTCGAGTCCGGCTCCACCGCACAGATCTCGACCGTGGACGACGCCGGCAGGGCCTGTGCGCTGACGATCTCGTCGGGCTACGGCTCGGGGATGATCGCGCGCGGGACCGGGATCTGGCTCAACAACTGCCTCGGGGAGCAGGAGCTCAACCCGCGCGGCCTGCACGGCCTGCCCTTCGGCGCCCGGCTGCTGTCGAACATGGCGCCGACGGTGGGCCGGCGCGACGACGGGGCCGTGCTCGCGATCGGCTCGCCCGGCGCGGACCGGATCACCACGGCGATCGTGCAGGCCCTCACCGCGCTGGTGCGCGACGGGCTTCCGCTGGCCGAGGCGATCGCCCACCCGCGGGTGCACGTCCACCGCGCCGGAACACTGCACGAACAGGTCAAGATCGAGGATCCCGGCGAGCCGACCATGTACTTCGGGGGCGTCGCCGCCGCGATGCTCGTGGACGGTCGGCTCGACGCGGCCGCGGACCCCCGACGCGACGGAGCGACGCGCATCGCCGCACCGCGACACTAGGCTGGTCGCATGAGCGCGCCGATCGTCATCGCGCACCGCGGGGTGCCCGGTGCACGCCTGGAGCACACCCGGCCCTCGTACCTGCTGGGCATCGAGCAGGGCGCCGACTACATCGAGCCGGACGTCGTCGCCACCAAGGACGGCGCACTCGTCGTCCGGCACGAGAACGAGATCGGTGGGACGACCGACGTGGCCGATCGTCCTGAGTTCGCGCACCTGCGCACCACGAAGGTGATCGACGGCAAGACGCTCACCGGCTGGTTCACCGAGGACTTCACTCTCGAGCAGATCAAGACCCTGCGCACGCGCGAGCGGCTCCCCCGGGTCCGCCCGCAGAACCTGCCGCTGGAAGGCCTCGAGCAGATCCTGACGTTCGACGAGGTGATCGACATCGCCGAGGCCGAGAACGCCCGGCGTGGCCCCGACGAGGGACGGGTGGGCGTCTACGTCGAGACCAAGCACCCCACCTACTTCCGCAACCTCGGCCTGGACCTCAACGACCGACTGCTGGAGGTGCTCGAGCGGCGGGGTCTCAACCACGCCGGGGCGAAGGTGACGATCCAGTCGATGGAGACGGCCAACCTCCGCGCCCTGCGCGAGCGCACCCCGCTGCCGCTCGTACAGCTGATGGAGAAGTCCGGGGCCCCGTACGACCTCGCGGTGACCTACGACCCGCGCGACTATCCGGCCCTGACCGCACCGACGGAGCTGGCGCGGATCGCCGAGTACGCCGACGGGATCGGCCCGCACAAGAACCTGGTGATCGCCCGCGACGCCGAGCAGAACCTCGCCGGCGAGACGGGTCTGGTCCGCGACGCCCACGAGGCCGGACTCGTCGTGCACGTGTGGACGATGCGCAACGAGAACAGCTTCCTGCCGCGCTCCCTGCGCTCGGGGGCGGACACGAGCGACCCCGGCGACGCGAAGGCCGAGCTGATGGCCTTCTACGCCGCCGGGGTCGACGGGGTGTTCTCGGACTTCACGCAGACGGCGGTGGAGGCCCGCTCGGACCATCTGTCGTCGGCGGCGCCCACGGGTTCGTGATCTCCTCCTGCGGCATGAGCAACCACGCCGCGAGGTAGACCAGGATGGTGGTGCCGACGCCGACCACCACCAGCACCACCGTGATGACGCGGATGAGCGTGGCGTCGACGCCGGTGTAGGCCGCCAGACCGCCGCAGACGCCGCCGAGCCACTTGTCGGTGCTGCTGCGGGTCAGCTTCTTCGGACCGGGATGGTCACTCATGACTTCCTCCTGAGGCTGAGGACGATGCCGGCGACGCCGGCGAGGATGAGGGCGATCGGGCCGGCCACGACCAGATCGTCGTAGTGCACCAGGTCGAAGGTCATCGCAGCCCAGCCGACCAGCACGAGGGTGAACAGGACGCCGAAGAACAGTGCGTCCCCACGGAACGGGTGGAGGTTCATCGTCGCATCACCTTGACCTCGCCCGCCATGCCGTCGATCTCGATGCGATAGGCCCCGGGGGCGTCGGGGGCCGTCGTCAGGAACGGACTCTGACCGCTGCTGACGCGGTCGAAGACCTCGATCCGGCCGCCGCCGGTGAGCGTGGCGTCGACCTGGACGTCGAGACCCTCGGGCACCACGACGGTCGTGTCGCCCAAGCCGTTGTCGATCTCCAACGTCCGCCCGGTCAGCGAGTCCGGGTTCTCGATCGTCGTCAGGTCCACATGGACCCGTCCGAACCCCTGCTCGATCGGCGCGGCGATCTCGGCCGCGGTGCGCGGGTGCAGCTCGATGTCACCGACCGACAGATTCGGCGCGACCGAGGCCAGCGCGAGGATCGGGGTGATCAGCAGGCCCAGGAAGACCAGCGCGCCGGGGTCGCCGTACCGCGTGCCGACGAACAGGCCGATCGCGACGATGCCCAGGGCCACGGCCGGATAGACCGCCGGGTCGAGCGGCTCCCGGGTCACGGACCACAGACCGAGCGCCCCCATCGCGACGAGGATCGCCGAGACGGTCACCAGGAGCAGGGCCGGCGACCAGCGCCGGCGGGGCGCCGGTGGGACGGTCGCGGTCGGGGTCGCCGCCGGCGGAGGCGGCGGTGGCGCGCCGTCGTCGACGAGCGTCGTCGGATCGTCGTCCGGACGAGCGGCGGGGCCGTCGTGCGCGACGTCCCCCTCCGCCGTGGCGGTCTCGGTGGGGCTCGAGGCGGCGAAGGCCGCGGCGTCGCTCGGCCGGTACGGCGGCGGAGGCGTCGTCGGTGCCTCGACCGAGCGCGGCCGGACCACGAAGAACCAGTAGATCGCGGCCACCGGAACGGCGATCCAGAGCGTCGCCCACAGCACCCCCCAGAACCAGGCGCCGGGACCCCACGCCGTGTCGCCGAGGACCGCGGCCGCGGCCACGCCGGCGGCGATCACCAGGCCGACGGTCCGCAGCTGGGAGTCGGACTCGGCGCCGACCAGGTCGCCCAGGACGCTGCGTCGCGCGCCGTGGGCCGGGATCAGGAGCCACCCGGCGACGTAGAGGAGGGGGCCCGCGAAGCCGACGAAGGTCAGCACGACGAACCCGATCCGCACGATCACGGGGTCGATGTCGAGCTCGCGGGCGAGGCCGCCCGCGACTCCGGCCACCACCTTGTCGTCGGTCGTGCGGCGCATCCGGTCGAGCCGGGAGCCGGTAGCTGAATCGTTCATGCCTCCAGCCTGACGACTTCGACCGGCGCGCACCATCGGGTGGACCCCTGATCGACCCCTGAGGGGCCGGCGCACGGCGCCGGGGTCACGCCCGATGGCGTGGGCGCCCGCGCGCGTGTGAGGCTTGGACCATGAGCACCCGTGCGGCACCTTCGGAGGGCTTCCGTCGCGCCCACCGACCCGCCGACCGCCGCGTGCTGGCCGGGGTGAGCGCCGGCCTGGCCGAGCACCTGGGCATCCCGGTCCTGTGGATCCGGGTCGGGTTCGTGGTGACGACGCTGATCAACGGCGCCGGGCTGCTCGCCTACCTGCTGCTGTGGTGGTTCCTGCCCCTGCAGGCCCCGCAGGACTCCCCCGGCCTCGCCTCGGCCGAGCGGCGTGGTCTGCGGACCTCGACCACCGGCGGTCCCTCGCGTCAAGAGGTCGTCCAGAGCCTCGCCCTGGCGGCGATCGGGGCCGGCGTGCTGGGCCTGCTCGCGCTGGCCGGCGGCTGGCTCGCCGGCTGGATGGTGCCACTGCTGCTCGTGGTGACCGGGATCGTGGTGGTCTGGCGCCTGTTCGACGATGCGACGTGGAACGCCTGGCTGCGCCAGACCCGGGGGCCGGGATTCCTGGCCCGCCTCCTCGTCGGCGTGGCCCTGATCGGCCTCGGCGCGCTGTACCTGCTCACCGTCAGCCGCGGCCTGTCGGCCGCCCTGGACTTCGGCGCCGCGCTGATGATCGCGATCGTCGGGCTGGGCCTGGTCCTCGGCCCCTGGATCCTCGGACTGTGGACCGACCTGGCCGAGGAGCGACGCGAGCGGATCCGCTCCCAGGAGCGGGCCGACGTGGCTGCGCACCTGCACGACTCCGTCCTGCAGACCCTCGCCCTGCTGCAGAAGAACGCCGACGACCCGGCGACCGTGGCCACTCTGGCCCGCCGGCAGGAGCGCGAGCTGCGCGACTGGCTGTACGGCCGCCAGGACGCCGGCGCCAGCTTCGCGACCGGGCTGCGCGATCTCGCGGCCGAGGCGGAGGCCCACCACCGGGTGGCGGTCGAGGTGGTCACCGTCGGTGACGCGGTGCTCGACGAGGGCCTGCGCGCCCTGCTCGCCGCGACGGGCGAGGCGATCGTCAACGCGGCGAAGCACTCCGGCGCGGACCGCGTCGACGTCTACGCCGAGCGGATCGACGACCGGTTGGAGGTCTTCGTCCGCGATCGTGGCCGGGGCTTCGACCCCGAGTCGATCGCGGCGGACAGGATGGGAGTGCGCGGCTCGATCATCGGCCGCGTCGAACGCCACGGCGGCACCGCCCGCGTCCGCAGCACCCCCGGTGACGGCACCGAGATCACCCTGACCATGCCGATCACCTCGAACGAGCAGGAGAGGACATGACTGAGCTGACGGTGGTCGTCGTCGACGATCATGCGATGTTCCGGACCGGGGTGCGTGCCGAGCTCGAGCGACTCGGCACCGGTCGGGTGCGGGTCGTCGGCGAGGCCGAGGACGTCGACACGGCCGTCGACGCGGTGGCCGGGCTGAGCCCCGACGTGGTCCTGCTGGACGTCCACCTTCCCGGCGGCGGTGGACCGGAGGTGATCCGTCGCAGTCGCCCGGGGACGACGTTCCTGGCCCTGTCGGTCAGCGACGCCGCCGAGGACGTCATCGGCGTGATCCGGGCGGGCGCACGCGGCTACGTCACCAAGAACATCTCCGCCGAGGAACTGCTCGACGCCATCGAGCGGGTGGCAGGCGGGGACGCCGTGTTCAGCCCGCGCCTGGCCGGCTTCGTGCTGGACGCCTTCGCCGGCACGATCGACGTCGCGCACGTCGACGAGGATCTGGACCGGCTCACCGAGCGCGAGCGCGAGGTCATGCGGCTCATCGCCCGGGGGTACGCCTACAAGGAGGTGGCCAAGGAGCTGTTCATCTCGATCAAGACGGTCGAGACGCACGTCTCGAGCGTGCTGCGCAAGCTCCAGCTCTCCAGTCGTCACGAGCTCACCCGGTGGGCCAGCGACCGACGCCTGATCTGAGCGAGGTCACGGCAGGTCGATCCGCAGGAACTCGGGCCGGTAGCGACTCGGGTCGTCCTGGATCGTGTCGGTCTCGGTCGTGTTGCGGCTGTAGGAGACGACCATCGTCCCCGGCTCGGGCAGCAGCTCCGGGTGGGCCAACGGCATGTATCGCAGCTTCGTCTCGGTCGACGGGATCCGCGCGGCCGGCGGGTGCGCGGTGAACGGCCCGGTCGGCGCCGGCGCCTTCCACACGACGAGGTCGGTGCCGACGAAGTCGCCCCGCTTGCTGACCGCGTACCAGGACTCGCCGTGGCGGAAGACCGAGAACGTCTGGGAGACGCCCTCGTGCTGGTCGATGAGCACGGCGGCGCGCTCCGGGTCGGCCTGCCAGTCCCGACCGTCCCAGTACCGCCACGCGGACTGGTCGGCGATGTCCACCAGCCGCACCCGCGCCACCGAGACGGACCAGCCGAAGCCGGGCTCGGTGCGGCTCGTGCCGTAGACGTAGACGACGTCGTCGACCACGGCGGTCGCCGCTCCCCAGGTGGGCCGCGACCGGTCGGGGTCGTCCGGGCCGAGGTCCACGACGCGCTGGAGGACGGGCGGTCTGCCCTCCTCGACGCTGAAGACGGCCAGGGCCGGGCCGAGGTTGCGGAATCCCAGGTCGTCTCGGCGGTCGTTCGCGACCCGCTGGGCGGTCACGCCGAGCAGATCGTGGCCCCGGACCCGGACGGCCGCGGCCGACATCGGCCAGTATCCGACGCCGTCGGCGCGGTCGGGGATGACCGCGCCGCGGTCGCGTCGCTCGTACGCCCCGGCACACCCCGGGGCGAACAGCAGCATCGAGTTGCGCACCATCGGCGCGCCGTAGCCGGGCCGATGCACCGTGTCACCGAACACGAAGAGCAGTCGCCCGTCCCGGAGCCGGGTGCTCGCGCCCACATCACCGCCCACGACGCCGGCGAAGTCGTCGATCCGCTCGACCTGGCGATTGAGCTGCTCGACCGAGGTGGGCGTGTCGAAGGCACGACACCGGACCTGCAGTGCCGGTTCGAGATCGGTCGTGGTGAATGCCGGCACGGCCGGCACGACGACGAGCAGACCGAACGTGGCGACGGCGAGCAGCGAGCCCCCGAGTCGATGCCGGGCCAGGGCCGGGTGCAGCCCGCGGTGCCCGGGCCGGATCGGTCCGGTGCGCGCCGCGGTGGTGGCGGCCACCACGCCGACGAGCGACCACAGTCCGAGGACGAAGAGCACTCGGCCGAGACCGGAGCCGTCGAAGTAGGCGATGCCGCGCACTGCCCACGTGGTCACCCCGGGCGGCAACCAGGCCAGCAGGGTGGGCCAGACGGTGGGCAACGGGGTCAGCGGCCACGCCCCGATCGCCCCCGGCACCCCGACCGCGAGACCCAGCGCGGCGAGCCCGAAGCCGAGCCGGCCGAACCAGGCGATCAGGCCGATGCCGACCGCGCCGGTGCCGAACACCGCCGCGGCGCCGACCAGGGCGAGCGGCCAGAACGGGGCGGCGAGCCGATCGAGCAGGACGTCACTGATCACCGCGCCGCCCACGCCGGCCACCAGGGCGCCGATCGCGAGCCCGGCGAAGCGGGCGACGACGAGTCGGGGTCCGGCCGACCGGTCCCCGAACACGAGCCCGAGCAGTCCCGCGAACGCCAGGCCGAGGATCGTCCAGGCGGCTCCGAGCCGGAACGGGCCGACGCCGCGGGGGTCGCCGTCTCGGACCGGGACCACGTCCTCGACCGTCACCCGCTGGGCGCTCGACGCCAGGATGCGAGTCACCTCCTCGGTGACCTTCTCGGCCTCCGCCACCCCGCCCGCTCCGGCGACCCGGAGGGTGTGGTGCCCGTCGGGTCCCATCACCACCACGCCGCTGACCTCGCGGTCGCGCAGGCGCCGATCGGCGATCTCGAGCGAGGCCGCGAGACGCGCGGCCAAGGGATGGTCGCTCGGGCCGTTGAGCGCGTCGCGCAGGATCTTTGCGTCCGGAGCCTCTCCGACGACGGCGACCGGGATCTCGCGCGGCGCCGCCTGCTCCAGTCCGGGGATCTCCGAGGCCGGATCGAGCCGCACGAGGCCGACGGTGACCAGCATCGCCGCGACGAATCCGAGAGCCGTGAGGCCGATCCTGCGCGCGTCGGGCATGCCGTCACGGTAGTCACTGGGCCCGCCCGACGGCACGCACCCGGCCGGACGGGCCCTGTCGGGCGTCACGACTACGCTGGGTGACGCGATGACCCTGCCTTTTCCCGTGCCCTCGGCACGTCCGTCCCGTCCGACCGTCGACGCCGACTCCACCGCGCCCACCCGCCGCAAGGCTCGCTCCGACGAGCTCCTCGAGGGCCTCAACGACGCCCAGCGGACCGCGGTGTCCCATGTCGGGGGTCCGCTGCTCGTGGTGGCCGGGGCCGGGTCGGGCAAGACCCGCGTGCTGACGCGCCGCATCGCCTGGCTCATCGCCGCCCGCGGCGCCCACCCGGGCTCGATCCTGGCGATCACGTTCACCAACAAGGCGGCCGCCGAGATGCGTGAGCGCGTCGCCGAGCTCGTCGGGGGGCGGGCCCGGATGATGTGGGTCTCGACGTTCCACTCCGCGTGCGTGCGGATCCTGCGCCGCGAGGCCGACAAGCTGAGCTTCACGTCGTCGTTCAGCATCTACGACGCGGCCGACTCGCGGCGGCTCATGACGACGGTGTGCAAGGACCTGGGCCTGGACCCGAAGAAGGTCAATCCGCGCGCCGTCCTGAACTGGATCTCCAACCTCAAGAACGAGCTCGTCGACCACGAGGAGGCGGCGCGCCGCGCCGCGAACCAGACCGACGAGACGTTCGCCCAGTGCTACGGCGAGTACCAGCGTCGCCTCACCGCCGCGAACGCGATGGACTTCGACGACCTCATCATGAACACGGTCCACCTGTTCCAGGCGTGGCCAGACGTCCGGGAGACCTACCGGCGCCGGTTCCGCCACGTACTGGTCGACGAGTACCAGGACACGAACCACGCCCAGTACCGGCTCATCAAGGAGCTGTGCGACGAAGACTCCGACCTCATGGTCGTCGGCGATTCGGACCAGTCGATCTACGCCTTCCGCGGCGCCACGATCCGTAACATCCTCGAGTTCGAGCAGGACTTCCCGAATGCGGCGACCGTTCTGCTGGAGCAGAACTACCGCTCGACCCAGAACATCCTGTCGGCCGCCAACGCCGTCATCTCGCGAAATCCGGGCCGTCAGGACAAGAAGCTGTGGTCGGCCGAGGGCGACGGTGAGCTGCTGGTGGGCTACGTCGGCGACGACGAGCGAGACGAGGCGCAGTTCATCGCCGACGAGATCGACCGACTGTCCGACGCCGGGATCGCGTCGCCGCGCGACGTGGCCGTGTTCTATCGCACCAACGCCCAGAGCCGCGTGTTCGAAGAGGTGTTCATCCGCGTGGGCCTGCCCTACCGCGTCGTCGGCGGAGTGCGGTTCTACGAGCGCAAGGAGGTCAAGGACGCACTGGCCTACCTGCGCGTCCTGGTCAACCCCCGCGACACCGTCTCGTTGCGCCGCATCCTCAACGAGCCCAAGCGCGGGATCGGCGATCGGGCCGCAGGGGCGCTGGAGCGCTTCGCCGCCCGTCACGACATCAGCTTCTGGGAGGCGATGACCCGCGTCGACGAGATCGACGAGCTCGCCACCCGGTCGCGGTCGGCCGTGGCGTCGTTCACCGCCACGATGGCGGAGCTGATGGAGCTGGCCGGGTCGGGCGCACCGGCGGACGCCGTGCTGGAGGCGGCACTGACGAAGTCCGGCTACCTGACCGTCTTGGAGAACAGCAACGATCCGCAGGACGAGACCCGAGTCGAGAACCTGGCCGAGCTGGTCGCGGTGACACGGGAGTTCGTCGCCTCGGCGTCGACCTTGGACGACGAGGCCCAGGACGAGGGCGGCGCCCCCGACCTGCCGTTCGCGGCCGGATCGCTCGAGGCGTTCCTCGAGCAGGTCGCCTTGGTCGCCGACGCCGACCAGGTGCCCGACGCCGAGGACGGCGTCGTCACCCTGATGACGCTGCACACCGCCAAGGGCTTGGAGTTTCCGGTGGTCTTCCTCACCGGACTCGAGGACGGCGTCTTCCCGCACCTGCGCTCACTGGGTGACGCCGCCGAGCTCCAGGAGGAGCGTCGGCTCGCCTACGTCGGCATCACGCGCGCCCGCGAGCGTCTGTACCTCACCCGGGCGACGGTGCGTTCCGCCTGGGGGGCCCCGTCGTACAACCCGGCCTCGCGGTTCCTCGACGAGATCCCGACGGCCCTCATCGACTGGCAACGTGAGGCGAGCGCCCCCACCGAGTGGGCTCCCCGCACCCCGGCGGCCTCCTTCCGGTCGCAGACCGTGGCCGCCCGGTCGAAGAAGCGCACCACCGCGGAGATCATCGCCCTGACCCCCGGCGACCGCGTCACGCACGACAGCTTCGGACTGGGGACGGTCGTCGCGGTGGAGGGGTCCGGACAGAAGTCCGTGGCGAGCGTCGACTTCGGGTCGGCCGGCGTCAAGCGTCTGCTGCTGCGCTACGCGCCGCTGGAGAAGCTCTGACGGCAGGGCCGCGCCGCGTCGGGAGCCGGGGAGCTCACCGCGAGGACGCGACGGCGATCAGGGATTGACGCCGTGCGCGACGAGCATCGCGTACGGATCGACCGGACCACTGCCCGGCGGGTGCACCTCGAGGTGCAGGTGCGGACCGGTGACGTTGCCGGTCGAGCCGGTGGCGCCGATCAGATCACCGGGGGCCACCTTCTGACCGACCGAGACGTTGACCGAGCTCTGGTGGCAGTACCAGACCTCTGTGCCGTCCTCGAGGGTGATGATGGTGCGGTTGCCGTAGGCGCCCTCGTAGCCGGTGTCGGTCACGGTGCCCGCGGCGACCGAGACGATCGGCGATCCGGAGGGGCCGGCGAAGTCCAGACCCGTGTGGCGTCCGCTGCTCCAGTAGCCGCCGCCCTGGCCGTAGCGCGCGGTGATGCGGTAGCCGACCACGGGGATGACCCACTGGTTGCGGGTGATCTCGTCGGCGCGCGCCTCGCTGCGGCGATTGATCCGGGCGTTGTACTCGGCGAGCGCCTTCTGCTTCTGCTGAGCCTGCAGCGGCTGCTGGATGGCCAGCTCGCGGTCGTAGCTGCGCGACACGTCGACCGCGTTGGTCGCGTTCGCGTCCACGTAGCTCTGGGCCAGCGCCGCGTCGGCACCGGCGAGCAGACCGGGACTGGTGACAGTGATCGAGCCGACCGCGGCCACGACGAGCGCGGCGGCGCCCGCCATGAGGCGCAGGCGACCGGTCGTCGAGGAGGCGGCGGCCTCCGCACGACGGCGCGCCCGGGCGCCGGGGATCCGGCCCTCGGGGAGCTCGCCCACGGCGGGGAAGACGATCGTGTTCTCGACCGGTGCGGTCCGGGTCGGCGCCTCGCTCATCCGGGACCGGGGGGCGTGGGGCGCGGGGTTGACCACGAGACCGTCGACGGGACGGGCCGCGCGGCGGGTGCCCACGACCGGCTCGGGACGCTTCGCGCGCCGTCCGACGGTGTAGGTCTGCGACACGGACTCCGGCTGGACGGCCGTCAACTGAATCGTGGACTCGGAGTCGGCGTCGACCGGTCGGGGAGCACGGCGGCGACCGACCGTGCGGGAGGAGGGACGGTCCATGCCGGCGGGTGCGTTCGGGGTCGACCGACCGCTCTGGGGGGAGCGACCGTGTTCGGCCATTCGTGCGCCTCCGGGGGTCAGGCAAACGGACTCGGCGAGTTTAGGGGAACCCCGGCGGCCGATTCCAACCCTTCACCGGACCGTCCCGCGATCCGGTCGGGGATACCAGAGGAAAGTCGCGGCCGCCAGTCCGCATGACGAGACGGTGACTCAACTCATGTTTACGGAACCCGGCCCGAAGGGGCCCAGAATGGACGGGTAAAGTCGCGAGGGCTTCGGCGACGTCGCGATCTCTGCCGGCGTCGCCGTCACCACAGCGAATCCCACCACTAAGGACGTCCCCGTGGATCTGATGGAGTACCAGGCGAAGGAGCTCTTCGCCAAGCACAACGTTCCGGTCACGCTCGGCACCGTGGTCACCACGGCCGAGGAGGCCAAGGCCGTCGCCGAGCAGCTCGGCGGCGTGACCGTGATCAAGGCGCAGGTCAAGGCCGGAGGCCGCGGCAAGGCCGGTGGCGTCAAGATCGCCAAGAACCCCGACGAGGCCTTCGAGCACGCCTCGAACATCCTCGGCATGGAGATCAAGGGACTGACCGTCAACCGCGTGTTGGTCACCCCGGCCACCCCGCCGGTCGAGGAGTACTACTTCTCCTTCCTGCTCGACCGTGCCAACCGCGGCTACCTGTGCATCGCCAGCGTCGAGGGCGGCGTCGAGATCGAGGAGGTCGCCAAGACCAACCCCGAGGCCGTCCGCAAGATCGCCATCGACCCGATCACGGGCGTCGACGAGGCCAAGGCGCGCGCCATCGTCGAGGAGGCCAAGTTCCCGGCCGAGCTCGCCGAGCAGGCCGTCTCGATGATCCAGTCCCTGTGGAAGGTCTTCGTCGAGGAGGACGCCACCCTCGTCGAGGTCAATCCGCTCGCCCGCCTGGAGGGCGACAAGCTCGAGGCGCTCGACGGCAAGGTCTCGCTCGACGACAACGCCTCGTTCCGTCACCCCGACCACGAGCAGTTCGTCGACGACGACGCCACCGACCCGCTGGAGGTCAAGGCCAAGTCCAAGGGCCTCAACTACGTCAAGCTCGACGGCGAGGTCGGCATCATCGGCAACGGCGCAGGCCTGGTCATGAGCACGCTCGACGTGGTCGCCTACGCCGGCGAGAAGCACGGCGGCGTCAAGCCGGCCAACTTCCTGGACATCGGCGGCGGCGCCTCGGCGCAGGTCATGGCCGACGGCCTGGACGTGATCCTCAACGACGAGCAGGTCAAGAGCGTGTTCGTCAACGTCTTCGGCGGCATCACGGCGTGCGACGCCGTGGCCAACGGCATCAAGGGCGCGCTGGAGATCCTCGGCGACGAGGCCACCAAGCCGCTCGTCGTCCGCCTGGACGGCAACAAGGTCGAGGAAGGCCGCGCCATCCTCGAGGAACTCAACCACCCGCTGGTCACGCTCGTCGACACCATGGACGGTGCCGCCGACAAGGCCGCCGAGCTCGCGAACGCGTAAGGGGCGAACATGGCTATCTACCTGAACTCCGAGTCCAAGGTCATCGTCCAGGGCATCACCGGCGGCGAGGGCACCAAGCACACGGCGCTGATGCTGAAGTCCGGCACGAACGTGGTCGGCGGCGTCAACGCGCGCAAGGCCGGCACGACCGTCCAGCACGTCGACGCCGACGGCAACGACGTCGAGCTGCCCGTGTTCGGCACGGTCGCCGAGGCGATCGAGAAGACCGGCGCGAACGTGTCGGTCGTGTTCGTCCCGCCGGCGTTCACCAAGGACGCCGTCGTCGAGGCGATCGACGCCGAGATCGGCCTGCTCGTGGTCATCACCGAGGGAGTCCCGGTGCAGGACACCGCCGAGTTCTGGGCGTACGCCCAGGGCAAGAAGACGCGCATCATCGGTCCGAACTGCCCCGGCATCATCAGCCCCGGGCAGGCGCTGGCCGGCATCACCCCGGCGACGATCGCCGGCGCCGGCCCGATCGGCCTGGTGTCGAAGTCCGGCACGCTGACCTACCAGATGATGTACGAGCTGCGTGACTTCGGCTTCACGACGGCCATCGGCATCGGCGGCGACCCGATCATCGGCACCACCCACATCGACGCGCTCGAGGCGTTCGAGAACGATCCCGACACCAAGGCGATCGTCATGATCGGCGAGATCGGCGGCGACGCCGAGGAGCGCGCGGCCGAGTACATCAAGGCCAACGTCACCAAGCCGGTCGTCGGCTACGTCGCGGGCTTCACCGCCCCCGAGGGCAAGACGATGGGCCACGCCGGCGCGATCGTGTCCGGCTCCGCCGGCACCGCGCAGGCGAAGATGGAGGCCCTCGAGGCCGCCGGCGTCAAGGTGGGCAAGACGCCGTCCGAGACGGCACGGCTCGCCCGCGAGCTGCTCGGCGGCTGACCCACCCGCCGCCTCACGGCGCGACACGTCCCCACCGGGCCGCGACCACCTCCGCACGACGTGGTCGCGGCCCTGTCGTGTGGCTGTGACCGTGCCGTGGCGCCGACGCCGGAACTGGTCGTCAGACGACCACCGTCCCTCCCCCTCCCCACGACAGCGCGTGGCCGCGTTCGCGCACGCGGTCGCTTCGCTGCTTCCGGGCGGGGACGGCGGTGACGAGGCCACGGAAGCCGGCCGTCCCCGATGACACGACCCTCGTCACGACACAGCGACGAATCGGGTGATACCCGGATAGCCCACCCCG
>JAJUII010000100.1 GCA_029265505.1 Aeromicrobium choanae
GCGACGGTGGTGAGAACCATCGCGGCCAGCAGCAGCGGGGGTGCCACGAAGTAGACGCCGAGCCCGGTTGCGACGAGCGCGGCGGCAGCAGCGGCGCAGGCGGTGGCGATGGTCCGGAATGGTCCGAAGGTGTCGATGAGTCGCCCGGTGACGGGCGGGATCACCAGCGCGACGAACGCCGCCGGCATCAGCAGCAGTCCGATCTGCCAGGTCTCCCACCCCTCCTCGATGAGCGCCGCAGGCAGCGCGACGAGCAACGCGAACCAGGCGGCGGGGATCGCGGCCGCCGCGACCGCGCTGCGGACCAGGGGTCCGTTGCCGATCACGTCCCGTGGCAGGAAGCCGTGCGGTCGACGCCGTACCCGCCAGACGACGCTCGGCGTGCCCAGCAGCATCAGCACGAGACCGACGACCGCGACGAGCACGCCGGTCGAGGGTGACTGCACCACCAGGATCAGCCCGCCGGCGGTGACGGAGACGAGGAACGCGCCCAGCAGGTCGAGCGTCGCGCCGCTGCCACCGCCGAGCAACGAGCGCAGGAGGAACGGCAGCACCAGGGTGCCGAGCACGGGCAGCATCATCACCGCGCGCCAGCCCATGGTGTGCTCGACGATCCCACCGATGAGCGGACCGGCGCAGGTCACCGCCGCGGACACGCCGGCCAGCCGGCCGAGCGCGACGCCGCGGATGGGTCCCTCGTACCGCGTCGTCAGCAGCGTCACGCCGAGCGTCGGCACAGCTGCCGCGCCCATCCCCTGGAGCAGGCGGGCGATGACGATGACCTCGAAGGCGGGCGCCAGCGCCGCGATGACCGCGCCGAGGCTCATCAGCCCGACCCCGGCGAGAAGCGGGATCCGCACCCCGACCAGGTCGGCGATGCGGCCGTAGAGCGCGGTCGTGATCGCCAGCGCCAGGATGTAGAGGCTGATCGCCCAGGTCGCGACGCCGACGGTCACGTCGAGGTCGGCGGCCATCGGCACCAGCGCGATCGAGGCCGACGACGAGCCCATCCCGGCCAACCCGAACAGCAACCCCAGCAGCGCCGAGGTACGGCGGGAGTCGTCGCGGGTCACCCGCGCAGTCAACACCCAGGCGGCGGGTGGACCGGCACCGGGTGCCGGTGGTCAGGAGTGGTCGCGTGCGACCCGCGCGAGCACGGCGCGTGCGGACCGGACCACAGCGAGGTCGACGAGCTTGCCCCGGGGGTCGAGGGCGACCCCGCTGCCGTCCCGCTCCGCCGCTTCGAACGCCGCGACCACGGCCTCCGCGTCCGCGACCTCGGCCGGCGACGGCGCCAGGGCCTCATGAACGACCGGCACCTGACGCGGATGGATCAGGGTGCGGGCCGCGAAGCCCTGGCGCACGAGTCGCGCGGTCGACGAGGCAAGCGCCTCGAGATCGGTGACGTCGGTCTGCACCGGACCGACCGGCGCCGCGACACGAGCGACGGCGCTGGCCACGACGACGTCGCTGCGGATCGCCCAGAGCTCGCGGTGGTCAGGATCGGGCTGCATGCCGAGCTCGGCGGCCAGGTCGGCCTCGCCGATCCCCAACCGGTGGACCCGAGGTGCGGCCGCAACGGCGCGCACCTCGGCGACGCCGTACGCCGTTTCGAGCAGGCCGATCACGGCCAGTGGCCGGAGGCCCCGCTCGTCCTCGACGACGGTGAGCACCTCGTCGACACGCGCGAGCAGTTCGGGTTCGGCCGACGGCACGAACACACCCGTGGTCCCGGGCTGGACGGCCGCGCGCACGCCGTCGTCGAGCCGCGCCGGGTCCAACCGCACCCACCACTGCACCCCGGGGGTGCGGACGTGGTCGGTGACCGCGGCGTGGGCGGCGTCCTTCCCGGCCGGGCCGACGCCGTCCTCGAGGTCGAGGACGACGGCGTCGGCACCGCTGCCGGCCGCCTTGCTGAAGCGGTCGGGGCGATCACCGGGCACATAGAGGTAGCTGCGCGCCGGTGCCGGCTGGGAGGACATCGGCTCAGCCCCGCGTCAGGGGACGCGCGAGGTACTGCCCGGTGGGCTCACCGAGCACCTTGCCGTCGCCGTAGACCTGGTGGCCACGGACGAAGGTGTCGGTCACCTTGGCGGTCATGTCGAAGCCCTCGAACGGCGTGTACTCCTGCGCCGACTCGGAATCCTCGGCCCGCACCGTCCACGACACGTTGTCATCGACCAGCGCGATGTCGGCGTCGAAGCCGACCGCCAGCTGACCCTTGGACCGCAGGCCGAACCGCTCGGCAGGGTTCTTCGCGATCAGCTCCGCGATGCGGCCGACCGACAGACCTCGCTTGGTGCCCTCGGTGACCATGCCGGCCAGGAGGTACTCAGCGCCGCCGAAGCCGGACTTGGCGACGAACACGTCGTCGCGGTCCTCCCCGAACTTCGCCTCGTCCTTGCAGCAGGCGTGGTCGGAGACGACCCAGTCGATCTTGCCGTCGAGGAGGTACTCCCACAGGGCCTCGACGTCCTCGCGCGGGCGGATCGGCGGGTTGACCTTGGCGCCGATGCCGCTGGCGGTGTGGATGTCGGCCAGCAGGTGGCCGACGGTCACCTCGCGGCGGAAGTTGATGTGCGGGAACGCCTGCGACATCCGCAGCGCCGCGTCGACCGCCTTGCGGGAGGTCAGGTGCAGCAGGTTGATCGTCGGCAGCCCGGTCTCGTGAGCGAGGTAGGACGCGATCGAGATCGCCAGGCCCTCGGAGTGCGGGGGACGGCTGGCGTGGTAGGCCTCGAGCCCGGAGAGCTCACCGGCCTCCTCGACCATCTTGGTGTAGGCCGACATGATCTCGGCCGTCTCGCAGTGCAGCGAGAGCGAGATCTCGTCGGCGAGGTCCGGGAACTGCTCTCGGGCCTTCTGGACGCCGCGCATGACGAACTCAAAGTGCGCGTAGTCGTAGCGCTCGCCCTCGGGGATCATGAGGAAGGAGTTCTGGTCCGCCGAGCGACCGTGCAGACCGTGGCTGCCGTAGAACATGAACACCTTGAACGAGGTGACCCCGTGGTCGCTGACGAGCGAGGGGATCTCCTCGATGTGCTTGCTCATCATCGGCGCGAGGTGGAACGAGTAGTCGACGTACGACTTGCCCTCCGTGGCCGCAAGGACCTCGGGGAAGAAGTCGGCGTACTCGCCACCCTTGTTGAGGTAGTACTGGCCGGTGCGCATGTAGGTGATGCCGGTGGTGACACCGCCCTGGGCGTTGGCGCGGCTCTCGATCGCCGCATCCTCACCGAGCGGGTTGTAGATACCCCAGTGCTGGTGGGCGTCCACCACACCGGGGAACGCGAGGCGGCCACGGCCGTCGACGACCCGGGCGCCGTCGGTCGGGGTGAGGTCGGGACCGATCTCGGTGATCCTGCCCCCGCTCACCGCGATGTCGGCCACGACCGGCTCTGCGTTGTCGGGAGTGACGGCTCGGACGTTCTTGATCAGCAGATCCATCGGGAGATCGCCTTCCTGTCTTGTGGGATGCGACAGCGCCGCGGTCAGTCGCGGGGTGCCGGGGTCGGGACGAACAGGCTCATCAGCTCGTCGAGGGAGGGCAGCGTGCGCAGGTCCCGCAGGCGCGCCTCGATCTCGGCGACGACCGGACCGGCCAGCTCGCCCGCGGCGTTCTCGCGGAACTTCACCGCGAGCTCCTCGTCGCTGAGCGGACGTTCGGGGCCACCTCGGTTCGCGAGGATGGCGACCTGCTCCGTACGGCCGTCGGCGAGCTCGGCGACGACCTTGGCCGGGAACTGGTGGGGGAAGATCTCATCGCACTCGGGATCGGCGACGACGTCGACCTTCGCCATCAGGCCGCGGCGCTGCGGGTCCCGCGCCAGCTCGTCGGTGTAGTCGCTCAGCGCGACCCCCAGACCCCCGCCGCCCAGCAACCCGGCGATGAGGGCGTACGGACCGCTGAACTGCGCCTGGTAGCCGGTGTCCGGGGCCCGCTTGACCTCGATCGGCTGCCCGATCGTGCGCAGCGCAGCTGCGGGCACGCCGAGCTCGAGCCGGACGATGTCCTCCGGACGGACGCCCCGCTCCCGCAGCTCGATGCCGGCGTCGACAGCGGCGTGGGTGAAGTGGTTGGCCGGATAGGGCTTGAAGAAGATCCCGGGGACGGCCCACTCCGTACCCAACCCGACGCTGACCGCGTCGTAGTCGATGCGCGAGCCGTGGAGCCAGGACTCGAAGAAGCCGAAGCGGCCCTCCAGGACTGACGGCGGGCCGGTGAAGCCGCGCTTGACCAGCTGCGCCGCCGCCACGCCGGCCTCCGCGGCCCAGCCGCAGTGCAGGCGCTTGACGGTGCCACCGGTGCGGTTCGCCTCGAGGATGCCCGAGGCCCGCGAGGCCGCCAGGCCGAGAGCGTGGACGACGCCGTCGGCGTCGAGACCCTGGACCATCGCCGCCGCCACCGCAGCACCCATGGCGCCGCAGATCGAGGTGGCGTGCTGACCGTGCTCGAAGAACACCGAGTTGCCGAGCTTCTCGTCGTAGCCGGCCATCCCGAGACGGACGGCGACCTCGAGACCGACGGCGACCGCGCGGACGACGTCCTCACCCGAGGCGCCGGCGTCCTCGGCAGCCGCGAGCGCGGCCGGGACGACGTTCGCGCTGGGGTGCAGCACCGACGGGAGGTGGGTGTCGTCGTAGTCCAGGGAGTGTGCCAGGACGCCGTTGACGAACGCCGCTGCCGGCGCCGGGAGACGACGGCCGACGCCGACCGCGGTCGCGCGCTCGGCGCCACCCGCGTCGACGGCGAAGCCGATCGCCGCCTTGCTGGTGGGCAGCACGTGCGCGGCGACGCAGAGACCCAGCACGTCGACGACGCGCTGCACCACGCTGCGCGCGACGTCCTCCGGCACGCCGTCGCGAGCCACGGTCGCGGCGAACTCGCCCAGCTGCTGGGCGAGGGTCAGCTCGGGGGTGGCCGCGGAGGTCTGGTCAGCCACGGGAGATCACCGCCAGGGGACGCACGGGCGAGCCCGTCGCGCCGTAGAGCGCCAGGGGCGAGAGCACGAAGAGGAACTCGTGGTGCCCGGCCGCGGCCAGCGCCTCGAGGTCCATCGCCTCGATGATGTAGATGCCGCTCTCGACGAGCAGGACCCGGTGGGCCGGAAGGACGGCGTGACCGGCGCCGGGCGCCAGGCGCTCGAACGCGATCGTGTCGGCACCGGCGGCGCGCACGTGGTGCTCGGCGATCCAGCGCGCCCCGTCCTCGCCGACGCCCGGCACGCCGGACTCGCCACCCACGTAGGGCGCTCCCTCGGCGAACAGCTGACCCCAGCCGCTGCGGATGAGGACGACATCGCCCTCCTCCGGTCGTGTCCCCTGCCGCTCCACGGTGGCCTCGAGGTCGGCGCGGGTGATCTCGTAGCCCGCCTCGCACCCCTGCGGGGTGCCGAGGGCTGCCGGCACGTCCAGCAGGACGCCGCGGCAGACCATCGGGTCGATGGTGTGGGCACCGAGCTTGTCGTACCGGCCGCCGGCCAGTGCGTCCTCGACCGCGAGGTCGCCGTACAACTTGCCCTCGTGGGACACGTGGGACAGCGCGTCGATGTGGGTGCCGACGTGTGTACCCATGCTGATCATGTCGTTGGCCGCCGATCCGCCGTCGCTGCGCACCATGTCGCCGTGGCGACGGGGCAGCGCGTGCCAGTAGGCGGGGTGGTTCGGCGACTGCGGCATCCCGACCGCGTACTGCCGGCCGAGGTCGAACACCTCCACTCCGTCGCTCAGGGCCGCCAACAGCGGCGCGGGGGCGGATGGACTCACGGTCGTCACGTGGTGTCGTCCTTCGTCTACTCGTGGGTGGTTGCCGTACGGCGAGGCGGAAGTGAACGGGATCAGGCGATGACCTTGCGACGGCGCAGGTCGGTGATCTGGTCGGTGGAGAGGCCGGCCTCGGTCAGGACCTCGTCGGTGTCCGCGCCCAGGGAGCGGCCGGTGAACCGGATGCGGCCGGGCGTCTCGGACATCCGCCACATGACGTCATGCATCAGCACGTCGCCGAGGTCCTCGTCGGGGACGGTGTGGAGCATGCCGGTCTCGCGGACGTGCTCGTCCTCGGCGAGGTCGCGGGCGTCGTAGACCGGGGCGACGGCGGCACCGGCAGCGGTGAACTCGGCGACGACCTCGTCGCGCGTGCGCTGCGCGATCCAGTCGCCGACGTACCCGTCGAGCAGGTCGGCGTGCTGGGCGCGGGTGTGGCCGGAGGCGAACCACGGCTCGTCAATCACCTCGGGGTGACCGACCAGTTCCATCACCTTCTCGGCGATCCGCTGGGCGCTGGTGGAGATGGCGACCCAGGAACCGTCTGCGGTCTGGTAGGTGTTGCGCGGGGCGTTGTTGGTCGAGCGGTTGCCGTGGCGCTGCCCGATGGTGCCGTTCTGCTGGTAGTACGTCGCACCCGGGCCCACCGCAGTCATAATGGGCAGCAACAGGCTCGCGTCGATGTCCTGGCCGCGACCCCCGTTGCGTTCGCGGGCCAGCAGCGCCATCGACACGGCCGAGGAGCCGGCGATGCCGCAGATGCTGTCGGCCAGTCCGAAGGCCGGCAGGGTCGGCGGACCGTCCGGCTGACCGGTGAGGTGGGCGAAGCCGCTCATCGCCTCGGCGAGGGTGCCGAAGCCGGCGCGTGAGGCGTACGGCCCGGTCTGACCGAACCCGGTGATCCGCAGGACCACCAGACCGGGGTTCTCGGCACGGAGCGTCTCGGGGGCGAGCCCCCAACGCTCGAGCGTGCCGGGACGGAAGTTCTCGACGATGACGTCGGCGGTCTTCGCCAGCGCACGGAACGCGGCCGCGCCGTCGGGGTCGGACAGGCTCAGGCCGATCGTGCGCTTGTTGCGGGAGATCTCCTTCCACCACAGCGGCACGCCGTCCTTCGACTCGCCGTGGCCGCGCATGCTGTCGCCGGCCGTGGGGTGCTCGATCTTGATCACGTCGGCGCCGAAGTCGCCCAGGATCTGGCAGCACAACGGGCCGGCCAGGATCGTCGACGCGTCGATGACGCGCATCCCGGTGAGTGGTCCGTCCTGCATGGGGGTTCTCCTCGACTCTCGTTGTTCCGCTGACAGATACGCCGTTCCGCTAACGGGAGCGTACGTCTCCCGCTTCATCGGCGTCAACGCGATCTCGACCACCCGCAACCGCAGTCACGAACACGTGGCGCAGCAAGCGGTCGAACCCGTCCGGGTCCTGTTCGGCGACGAAGTCGGTCGCCTCCGGGAGGACGTGCTCGTCGGCCCAGGTGATGCGGGCGCGCGCCCGCTCGTGCATATAGCCGATCCGGTCACGTCCGCCGGCGAGCAGCGTCGTGCGGACCCCCGCGGACTCGATCACGCGTAACGCGGCATCGAGGTCATAACGCCACATCGCGCGATAGGCCGTGGCGAAGTCGGGACCGGCAGCCAGGTAGTCGGCCACGAAGGACGTGACCAGCTCCGGTGGCGCCCAGGGATACTCGCCCTGCACACGGTTCCAGATCCACGCCAGGTGGGAACCGGCAGCGTCCGGGACGTACGGCGGAGCGAAGCCCGCCAGGCGGGAGGCGGACTCCTCCGGGGTGTAGAGCGGCACACCATGGAGCACCAGGTGCTGCACGCGCTCCGGACGCGACGCGGCGAGCTCGGCCGCCAGCACGGCGCCCGTCGCACGCCCCAGGACCCGGACCGGTCCGCCGACGAGCTGGTCGACAGCAGCCCAGAGTGCCGCCGCCAGGTCCTCGACGGAGGTCTCGGTCGCGAGCGGGGGCGAGTCGCCATAGCCCGGCGTGTCGGGCGCCAGGGCGGTCGTCCAGACCCCCAGTCGCTCGAGCAACGGCGCGAAGCGCCGTGACGACAGCGGTGACTGATGGACCAGCACCAACGGAGGCACGTCCGGGGCGACACCCCCCGAGGGGGTCACGGTGCGCAGGTGCACCGACGAGCCGCCGACGCTGACCACCTGACGCTGGACCAGGACCGGCGTGCTCACGTGCCCTCCAACCGCGCCTGCAGCTCGTCCCCGGGCAGCTGCATCAGGCGCACGTCCGGCCCGCCGTCAGCGATGCCGGCAAGACGCAGACCGGCCCACATCGTGGCCAGGTTGCTCGAGACCACGGGAACGCCGAGGTCCCGCTCGAGCACCGCCAACCGGTCGATGGTCCGCCAGTTCGTACAGCTGATCATCACCGCATCGACCCCGGCGAGGTCGACCTGGCGTACCAGCTCCTCGCTGGCCGATACCGGCAACCGACCCTTCTCGAGGTTCGACAGCAACCCCAGGTCCGCTCGACCGACGACCTCGAACCCGGTCTGGGCCAGATAGGTCACGGCCCCAGCAGCCACCGGGGCGACGTACGGCGTGACGACCGCGAGCCTGCGAGCTCCCAGAGCGCGCAGAGCCGCGGTGACCGCCGTGGAGGTGGTGTACGCCGGCACCCCGCTCGCCGCGCGCAGCGACGCACAGGTCTCGGCGTCCACGTCGCGTCCCCCGAGGAAGCTTCCCGAGGTGCACGCGTACGCGAGGGCGTCCGGGCCGAGCGAGCCCAGCTCCGCTGCGGCAGCCGGGAGCCGGTCGTGCATCGCCAGCAGACTGTCGACCTTCTCCGCCTCGGTCGCAACCTCCGCGACCGGGACACGAGTGGCGTAGAAGGCCACTCCCTCCGGAGCATGACCCTGGAGTTCCGGCTCGACCACCGAGTTGGTGGACGGGACGATCA
>JAJUII010000199.1 GCA_029265505.1 Aeromicrobium choanae
GCCCGGGACGTCCCGGGCGAGCACGTCGAGCACCATGTGGCCGACGTTGTGCCGGTTGCCCGCGTACGCCGGGCCCGGGTTCCCGAGCCCGACGACGAGGTGTGCACCGTCGGCCATGGACGAGACCCGGGTCAGGACTCGTCGGAGCCGGACTCCGAGCCATCGTTCTCCGCAGCGGCCTCGCCGGCCTCGCCCGCCGAGGCGCCCGCGGCGGCGGAGGCCTCGTCGGCCTCGAGGTCGTCGGCGCTCGCGCGCGGGACCGTGATCGAGACGACGACGGTGTCGCCGTCGGTCTCGAGCTCGACGCCGTCGGGCAGCGGCACCGAGGCGGCGCGGACGTCGTCGGCCTCGGTGAGGCCCTCGATCGAGACGGTGAGCGCCTCCGGGATGTGCGTGGCCTCGGCGCGCACCGACAGGGTCTGCGACTCGACCGTGTGGATCGTGCCGGGCGCGGACTCGCCCTCGACGTGGACGGGGATGTCGACGACGACCTTCTCGCCGCGACGCACGATGACGAGGTCGACGTGGTCGATGGTGCGCTTCACCGGGTCGCGCTGCACGTCCTTGGTGAGCGCGAGCTCCGAGCGGCCGTCGAACTCGAGCGTGAGCAGCGCGTTCGCGTTGCCCTTGAGCGCGAGGAACGTGTCGTGGCCGGGGAGCGCGAGGTGGATCGGGTCGGAGCCGTGCCCGTAGAGGACCGCGGGGATCTGGCCCGCGCGGCGGGTGCGGCGGGCGGCGCCCTTGCCGAACTCGGTGCGGACGGTGGCGGCGAGCGTGGTGTTGTCAGCCATGGGAGTGCGCTTTCGTCGTGGGGAGAACGGGTGCTCCTCGACGCGGGACACCGGGCGGACAGCGCTCACGCGAGCGCCCCACCACGTCGATCACGGACTGTCGGTGCGTAGGATCACGCGGCGGCCGAGTGGCACGGCCGTCCGACGTCCCTCGCCGAGGCAACGCGGGCCAGCATACCCGAGGTCGGAGCCCTGGACGGAGCCCGGGGCCGGGCCGTAGCGTCGAGCACGTGCACGAGGTGAGGTCGTGAGCCCGGGGGCCGGTGCGGACGTCGTCGTCGTCGGGGCGGGGCCGACCGGTCTGTTGCTCGCCGGCGACCTGGCCGAGGCCGGTGCGGACGTGCTGGTGCTCGAGAAGCGGTTCGGGCGCTCGAACCTCACACGCGCGTTCGCGGTGCACGCGCGGCGTCCCGTCCCGGCGAGTCGTACTGGGCGTCGATCAGCTGGGCGAAGATCTGTGCCGGCAGTCAGATTCCCTTCTACTGGAACCTGGACACCACCGGGAAACTGAACAGCACGCAGCGCAAGCTGGTGGCGATACACGAGTTCGGCCACATCCAGGGCCTGGCTCATGTGACCCGCACTTGCTCTCAGACCCCGGCGGTGATGGTGCAAGGGAAGAACAAGTGGGACTGCGGATGGGCAGGGACAGCGCCCTGGCTAGACGACCGCAATGGCGTTCACGCGGAGTACTGATGTTCCTGCAGGTCAGTTAGACGATGGGGGGGGGGAGACCATGAGGCGAGTTGTGGTGGCCGCGCCGGTTGCCCTGGCGCTGATGCTAGGAACCGTAGCCTGTTCGCCGGATCGAACAACCGGTCTCGATGGTCCTGTCTACACGTCAGTGGCTGACCTCGGCGAGGACGCCGACGTCGTCGCCGTCGGCGAGTTCATCGAGCTCTCGAGGACAGTTGATGAGGCTGACCTTTACGAAGAGGGCGACGGCGGCTTCATAGAGGGAGATCGGGGCATAGAACTGGATCTATGGAGCTTTCGGGTGAACGAAGTGCTGCAGGGCGATGCCGAACTCGCCGGACAGGTCATCGAGATCACTCAGATGTCGCCTCGGTCTACCGAGGACGCCATCTACTCGGCGGAGGAAGGGCGACCGGCCGTCATGTTTCTCCTTGCTTACGACAACGGCGAGACCTATGGCGTGGTCGGGATCGGCGCTGGATCGCTAGAGATCCGCGGCGACGAACTGGTAGCTCCGGAGGGCGTCGATCCGGCCCTTAGGCAGGATGTAGACGCGCTCCGCGGACTGTCGTCCCTCGAGGAGTCGCTGCGCTGACAGCGCGGGTCTGGCCGGGCTTCGGCACCCGACCCTCGACTGTCGTATCGGCTGACGCAAGCCACACCCCACCACCCGACTCACGAAAGCGATCGCCCCGTCGACAGACCCTCCGATCGCGCCGCCTATGAGGCAGTACGGCATCGGGATGCACATCAGACGCCCGCCCACTCGATGAAGCCATAGCTCGCGTCAATCGCTCTGAACCCCGGATCCCCGTTGGGTGGGTAGACGTAGTGCCAGTCCCCCGCCTCCCAGCGCAGCGGTGTAGGCGCGAGCAGGAGCTGGGCTGATTCAGATACCCGCAGCACAACATTGACCTGGGCGACGTCGTCTGCGTAGTTCGTGACCTCGAAGCCGGCCAGCTGGTACACCGGAATGTCGGTCTCGGCCTCTCCGCTCGCGTCCTCCTGGTCTTGGCGCGCTTGCCGCGCCTCCGGGGTATCTGCGACCAGGCGCTCGTCGAGACCGAAGAACGGGTCGACCGCCCCCATGCCCCAGTAGTTGATGGCCGCAAGAACCGCACCGGTAGGTGACTGCGCGAAGCAGTGGGCGAGACCATCGGTCTCAACCACCCCGGGCCCCACACCCTGGATGCTCGGTGCCGCGAACGTCCCGTGGAGCGTCCAAGAGGCGTCATCCGGTGGCTCGGTAGGGATCGTTTGATCGCCAGCATCCAGACCGCAGAAGGAGGCATCTGGGCTCGCGGATGCTGTGGTCTGGTCAGCGGTGGGTTCTGTCGTGGGCTCCTCGGGGGGAGTATCCCCGCGTGGCCACAGGATCGCGGCGCCCCCGACGATCAGGACCGCGATGATCAGGATGGCCGAGATGATCCAGGCCGGACTGCGCAGCCCCGCGCGTCCCTCGTCAGGTTCGCGATCGGTCATTGGTCACGTCTCTCCTAGCCCGCCAAGCGGTGGCGGCTCAGTACCCCGTGAGGAACGCCAGCAACGTCGCCGCGCTCACGACGATGAAGACACCGCCGAGGATGTAGCCCAGCCGGCCGACGTGACGCTGTCCGTCGCCGCTGCGGCTGGTGATGAGCATGATCCCGAGAACCACCATCGCGATCACCGCGACGCCGAGACCGATCCACTTCGCGACACCGATGATCGTCGAGAACGCCCCCGCCAGCTCACCCGGCGGCGGCGTCGGGTCACCATCGGGGAACGCCCCCACCAGGCCCCGGTAGACGACATTGCTGCTGCTCCCTACTGGATGACGATGTCGGCGGTCGCCGACGCCAGAACCTTCTTCACTGAGCTGGGCACGTTCTGCTCGGTGACCTCCTCGACCCGCCAGGCCGGCACCCACGGCACCACCCAGGTCCGAGGAACACCGCCGGAGACCACGCGCTGCAGATCACGCAGCGGTCGCTGCAACGGCTTCGGCTGGTCCGCGACCAGCACCGCCCCGATCACCACCGCACCCGCGCTGTCGCCCGCCGCCCACTGCTGGGCGGCGCGCCGCAGCGCGTTGAGCCCGTGCAGGTTCGTCCTGGCAACCAGAAGAACCTGAGCGCGTCCCGAGGGTGTGCGCGGCCACATGTGGCTCGCGGCCCTGCCGACGCCCGACGCCGCCGCCAGGGTGGTCTCCCCCGCGCCGCCGTGCACGCCGAGCCACCACACCGGCTCGTCGCGGTCCCACCCCCACACCGGGAGCCGATCCACGGCATCGGGCAGCGTCACCGCGCGCTGCGGCATGAGCGCCCCGAACGCGGCCGGTCCAGCCGGCCGACCACGCTTAGCCTTCATGGCTGCCTGCGACGGTGCAGGTGACGAATCAGCAGCAGACGACGTGCCCGGCGAGGCCAAGAACGCCTCATACGGGTTCTTACTGCTCATCCATTCCCTCCCCCCGCGGGACGGCTCATTGTTACCCGACACACCCACGAGGGGGCCAGGCTCTGCCAGGATGGCACAGGCAGCGGACCGTTGTCCACATCTCCGCCAATGTGTATGTTTGGAGTTCAGGACGTGGAATCGCTACGGTCCCTCTTCGGGAATGGCGGCACCCTCTCGGTAGAGCGTGCAGCCCAGAACCTGGGGATCCCGAAGTCCACGCTGTACGAGTGGCTCCAAGAGGGGACCTTCCCCGGATACAAGGTCGGGAGGCTGTGGGTGGTGTTCGCCGAGGAAGTCGTCCGGCACCTCGAGGCCGGCCGCGACGGCCGCGTCCACGCCCTGCCCGACGCCCTCGACGAGGTCTTCGCCAACTACGGCACCTACCTCAGCCCGAACCAAGCCGCGACCCTGCTCGACTGCTCGGTCCCCACGATCATGAACTGGATCGACGCCCGCACCATCCCCGCCTACAAGCTCCACGGGCACTGGGTCATCGTCGCCGGCGAGCTGCGCGAGC
>JAJUII010000083.1 GCA_029265505.1 Aeromicrobium choanae
GGACTCCAGGAGGATCGTCACGGGCCCGTCGTTGACCAGCTCGACCTGCATGTCGGCGCCGAACACCCCGCGCTCGACCGGGACGCCGTGCTCCTGCACCGCCGCACAGAAGGCCTCGTACAGCGGTTCGGCGACCGGGCCGGGCGCTGCCGCGCCCCAGGAGGGTCGCCGGCCCTTGCGGGTGTCGGCGTACAGAGTGAACTGACTGACCGCCAGCACGCCGCCGCCGATCTCGTCGACGGACTGCTCGTCGGCCATGATCCGCAGCCGGGTGATCTTGGCGGCGAGACGCCGGGCGTCCTCGACCGTGTCGTCGTGCGTCACGCCGAGCAGGACGACCAGTCCGGGACCGTCGAGTCTGCCGACGACGCGGTCCGCGACCCGAACCTCGGCCCGGCTGACTCGTTGTACCACTGCGCGCACGCCCCGAGCCTAGCCAGCGAGGCTGGCAGGCTGGTCACGCCCCGATAGCATGGACCGCATGGCCTTCCAGATTCCCAGCGACCTGCATCCCGACCTCATGCCGGTCGCGTGGCTGCTGGGCAACTGGCACGGCAACGGCCGTGGCGAGTACCCCACGATCGAGGCGTTCGGCTTCGAGCAGGACGTGGCGTTCGCCCACGACGGACGCCCGTTCCTGCATTACTTCAGCCGCACCTGGATCACCGACGACGAGGGCAACCGGCTGCGGCCGGGTGCGTTGGAGACCGGATTCCTGCGTCCCTCCGGCGAGGGCGGCCTCGAGCTGGTGCTCGTCCACCCGACCGGCTACGCCGAGATCTGGTACGGCCAGGTCGACGGCGCGCGGGTGACGCTCGCGACCGACGTGGTCGCCCGCACGGTCACGGCCAAGGAGTACACGGCGGGCCAGCGGATGTACGGGCTGGTCGAGGGCGCGCTGATGTACGCCTACGACATGGCGGCCGAGGGCCAGCCGATGCAGTCGCACCTGTGGGGGAAGCTCGAACGTGTCTAGTCCGCTGCTCGACCGTCCGGGCGCCGTCGAGGCCGACGCCCCCGACACGGGCGTCGCGGCGCACTACGGTGCGACGTTCGCCGCCGAACAGCGGACCCTGCTGTCCGGGGAGGGCTTCGTGGACCTGTCCCACCGGGACGTCCTGCGGGTCACCGGCCCGGACCGGCTGACCTGGCTGCATTCGCTGACCACCCAGTTCCTGGAGGGGCTGGCTCCGCACACGTGGACCGACGTCCTGCTGCTCACGCCGCAGGGCCGCATCGAGCACGCGTTCTCCGGCGTCGACGACGGCGAGACCTTCTGGGCCCACACCGAGCCGGGGGCCGGCGCCGCGCTGATCGAGTTCCTCGACCGGATGCGCTTCCTGTCGCGTGTCGAGGTGGCTCCGGTCGACGACCGCGTGGTCATCGGTCGGTACCGCGACGGTCTCGTCACCGAGCTCGTGGACGACGTGACGACGGTCGCGGGAACCCCGGTGGGCGTGCTGGCCTGGGAGGCCCTGCGCATCGCGGAGGGTCTTCCGCGCTTCGGGCTGGACACCGACGAGCGGACCATCCCGAACGAGGTCGGCCTCCTCGGTCGTGCGGTCCACCTGGACAAGGGCTGCTACCGCGGTCAGGAGACGGTCGCACGGGTGCACAACCTGGGGCGTCCGCCGCGACGACTGACCCTGCTGCATCTCGACGGCTCCGTCGAGCACCTGCCCGCCCACGGCGCCGACGTGCTGTGGGGCGACAAGGTCGTCGGCCGGATCGGCAGCTCGGCCCGCCATCACGAGCTCGGCCCGATCGCGCTGGTGAACCTCAAGCGCAACACCCCGGTCGATGCGACGCTCCTGGCCGACGGCGTCGCCGCCGCGCAGGAGCCGATCGTCGACCCCGACGCAGGCTTGCACGTGCGGGCCGGATTGAACCTCTGATGTCCCACGAACCCTCCTTCGACGAGCTCGGGCTGGACGAGCGGCTGGTCGCCGCCGTCCGCGGACTCGGCTACGAGACGCCCAGCCCCATCCAGGCCCAGGCGATCCCCGCGCTGCTGCGCGGGCGTGACGTGGTGGGTCTGGCCCAGACCGGAACTGGCAAGACCGCGGCCTTCGCCCTGCCGATGCTGCAACGCCTGGACCCGGACGCCTCACACACCCAGGCCCTCGTGCTGGCGCCCACCCGCGAGCTCGCCCTGCAGGTGAGCGAGGCGGTCACCAGCTACTCCGCGGGCTCGCGCCTGCGGGTGCTGCCGGTGTACGGGGGACAGAGCTACGGCGCCCAGCTGCAGGGACTCAAGCGCGGTGCGCAGGTCGTGGTGGGCACTCCGGGTCGCGTCATCGACCACCTCGACCGCGGGTCGCTCGACCTGTCGAGCCTGGAGATGCTCGTGCTGGACGAGGCCGACGAGATGCTCAACATGGGCTTCGCCGAGGACGTCGAGCGGATCCTGGCCGGGACTCCCGAGTACAAGCAGGTCGCGTTGTTCTCCGCGACGATGCCGGCGGCGATCCGGCGGCTGGCCAAGCGCTATCTGCACGATCCGGCGGACATCTCGACACCCGAGGCCACCCGCAGCACGACGAACGTGCGTCAGCGGTGGATGCCGGTCTCGCACCACCACAAGCTGGACGCCCTGACGCGCGTCCTCGAGGTCGAGCAGGCCGACGGGATGATCGTGTTCGTCCGCACGAAGCAGGCGACCGAGGAGCTCGCCGAGAAGCTGCGCAGTCGCGGCCAGAGCGTGGCCGCGCTCAACGGCGATCTGGTGCAGGCCCAGCGCGAGCGCACGGTCGGCGCCCTCAAGAGCGGCGCGATCGACATCGTCGTGGCGACCGACGTCGCGGCTCGCGGTCTGGACGTTGATCGGATCACGCACGTCATCAACTACGACATCCCGCATGACCCGGAGGCGTACGTCCATCGCATCGGACGCACCGGACGGGCGGGGCGCACCGGCGATGCGATCGTGTTCGTGACGCCGCGCGAGCGGCGCATGCTGCAGGCGCTGGAGCGGGTCTCGGGCCGTCCGATCGAGCAGATGCCGGTCCCGACGCCGGACGAGGTCAACGCCCGCCGCGTCGACCGTTTCGCCGCGTCGATCACCGCCGCGATGGGTGACCCCCAGTTCCACGTCTTCCGCGGTCTGGTCGAGCAGTACGCCCACCAGAACGAGGTCGACATGACCGACGTCGCCGCCGCGCTCGCAGTGATGAGCCAGGACGACAAGGAGTTCTTCCTGCGGCCCGACCCGCCCCGCGAGGCGCGACCGTCGCGCGAGCCGCGGGAGCGGACGCCTCGCCCGGTGTCGGAGGGGATGGCGGTGTACCGCCTCGCGGTCGGCAAGCGCCACAAGATCCGCCCGGCGATGGTCGTCGGCGCGCTGGCGAACGAAGGCGGGCTGAAGCGCTCGGACTTCGGCAAGATCACGATCGGCCTGGAGCACACGCTCGTCGAGCTGCCGGCGGACCTTCCCGACGAGGTCTTCGACCAGCTGGTCGACACCCGCATCTCGGGCCGCAAGATCGACATCCGGCCCGATCAGGGTCCCCCCGGCGGGGAGCGTCGTCGGCCCGCGTCCGGGAACCGGCCCCCGGCGCGCCGGGCTCGCGGCCCGAAGGGCACGGACGCGACGAGTGCCCCGAAGACGAGTGCGGCCCCGACGAGGAAGCCGCGTCACAAGAAGAAGGGCTGACCGCGCGGTCGCGGCTCAGGACAGCTGGGCTCGCACCAGCAGGGGATGGTGGTCCGAGGGAAGCGGGGTGGCGTACCGGTCGCCGTTCATCCGCGCCGCGTTCTTCCAGAGCTTGACCATGCTGCGACCGGGGCGGACCCACACCTTGTCGACGTGGTCGCCCCACGTGACGCCGATCCCGGGCACCCGCCACTGCCAGTTCGGGTTGGCGGTGTTCTGGTGCTGGCGGACGATCCGGTGCGCCTGCTCGTACGCGTCCCAGAAGCCGTGCTGTCTCATGACCTTCTCGAACACCGCGTTGTTCGAGCGGCTTCGGTTCGTGTTGAAGTCGCCGATCAGCGCCACCGGCACCCGCTCGAGGTCGTGGCCCCACCAGGCCAGCTGCTCGCGCAGTCCGGCGATGATCGCGGTCATCTGGCGGGCCCGGAGTCGGGCAGTCGCGTCGGAGTCGCCCACCTGGAGGTGGATGCCGACGAACACGACCTGTTGGCCGCTCCTGCGGTGGCGCAGCATGACCCACGGGGCGGCCTTGCCGGGCGGCTTCGTGATCCCGTCGACCGGCAGGACGCAGGGCTCGGTGGGTGGCCCGGTGGCTGTGCGGCAGGCCGCCGTCGCCGCGGGGTCGACCTCCTGCTTCACCTGCTCGAACACCGCGTCGCGGTAGAAGATGCGGTTGTCCCGACCGCCAAGCGCCTCGGTGTAGCCGGGGATGCGCGCGGCCGTCCAGCGGCTCGCCTCCTGGACCGCGACGACGTCGGGCCGCACCTGGAGGATCTGGTCGACGACGTGGCGCTCGCGTTTGGCCCACGGGCGCTTCTTCTCGCAGGCGTTGGAGCAGACGTTGTAGCTCATCAGGGAGTATCGCGGGTGGGTGGCCAGGCTGAGGGAGGCCTGGGCGATCGGTGTCACCCGAGCGACGCGGGCCGACCGCGGGCCGACACGCGAGCCGTTGATCGCGCGGACCTGGAACCAGTACGTGGTGTCGCGCTTCAGGTCGGGGATCCACGCCCTGGGCTTGCGCACGGTCTTGACCGGAGTGCGCTGGGCGGCGACCTTCGCCTTGGTGCGGGCGACGAACACCTGGTACCGGGTGGCCCGCTTCGCCGCCGGCCAGGCGATCCGGATCCGTGCGCGCGTGGTGCCACCGGCCACGTAGGTCTGGGCGTGGGTGATCGAGACCAGGCCGACCTGGGCGGGCGGGGAGGTGGCCTCGGCGGGAGCGGCGAGGACCGAGCCGGCGAGGACGGCCACGATCACGGCCGGCAGCGGGGGAAGACGCATGCGCGAAGCCTAACCGCGGTTCGTCACATCAGTCACAGGAACGACGCGATGCCTCAGCCCGGGGTCGAGACGCCGGGCGGCGCGGAGCCGGGAGCCGCCGCCTCCCGGGCCACGTCCTCGGTCGCGCTCGGCTCGATCGCCGACTCGTCCAGGACCGGGAGCGACACCGTCGCGGTGATCATGTTGTGGTCCGACAGCCACGGCCCGACGTAGGTGGTGCCGGACAGGGCCGCCCACTGCTTCCAGAACGAGACGGTCCAAGCCTCGGAGACGTAGATGTGGTCGACGTGATCGCCGGACAGGATCGCCTCGTCGCCGCGCCGGCTGCCGGTGTTGACCTGGGCCGCGGCGGTCTGCTCGGCGATCTCGACGGCGTCGCGGAAGCCGTGCGCGCGCACGATCGGTCCGACCGTGTCGCCGCGCCGGTGGGTCCCGGAGTTGAAGTCGCCGGCGAGGATCACCGGATCGCCCTCGGTGTTGACCGCGCCCAGCGCGGACATGAGCGTGCGCATCTCGGCGGCGCGCTGTCCGGTGGCGTCATGGCCGTTGAGCAGATGGACGCTCACCACGATGAATCGACGCTGCGTCTGGCGTTCCTCCAGTCGTGCCCAGGCGGCCCAGCGACCATGACCCAGGGGCCACCGGCCGCCGCCGAGCTGGTCGAACCGATCGGAGGAGTAGAGCACGTACCGCGAGTCCCCGCCGCCGGAGGCCATCACGAGGCGGCGCGGGCCACCGCTGAAGTGGGCGCGGGTGATCGGCCCCACCCGCTTGCCGCCCGCCTCCTGGAGGGTCATCACGTCGACCTCGGAGGCGTGCACCTGCGCTGATTGGGGACCGACGCGGCCCGAGTAGCCCGAGCACGCCTGGGAGCAGATGTTCCAGGCGCCCACGGTCAGCGCGGTCTCGGCCGGCGGGGTGGTGAGCTTCACCGGGGGGCCGAACCGGCTCACACCGGCCTCCCCGACGGATCTGGCTCGGATCCAGTACGTCGTGTCCGGCTTGAGGGAGTCGGTCGCGAAGCGCGGCCGACCGTCGGTCAGCCGGTGCACCGTGGCGGGGATCTTGTGCTTGGATCGGGAGACCGCGACGTCGTAGGTGGTGGCGTAGTCACCGGGCTTCCAGCGCACCACGGCACCCGCGGTGGTGGTCTTCTCGACCCGGGGTCTGGACGGTGCGGTGGGCAGCAGTGTCAGCGTGCCCTCCACCGCCGCGGTCGTGGTGCCGGCCTCGGTGACCACCTCGACCCGGTAGCCGACTCGTCCGTTCGGATCGGCGGCTCGCGGCGCCTCGATCACCGCCCGCGGCTCGGCGGTCACGACGGTTCGCACCGGGTCGTCGAGGTCGTCGCCGACGCTGACCCGGTACAGGTCGCCGTTGCCCGTCCAGACGAACGAGACCTCCGTCGGCTCGACGTCCACCGCCAGGACGGTCACGTACGGGCGCTCCAGTCCCGTGAACGCCATGACCGGACCGCGTCCGCGGTCGTCGGTGGTGGCGGCCATGACCCCGGCGGTGACGGTCAGTGCCACGCCGGCGCCGACGAGCATCGAGGATCTCAGCAGGCCGGCCACGGCTGAATACTAGTTCGTCGCGATGACCAGACTCGCCGCGATCGGGTTGTGGTCGGACGGGAACGGGGTCGCATACTGCAGCTCGCCGTCGATCTCGACGAAGTCGGCGAGCATCGACCAGGACTCGACCGCGACCCGGGTCGGGTCGACCCAGATCCCGTCCACGTGATGACCGTGCGCCTTCGGCGCCTTCACGCCCCCGTTGGCACTGTTGAGCCGCTCGTTCGTCAGGTCGTCGGTGAGGGTCACGGTGTTCTGGACCCCGATCGCGGTGAAGCGTCGCAAGGGTGCGTCGAACCCGCCGGGGTACTTCGACTGGTTGGCGTTGTCGGCGTTGGAGTTCCAGTCCCCGGCCCACACGACGGGCAGCCCGTGGGCGTTGAGCTCGCCGATCCGCTTGATGAGCTTCTTCATCTGCTTGTTGCGCAGCACGTCACGCTCGGCACCCTTGCGCGGCTCCAGGTGGGCGTTGACCACGAAGAACGCCGTGCCGGTCGCGCGGTCGCGCAGCAGGTTCCAGGTGGCGTAGCGCTTCGTCGAGGCGTTCAGGGTCATCCAGCCGCCGTCGACGGCGGTGTACCGACTCGACTTGAAGTAGATCTGCCGGGCGGCCTTGTACGCACCCCGGGAGTATCCGGGCAGCTCGGTGTGGAACGCCGTCGAGGTGGCCGACTCCTGGGTGGCGATGATGTCGGGATCCGCCGTGCGGACCAGCGAGCCGGCCAGGGGCTTGCGTGTCTTCCACGCCGGGACGTTGCGCAGGAACCACGCTCCGCTGGTTGAGGTGCGGCACTTGTTCTCGCCGCAGAGGTTGTACGTCATGACCGTCGCGCGGGTGGGACGGGCGCTCAGCGTCGTGCGCGACTTCGGGCCCCACTTGCCCTTGACCTTGCCGTTCACGCCACGCACGCGGGAGTAGTAGGTCATGCCACCGTTGAGTCCGGTCACCTTGGCCTTGGTGCCCTTGCGGCGCAGGTTTCGCGTGGTCCCGGCGGTGAACTTCTTGTTCGTCGAGACCTGGATCTGGTACTTCATCGCGCCGGCGCTCGGCTTCCAGCTGTATCGCAGTACGCCCGCGCCGCCCTCGACGGCTTGGTTGGCCTTGCCGCGGGCGACCTTGAGGTGGACCTTGCGCCACGAGGTGACGGCCTTCCGCTTCCCGCGCACCGAGGTGATCCGGTAGACGTAGTCGGCTCCCTTGCGCGGGGTGAGCTTGCGGAAGGTGACCTTGGTGCCACGGGTCTTCTTCGAGCGGACGCAGCGCTTGGCCTTCGGTCGGGTCTTGAGGCACACGACGACGCGTTTGGCCCGCTTCGGCTTCTTCCACCGGATCGTGACGGTCGAGGTCGTGGTCGTGTGGCGGACCTTGGTCGCCTTGGCCGGCGTCTTCGGCGCGGCCTCGGCCGCGGCGCCGGGGGCGATGACGAGGGAGGCGGTCAGGGCGAGAGCGATCAGGGCCGGACGGAACGGGACTGACATGAGTGCGGGCTGGGGAAGAAGGTGCGCCACCCGAGAGCGCGTTCGGCGCACACAGGCTAACCGAGATCGGCCCGATGTCACAGGTGTGACGTCAGATGCATCACACGGGTTTGCATTTGCTTACTTTTGCAAGCACCATGGAGACATGGGGAAGTTGAACGACATGCAGGGCGCAGTCGGGTCGGCCGTGGGGTCGCTCGGCGAGTACCTGCGCGATCAGCGCACCCAGGCGCAGATGTCATTGCGACAGCTGGCCGAGCTCGCGGACGTCTCCAATCCGTACCTCAGCCAGATCGAGCGTGGCTTGCGCAAGCCGTCCGCCGAGGTGCTGCAGCAGATCGCGAAGGCACTGAGGATCTCGGCCGAATCGCTCTACGTCCGCGCCGGCATCCTCGATGCCGAGCAGGCGGGACCGTGCCAGGTCGAGGACGCCATCGACCGTGATCCGCACCTGACCGTTCGGCAGAAGGCGGCGTTGCGGGACATCTACCGCTCGTTCGTCGGAACAGCAGACCTCGAGGAGAAGGATTCATGAGCATCACCGACACCATCAACGCCCAGCTGAAGTCGATCGTCGACGACATTCTGGCGCTCCCGTTCACCGTCAAGGGTATCGACGTCGCCGGCCTGCAGAAGAAGGCCGAGGCCCTCGCGCAGACCGCCCTCGGCTCGGCCACCGCCGCCTACGCCGACCTGGTCAAGCGCAGTGACGATCTGACGCGCCGGGCCAAGGGCCTGACCGTCGACGACGTCAAGGCCGCCGCCGAGGACTTCGCCCAGCGTGCCGAGGCCTTCGTCAACGAGATGCGCGGCAAGGTCGAGGACGTCAAGGTCGAGGACCTCAAGAGCGCCGTCGAGGACTTCCGCGAGAAGGCCGACGACCTGGTCGACGAGCTCAAGGACAAGGCCGAGGAGCTGGTGGACGAGCTGACCGCCAAGGCCGAGGATCTGACGGGCAAGGCCGCCGAGGCGGTCGAGGAGGTCACCGAGACGGCCGGTGCGGCCGCTGCGGGCTTCGTGAGCTCGGCGAAGGTCCGTCGTGCGACCGCCCCGAAGAAGACCTCCGCGAAGGCGACCCCGAGCGCGCCGTCCGAGGCTGCCACGAAGGTCGCGGCGACGAAGGCTCCCGCGAAGAAGACCACGGCGAAGAAGGCTCCTGCGAAGAAGGCGGGCTCGACCGCGACGAAGTCCACGGCGAAGAACGCTCCCGCGAGGGAGACCGCGGCGAAGAAGTCGACGGCCGCGAAGTCCACGGCCAAGAAGGCTCCGGCGAAGAAGGCTCCGGCCACGAAGGCTCCCGCGAAGAAGGCTCCGGCGAAGAAGTCGACGGCCGCGAACTCCACGGCGACTCCGACTGCCGACACCACGCCGAAGTCCGACGCCTGACCCCTCCGCGGCGGGCCGGCGCCACGAGTCGACTCGAGGCGTCGGCCCGTTCGCGTCGCCGCCTCGGCAGGACGCGAGGAGGTCTCGGCCCGTAGTCTTCACCTCATGGTCATGGGGATCGTGAACGGCTTGCTGTGGTGGCTGTTGCTGTGCACCAAGGTGTTCGCCCTGGTCGACTGCGTGCGCCGCAGGCCCGATGACTTCGAGCTGGCCGGCACGCTGCCCAAGCGCGTCTGGCTGCTCATCCTGTCGCTGGCGATCCTCGTCGACCTCATCGCCCAGCACCCGCTGCAGATCCTCGCGCTGCTGGGCACCGTCGGCGCACTCGTCTACCTCGCCCAGACCCGCGGCTCGGGCTACTGA
>JAJUII010000035.1 GCA_029265505.1 Aeromicrobium choanae
CGGTCTCGCTCGTCGGGCAGGCCGACTCCGGGATCTGCAGGTGCGAGTCGGTGGCCGACAGCTCGCCGGTCATGTAGGGATCGAACGCGCCCTCGCCGCCGACGTAGCGACGGAAGAACGCCGCCATCGTGGCCAGGCCGATCTTCTCCTGATCGCCCATGCGCTCCGGGTCGCCGGAGATCTTGGTGTTCACCAGCGGGTTGTACGTGTCGGAGTTGTCGATCACGTACGACGGCGGGTCGTAGCTCGCCGCGCCGGAGAGGCGGTGGTTGTTCGGCTGGACGTTGTTGGCGTTGGTCGGACGCGAGTCGCCGCACGCGGCGTCCACGACGTTGCCGCCGTCCTGTCCGTCGGCGAACCACACGGTGTTGAACCAGTTGTGGTTGGCCCCGAGGACGAACTGCTGCAGCTTGGGGAACGGATCGTCGCCGTCGCGGTACTGGCTGCGCTCGAAGGTGCGCGCGCCCTGCAGGTTCGTGACATCACCCTCGCAGCTCGGCAGGATCGCCAGGAACGGCGTGCCGGTGGGGGCCTTGCGCTCGTAGTCGGTCGGGGCGAGCGCGATCACGCCGCGCAGGGGGTAGCGCGGGCCGTCGGTGCGGGTCTGGTTGTAGTCGATGAAGTTGGTGACCGCGTCGCCGCCGCGCGAGTGGCCCATGAGGCCGATGCGCGACATGTCCAGCGTGCCGACGAGCGTCGTCCCGATCGTGGTGTGCTCGTCGACGGGGAGGCCACCGTCGGCGTTCGCGGCCGCCAGGGCGTCGAGGGTCGCCGCGATGAGCTTGCGGCGCTGGTGCATGCCCTTGCCCTTGCTGCTGTCCTGCCGCATCATCAGCTGGTCCTGCGACACCGAGAACGTGGTGTAGCCCCAGGAGGCGAGGTTCTCGCCGAGGTAGGCGTAGCCCGCCTCGTTGCGCTTGAACTGCGTGCAGCTGACCGTGGTGGTGTTCTGACCCGAGTCACACGAGCCGTGGTTGCCGTGCACCAGGACGATCACGGGCGAAGGCTCCGTGCGATTCGCCGGCCGGTACAGGGCGCCGCGGATCTCCAACTTCTCGGGGGCCTGCGACGTGCCGGCGTTCGGGGCCTGCCCCGAGGAGTTCGGCTCCTGCAGGTCGACCAGGCCGAGCTTGGTCTCCTGGATCGTCTCGACCTCGTAGGAGCCACGCTCCATCGGGTCGGGCAGGTCGTCGTAGGACGTGGATGAGGAAACGGCCGAGGCGGCTGACGCGGCCGTGCCGACGGCGAGCGTCGGTGCGACCAGGGCACAGGTCAGCGCCGCGGTCAGGAGTGCTCGGCGGCTACTCCGTGAAAAGGGGGACATCGATGATTTCCTCCAGCGGGATCGGGTGGGACGCGCTCACGCTAGGGACGGCTTGTTTCACCCCTGTAACTCTCGATGTCCTCCGCATCACGACTGGATGTGATCTGCTCGACACCCGCGCGGTCGGCCGGCGGACTCGTCGGTGCGGCGGATCCGTCAGGGGCCTCATGACAGGATGAAGAGACCATGGCGATGTCACAGCGTCCTCGACGCCACCTCCCGAGCAGCCCCTTCGCGCCCCAGCCGGAGGTGATCGACGAGGTGTACGAGGCGGGTGCGCGCGTCTCGCACGACGCGTTCGGCCTCGGCCGGGTCGTGAGTGTCCAGGGCACGACCTCCGTCCAGGTCGACTTCGGATCCGGTGCCCGGCACATCCCGCTGCCCTGCCGGACGATGACCGCACTGTGACGCGCTGAGTATCTGAACGGGGGATCACATGCAACGGCGGATCGCGGCGCTCTGCGCTGCCGGCCTGACCATCGGACTGTCCGTCGCCGTCGCGACCGGACCCGCCGCCGCGGAGCCGGTCGAGCCGGACGACACCGGCGCGATGATGCTCGTGCTGGACGCGTCGGGCTCGATGGCCGAGAAGGTGTCCGGCGGTGGCACCAAGATCGACGCCGCCCGCTCGGCGCTCGACACCGTCATCGACCGTCTCCCGCAGGAACAGCCGGTCGGCCTGCGGGTCTACGGCGCGACCGTGTTCGACCGCTCCGAGCCGGGCGCCTGCACCGACTCGCAGCAGGTGGTCGCGCTCGGCACCGACAACCGCGACGAGCTCCGCGCCGCCGTCGCCGACTACAAGCCCTACGGCGAGACGCCCATCGGCCACGCCCTCCGCGAGGCGGCCGAGGACCTCGGCGACGAGGGCCGGCGCACGATCGTGCTCGTCTCCGACGGTGAGCCCACCTGCGACCCCGACCCCTGCAAGGTCGCCGCCCGCCTGACGAGGCAGGGCTTCGACCTCAAGGTCGACGTGGTCGGCCTCGACGTGCGGGGCCAGGCCCGCTCCAAGCTCCGATGCATCGCCGACCGCGGGAACGGCACCTATTACGACGCCGACAGCGCCGAGGACCTCGTCGAGACTCTCGTCACCGCCCAGACGCGCGCCTCGCGGCCGTTCGACCTCACCGGCGAGCCGGTCGTGGGCACGCCCACTCCGGACTCCGCTCCCACGATCGGCGACGGGCAGTGGCTCGACACGGTCCCGGCCGGTGACGGCTCGCTCTGGTACCGGATCGACCGCACCGCGCCGGGCTCGACGATCCACGTCGGCATCGCCCACCTGGCGAGCGGCGACGCGAACATCGGCGAGTCGGCCACCGTGGCGCTCTTCGACGGCCCGGGCGGCACGCGCTGCACCTCGGCGTCCAGCTTCGGGCGCCTCGATGCGCTCGGTCACGCCGGCACCCACACCGCGGCCGCAGGCCCGGGCGACTGCGACGGGGCCTCCGCGGTGTACGTCGAGGTGTCCCTGGCGCTGGACTTCGCCGAGGCGGCCGGCGACCCGATCGAGATCGCCGTCTACGAGGAGCCGCCGATCGTCGGCCTGGCGAAGCCGCGCGAGCAGCCGGGACCGCACGCGTGGACGACGCTCGAGCCCGGCACCCCCGACCGCTCGGTCCGCCCCGGCACGGCCGTCTCCAACGCTCCGGTCGTGTCCGACGGCACGTACGGCCTGGACATCAACCCCGGTGAGACGCAGGTGCTGGCGATCCCGCTCGACTGGGGGCAGGACCTCCAGGCGCAGTTCGACGGTGAGGTCACCCGCACGAGGCAGGCCGCCGCCCGAGAGCAGCCGGACATCCAGATCGTCGGACCGCTGCGCCAGCGAGTCGGCGGAGGGCCCACCGACCAGGCGCTCGGCGACGACTGGACGACCAGCCTGCCCTTCGACCGCACGAGCGCCTACCGCTGGGGTCGCCAGTCTTTCCCCGTCGCCCCGGACAATCGGTTCGCGATCGCGGACGCGTGGGCGGGCTCGTCGCTGCCCGGCCTGCGCTACGTCGTCGTGTCCCTGCCCGAGCGTGCGCCGGCCCCGGTCGAGTACATGCTCACGCTGAGGACGAACGGCACCGCCGGGGACGGCGCTCCGCAGTACGAGGAGGTCGAGGGTCTGACGCCACCGCGGGCCGACTCCCGACTCGTGACCGCCGACGGGCGCGAGGACACGGGGGCTGCCGCCGATCCCGCGGAGGAGCCCTCCGAGGCACCCACGACCGCCGCGCCCGCCGATGCCGACTCCGCCGACGGCGGCCTGCCCTGGCTGCCGATCGGCGTGGGTGCGGCGGTCGTGGTGGGTCTGGCCGCCGGTGCCGCCGTCGTCGCGCGGCGCCGCCGCGCCTGAGGTCCTACTCGACCGGCAGGCCCAGCGAGCGAGCGATGAGCATGCGCTGCACCTCGCTGGTGCCCTCGCCGATCTCGAGGATCTTGGCGTCCCGGTAGAACCGCGCCACGGGGTACTCCTCCATGAAGCCGTAGCCGCCGAACACCTGCGTCGCGACGCGCGTCGCCGTGACGGCCGCCTCGGAGGTGTAGAGCTTGGCGACTGACGCCGCCTGCTTGAACGCCGCCCCCGTGACGCCGGCGTCCTTCATGGCGGCCGCACGGTACGTGAGCATCCGCGCGGCGTCGGCCATGACCTTGAGGTCGGCGATCTGGAACGCGACGCCCTGCTTGCGCCCGATCGGACCACCGAAGGTCTGCCGCTCGCCGGCGTACTGGACGCACAGCTCGAGGCAGGCCTCGATGAGGCCGAGTGCGAGGGCCGAGATCGCGACCCGGCCGTCGTCGAGGATCGCGAGGAACTGCGCGTAGCCCCGGCCACGCTCGCCGAGCAGGTGGTCGGCGGGCACCCGGACTCCCGTGAAGGTCAGCGGATGGGTGTCGCTGATGTGCCAACCGAGCTTGTCGTAGGACGGCTCGGCGACGAAGCCCGGCGTTCCGGACGGGACGATGATCGCCGAGATCTCGGGGCGTCCGTCCTCCTTGGTGCCGGTGCGCGCGGTCACCGTGACCAGCGAGGTGATCTCGCTGCCGGAGTTGGTGATGAACTGCTTGGCCCCGTCGATGACCCACTCGTCACCGTCGAGCACGGCCTTCGTGGCGGTGGCTCCCGCGTCCGATCCGGCGCCCGGCTCGGTCAGCCCGAAGCCGGCGAGCGCCCGGCCGGCGACCAGGTCGGGCAGCCAGCGCTCCTGCTGCTCGCGGGTGCCGAACGTCTGGATCGGGTTGATCCCCAGGCCCACGCCGGCCTCCAGGGTGATGCCGATCGACTGGTCGACGCGACCGAGCTCCTCGATGGCGATGCACAGGCTGGTGAAGTCGGCGCCCGAGCCACCGAACTCCTCGGGGGCGGTGAGACCGAACAGACCGAGCTCGCCCATCTGCTGCACCACGTCGACCGGGAAGTGATGGCGCTTGTCCCACTCGGCGACGTGCGGCGCGATGCGCTCGGCGGCGAAGTCGCGCACGACGCGACGGAAGTCCTCGTGCTCACGAGACAGTTCGAAGTCCATGACCGGAGGTTAACAGGCATTAACCTCTCGGTCGACCATGCGAACCGGTGCAAGGCCGCCGTCCGCGCTCCCTTAGACTCGCGAATGCCGTACAGACGCGAGGAGATTTCGTGAGCAAGCCCCTGCAGAAGGTCCTGGTCGCCAACCGTGGTGAGATCGCCGTCCGCGTGATCCGCGCGGCGAAGGATGCCGGAATCGCCAGCGTGGCGATCTACGCCGAGCCGGACCGGGACGCCCTGTTCGTCCGTCTCGCCGACGAGGCGTACTCCCTCGAGGGCTCGACGCCGGGCGACTCGTACCTCTCGATCGAGAAGATCCTCGCGATCGCCGAGCGCTCGGGCGCCGACAGCGTCCACCCCGGCTACGGCTTCCTGGCCGAGAACGCCGAGTTCGCGCAGGCCGTCATCGACGCCGGGCTGATCTGGATCGGCCCGCCGCCTGCCGCGATCGACGCCCTCGGCGACAAGGCCAAGGCCAAGCAGATCGCTCTGGCCGCCGGCGCCCCACTGGCGCCGGGCCTCAAGGACCCGGTCTCCGGCGCCGACGAGGTCGTCGCGTTCGCTCGCGAGCACGGCCTGCCGGTCGCGATCAAGGCCGTCTTCGGCGGCGGCGGCCGCGGGCTCAAGGTCGCCCGCACGCTCGAGGAGATCCCCGAGCAGTACGAGTCCGCCGTCCGCGAGGCGGTCGCCGCGTTCGGCCGCGGCGAGTGCCTGGTCGAGAAGTTCCTCGACCGTCCCCGCCACGTCGAGACCCAGTGCCTGGCCGACAGCCACGGCAACGTGGTCGTCGTGTCGACTCGCGACTGCTCCCTGCAGCGTCGCCACCAGAAGCTCGTCGAGGAGGCCCCTGCGCCGTTCCTGAGCGACGACCAGATCGAGCGGCTCTACGCCTCGTCGAAGGCGATCCTCAAGGAGGCCGGCTACGTCGGCGCGGGCACCTGCGAGTTCCTCGTCGCCGCCGACGGCACGATCAGCTTCCTGGAGGTCAACACCCGCCTGCAGGTCGAGCACCCGGTCTCCGAGGAGGTCACCGGCATCGACCTGGTCCGCGAGATGTTCCGCATCGCCGCCGGTGAGGAGCTGGGCTACGACGACCCGGAGATCCGCGGGCACTCGATCGAGTTCCGCATCAACGCCGAGGACGCCGGCCGCAACTTCCTGCCCGCCCCGGGCACGCTGACGACGTGGAACCCGCCGTCGGGACCGGGCGTCCGCGTCGACTCCGGCTACGTCGAGGGCGAGACCATCCCAGGGTCGTTCGACTCGCTGGTCGCCAAGCTCATCGTCACAGGCGCCACCCGCGAGCAGGCCATCGAGCGGTCGCGTCGCGCCCTGGACGAGTTCGAGGTCGGCGGCATGCCGACGGTCATCCCGTTCCACCGCGACGTGCTGGACAACCCGGCCTACAACGCCTCCGAGGGCTCGTTCGACGTCTACACGACCTGGATCGAGACCGACTACGACAACACCATCGAGCCGTACGCCGGCGACGCGGCCGAGGTCGACGAGCCGGCCGAGCGCGAGCGCGTCACGGTCGAGGTCGGCGGCAAGCGCGTCGAGGTCGTCCTGCCCGCGGGTCTGGGCGCCTCGGCCACCGCCGCGGCCGGCGCGAAGAAGCCCAAGCGCAAGGGCGGCAAGTCCGCCGGCGCCGCCGCGAGCGGCGACTCGCTCACGTCGCCCATGCAGGGCACCGTCGTCAAGATCGCCGTCGAGGAGGGTCAGGAGGTCGCCGAGGGCGATCTGGTCCTCGTCATCGAGGCGATGAAGATGGAGCAGCCGATCAACGCCCACAAGGCGGGCACGATCACCGCCCTGTCGGCCTCCATCGGCGAGACGGTCGGCGCCGGCGCCGTCCTGTGCGACATCAAGGACGCCTGAGCGGACTCACGACGGACGCCGCGCTCGGACCCCTCGGTCCGGGCGCGGCGTTCGTGTGTGGAGGCCGGGCTCTCAGGAGGCGCGGCGGTGCGCGTCGCGGGCCTCGGGGTACCGCTGCTCGGGCGACTCGCCGGGGGCGGACTCGGGCGCGTGTCGGTCGATCTCGCCGAACGCCACACCGAACGCCCACACCACGAGGGTGACCACGATCCAGGCGGTCCATCCCTCGATGTCGAAGCCGGTGCTCGGCACGATCCAGTCGGTGAGCAGCAAGGCGACGAGCGTCAGGGCGAGCCCGCCGGTGATCGCGTAGACGCGCAGCCAGCGCGAGCCGAGCCGCATGGCCGCGGTGCGCAGGACGACCGTCAGCACCGTGAACAGCAGCACGGCGACGATCCACCAGCCGAGGGTCAGCGTGAAGTCGTCGAGCAGCCACGCGCTGAGGCCGAGAGCGGCGGCGTTGGCCAGGAAGGCCGTGGCGATCGTGATCCAGAGGCGGGCGCTCAGCATGCCACGATCATCGCACTGATCGTCCTCAGAACCCGAACCAGTCCGACTTCAGTCCGAACGCCCAGCGGGCGTCGACGCCGGTGATGGTCTGCGAGGCCTTCGAGCCGACGAGCTTCATCGACAGCACCCGACCGCCCATCGATCCGTAGCCGTTGCGCTTGGTGATCGAGATGGACTTCAGCGTCCCGATCTTCGGGTACTTCTTCTGGATCGTCGAGGCGGACACCGTGACCGACCAGGAGTGGTTCTTGTTGCCGCTCCAGTCGTCCCACGGATCGGCGACCGGCTTGAGGTAGGCCGTCGACCCCTGGTTGGTGTAGCCGCCGGACGAACTGGAGAACTGCGTCAGCGCCGGGGCTCCGCCGTAGGTCAGGATCTGCTTCTTGGTGGCCTTGACGGCCTGGTTCGTCGCCTTGGTCTCGTCGGCGACGCCGCCGTAGACCTGGCACGACGTCGTGTCGCAGATGTCGTAGTGGCGCGAGGAGCCCAGGTAGCGGGCGCCGAAGGTCCGCGCCGCGACCGCCTGCGCCTTGAGCGCCTCGGCGTGCCAGGAGGCCGGCATCTCGCGGGCGACGACGCCGCGGATGTACTTCTCCATGCTCAGCACGTTGACGGTGTCGCGCGTCGTGGCGGTGGGCTTGGTCGAGCGCAGCTTGCCGCGGTACTCGCGCGTGCTGCCGTTCGGCAGCACCAGCTTCATCTTCTTCGGACCCTCGAACTGACCGTCGGCGGGGAACGTGCGGTAGACGTACCAGGTCGAGCCGGACTTGTAGTACAGCGAGTTCTTCTTCTTGTTGCCCTGCGCCGTGTCGATCGACCAGTCGGTCACCTTGCGACTGCCCACCTTGGCGGGCAGGTCGATCGTCTTGTTGTTGCCCAGCGTGCGCAGCTTGAGGCCGGCGGTGTGCTTGACCTGGACCGAGTCGGAGGTGTCGGCGCTGATCAACACCCGGATCTTCCCGCCCTTGGTCGACAGCGTGGTGCCGGGGTAGTACTTCTTCAGGATCGCGTCGTACTTCGCGCCCGACCGCGCGCCGCCTTGGGCGCCGTACTGGCTCATGCCGATGCCGTGGCCGTAGCCGTGGCCCTTGAAGGTGATCTTGCCGCCGGACGGCGTGACCGTGTTCGTCGTCTTCTTCACCGGAGCGCTCGTCGGCTTCGTGACCGGGGCGTTCTTCTTCCAGCCCTTCGGCCGTGTCTTGGCGACCGTGTGCGGCGCCTTGGAGTAGGCGCTCACGCGAGCCTTGGTCGTCGGGTAGACGACCGCGACGCGGACCTGATAGCGCGTGTCGACCTTGAGCTTCTTCACCGTGACGGTGGTGCCGGTCGTCATGACGTAGCGCTTGCCCTTGCCGTCGAGGTTCTTCAGTTGGACCCGGTAGCCCGGAGCGTTGGTCTGGGCAGGCCACTTGATCCGCAGCGCCTTCTTCGCCCGCGCGGTGACCCGGACGTTCGTCGGCGCGCTGAAGGACTTCATCTTCGCCATCGTGTACGGCTTGGGGCTCCAGTTGCTGAGCCGCTGGCCGACCTTGGCGTCGTAGACGGCGACGCGGAAGGCGTAGGTCTGACGCGAGGTGAGGTTCGGGATGGTGATGCTCGTGGCGGTCGTGCGGTACTTCTTGGCGTTCTTCGACGAGCCGGTCGGCGAGACCTGGACGCGGTAGCCGGGAGCGCCGCTGACCGCCTTCCAGCGCACGGTGGCGGTCGTCGTGGTCGTCGTGACGGTGACGCTCGCCGGCGTCGCGAACGAGTTCGACACATCGGCCGACCCCGCGGCGGTGCGCGCCTGGGAGATGTAGGCCGCCACGCGGTCACGCAGGCCGCCCTTGGCGCCGAGCCACTTGTAGGCGACCGCGCCGGGGCAGGCGGTGGCCTTGACGTCACGGTGTCCGTTGATCACCTGGTACGTCTTGCCGCCGGTCTTGTAGGTCCCCTTGGGGTTGGCGCCGAAGTACTTCAGCCGCCACCCGACGAGCTTGACCACGGCGGTCTTCATCGCCGCGCTCGGCGCGGCGTTCTCGAAGTGGCCCATCATCGAGACGCCGGTGGCGTCCTGGTTCACGGCCTCGACGCCGGAGTGCGCGGCGCGGACCTGCTTGGTGATGCCGCCCTTGCGGCCCTCGAAGATCTGCCCGAAGCGGTCGACGAGGAAGTTGTAGCCGATGTCGCACCAGCCGTGGCCCTTCACGTGGTACGTCTGATAACTGCGCACGAGGCCCGCGGACTCGGACTTCTTGTAGGTGTTCGAGCCGGCGGTGTGGTGGATGACGACGCCGAGCGCCTTGGGCTTGGTGGTCGGCGCGTTGCACTTCGTGCCGGCGCCGGCGCCCCACTGAGCACGGGTGATGATGGGGGGCATCGGCACGACCGACGGGGTTCCGTCGGCGGCGGCCTCCTCGATGAGTCCCTCGTCCTCGTCCATCGAGTAGGCGGCGTTGACGATCGGCGTGATCGTCTCGGACTCCCCCGGATCGATCGTGGTGACCTTGACGTCGGTCGGCGTGCCGGAGGCGGCCTCGATCTCGACCTTGATCGCGTCGGCCGGCTCGGCGGTCCACAGCGGCACGGTGCCCGGGCGACCGCCCTCCTCGCTGTCCTCGACGTCCAGGCTCTCCCAAGCGCCCCACTGGCCGCGCGTGCGCACCTGGACGCGCACGGAGACGTCGCGAGCGTCGGAGTCGGCCGACCAGGTCACGCCGGCCATCCGGAAGGGCTCGACCTCGAGCTCCTCGACGGTCTTCTCCTCGGGGCTCTGGGGGTCCGTCTCGACCGCGGTCTGCTCGACCTCGACCTCGTCGGGGACCGGGGCGGTCGTCGCCGACTCGGCGTCGGCCGGGGCCGAGGCGGCCGGGCGCGTGACGACGACGTCGGTGCCAGCGGCGACGGCGGCGGTCGGCAGCAGCAGGGTCGCGCCGACGACGGCGACCGAGGTCAGGCCGATGGTGCAGCGGTTCAGCCAGGAATGCATTGGGGGAAGTCCATTCTGTGGCGTTGTCACATCAGTTGCTTGGGAAGCACAGGCATCAGAACACACTTTTCTGCGTGGTTCCAGCCAATCCGGGCTGACCTGCGAAACCACAACGGTGTGATTACGCCGGTGGCGGGATGAACTTCACGTCCAGGTTCACAGTTGTCGGTGCAACCGTCGGGCGACCTCGCCGACGGTGCCCGACATCGACGGGTAGACCGTGAACGCATCGGCCACGTGATCGACCGTGAGGGAGGCCGAGACGGCCACCGAGATCGGATGGATCAGCTCGCTGGCCCGCGGCCCGACGACCACGCCGCCGATGAGCGATCCCAGCCCCTGGCGGGCGTAGAGCTTGACGAAGCCGTCGTGGACGCCCTGCATTTTCGCGCGCGGGTTGGCGGCGATCGGGAGCATCGCGGTGTCGACGAGCAGACCCTGCTCCTCGATCTGACGAGCGCCCAGGCCGACGGTGGCGATCTCCGGAGAGGTGAAGATGTTGCTCGACACCTTGCGCAGGTCGAGCGGGTGCACGGCGTCGCCGAGCAGGTGCGCCATCGCGATGCGGCCCTGCTGCGCGGCGACCGAGGCGAGCATGAGCACGCCGGTGCAGTCGCCGGCGGCGTAGACGCCGGGGACGTTGGTGCGCGAGACCTTGTCGACACGGATGAAGCCGCCGTCGTCGGTCTCGACGCCGACCTCCTCCACGCCGAGGTCCGTCGTGTTCGGAATCGATCCGAGCGCCAGCAGACAGTGCGAGCCCCGGACGGTGCGGCCGTCGGTCAAGGTGACCTCGACCTCGTCCCCGTCGCGTCGCGCGGACGCCATCCTGGACGTGCCGAGCACGGTCATGCCCCGCTTGGTGAAGACGTTCTCGATCAGGGTCGCGGCGTCGGGGTCCTCCCCCGGGAGCACGCGGTCACGGCTGGAGACGAGCGTGACCTCGGCCCCCAGCCCGGTGTACGCGCTGGCGAACTCCGCGCCGGTGACGCCGGAGCCGACGACGATCATGTGCTCGGGGAGCTCGCGCAGGCGGTAGACCTGCTCCCACGTCAGGATCCGCTCGCCGTCGGGCTGCGCGTCCGGGCTGACGCGCGGGTGGGCGCCGGTGGCGATGAGGACGCCGTCGGCCTCCAGCTCGACGTCGCCGTCGGCGGTCTGCGCCAGGACCCGACGCGGCTCGAGGAGCCGGCCGACGCCCTCGAGGATCCGCACCCCGGCCGCGGCGACGCGCTCGGCGATGTCGGAGGACTGAGCCGACGCCAGCCGCATGACGCGGTCGTTGACCGCGGCGAGATCGGCGCGCGGAGCCTTCGGGACCTCCACGCCGAGCTCGGCCGACCGGCTGACCTCGTGCAGCAGGTCCGAGGTGGCGATGAGGGTCTTGCTGGGGACGCAGTCGGTCAGGACCGTCGACCCGCCCAGTCCGTCACGCTCGATCAGGGTGACCTCCGCCCCGAGTCTGCGGGCGACCAGCGCCGCCTCGTATCCGCCGGGTCCGCCACCGATGATCACCACATGAGTCACGTGGACCATTGTCTCCCAAGTCCGGTCCCAGACCGAACCGAGAGGCCGGCGCCCGACGCCGCGGGTCGGACGCGACTCAGCGGGCGTAGCGCGGCAGGTGCGCCGAGAGCTCTTCGAAGAGGGCGCCGTTGAGCCCGAACACGACCTTCACCTCGTCGACCACGCGCTGCTTGTCGCGGTCGGTCAGCGGCAGCGCGTCGAGGCTGGCGCGGTACTCGTCCTTGTAGGGCTTGGGCTTGGGGATCGCATCGAACCGGTAGAACGCGATGCCCTCGTCGTCGGCCAGCTCGAACGTGCGGGCGAGGATGCGGCCGATGGCCTGGCCGCCCGACAGGTCGCCGAGGTAGCGCGTGTAGTGGTGCGCGACGAAGAGCGTCGGGTCCTCCACGGTGGCCTCGATCCGGGCCACGTAGCGCTCGACGGCGGGGCTGGAGATCGCCGGGGCGCCGGCGCCGCGCGTCCAGAAGTCCAGGTCGCGGTCGATGGCCTCGAGCCGGTTGAGGGCGGGGTCGATGATCGCGCCGGCGATCGGGTCGTCGGCGAGCGTGGCGGCGACCGACTCGAGGGCGGCGTAGACGGGGCGCAGCATCGCGAGGTACTCGGTGTACCCGGTCTCGTTGACCTTCCCGTCCAACAGCGACGCCATGAAGCTCGAGCCCTCGGCGTCCTTGTGCTCGGCCTGGGAGCCGTCGCGCATCATCACGGACAGACCGATCTCGGTCGGCAGTACGGTCATCGCGGGACCTTTCGGTGAGGCTGACCTAACACGGTAACTATATGACGCCGTGTCAGATCAAAGTGACGCGGTGTCAGATCGCCCACGATGCGGGACGACGATGAGGTGGCCGTCCGGGGTGTCGGTCAGCACGTGGGCCGCGATGCCGTACACGCTCTCGACCCGCTCCGCGGTGAGCACCTCGGCCGGGCTGCCGACACTGACGATGCGCCCGCGCTCGACGATCGCGATCCGGTCCGCGCGCGCCGCCGCCAGCGAAAGATCGTGCAGGACGACCACCACCGCGCGCCCCTCGGCCGCCAGCGACCGGGCGACGAGCATGACCTCCTCCTGGTGGCGCAGGTCGAGGGCCGCGGTCGGCTCGTCGAGCAGGACGACGTCGGTCTCCTGGGCGAGCACGCGAGCCAGCGAGGCGCGCGCCTTCTCGCCGCCGGACAGCGCGGTGAACGGGCGGTCGAGCAGGTGTGCGATGTCGGTGCGCTCGATCGCGGCGGCGATCGCCCGCTCGTCCTCCTCGGCCGTGGCCCGTCCGCTCCACGGGTTGCGGCCCATCTCGACGACCTCACGAACCGTGAACGGGAAGCTCACCTGGTTCGCCTGCATGAGCACGGCCCGCTTGCGGGCCAGGTCGCGCGAGGACCACTCGGCCAGGTCGCGTCCGCCCAGCCGGATCGAGCCGCGGTCGATCGGCACGTCGCCGGTCATCGCGCCGAGCAGGGTCGACTTGCCGGCGCCGTTCGGGCCGACGAGGGCGAGCACCTCGCCGTGTCGGACGTCCAGGTCGACGTCGCGGACGATCTCGCGACCGCCGAGTCGGCAGGTGAGGTTGCGGATCTCGTAGGCGAGGGTCATGCCCAACCTCCGGCGCGCGAGCGGGTGCGGCGGACCAGGTAGAAGAAGAACGGGCCACCGATGAGGGAGGTCAGCAGGCCGATCGGCATGTCCGAGCCGGACATCATCGTGCGGGCGAACAGGTCGGCCCACACGAGCAGGGCCGCGCCGCCGACCATGCTGGCCGCGAGCAGCACGCGGTGCGCCGGACCGAGCAGCATCCGGACCAAGTGCGGCACGACCAGGCCGACGAACATGATGATGCCCGCGAAGGCGACGCCGACGCCGGTGAGCAGGGCGACGAGGCAGATAGACCCGATGCGCAGCTGCTCGACCTTGAGGCCGAGGTGCGCGGCGGTCCGCTCCCCCAGCGAGAGCAGGTCGTAGCGGCGGGCCAGGGCCAGCGCGGCGGCGCAGGCGGGCAGGCCGACGGCGGCGACGGTCCCGACCTCGCTCCAGCGCGATCCGTTCATCGACCCGAGCTGCCAGAACACGATCTGCTCCCGCGAGCCGGTGTCGGCCGCGAACATCACCAGGGCGAGCCCGGCGCCGGCGAAGGCGTTGACCGCGATGCCGGTGAGCAGGAGGGTGACGACCTCGGTGCGGCCACCGACGCGGGCGGTGACGTAGACCAGGACGGTGGCGCCGAAGCCACCGAGGAAGGCCAGGGCGGCGATCCCCCAGCCGCCGAGCGAGGCGACGCCGAAGGCGATCGCGACGGCGGCGCCGAGGGCCGCACCGGACGAGACGCCGACGACGCCCGGCTCGGCGAGGGGGTTGCCGAAGATCGCCTGCATCACGGCTCCGGCGACGGCGAGGGTCGCGCCGACGAGGATGCTCATCATGACGCGGGGGAAGCGGATCTGCAGCAGGGTCTGCTCGACGATCGCGTCGTCAGGCCGCCATGAGGTGTCGATGCCGACGCCGTGCAGCATGGCGCCCATCACGGCGCGCGGGCCGACGTCGAGCTGACCGACCGACGCCGAGACGAAGGTGCCGACCACGAGCAGCACCGCGAAGCCGGCGATGACCAGCGTGCGCCGTCCGGCGCTCACCACGGGTGGATCACTTCTGCGCCTCCGGCACGTACACCGCCCGGGCGAGCGCCTCGACGATCGAGGCCGAGCGCGGGCCGAACGAGAGCGCGTCTCCGTCGGCGATGTCGACCAGTCGCTTCTTCTGCCCGGCGGGTGTCAGGGCGATGGCGGGCTTCTCGGCCAGCAGTCCGTCGACGCCACCGGCGGACTCGAGCCCGTGCGTCATCAGCAGGATGAGGTCGGGGGCCGCCTTGACCATCGCCTCGTCGGTCAACGGCTGCATGCTGGTCCAGCCCAGCTCGCGGGCGACGTCGATGCCACCGAGCGCATCGACGAGGTCACCGACGCCGGTGTCGTCGGCGAAGAGGTAGTACACGCCGGAGTTGCCGCGCACGTACAGGAACACCATCCGCAGCCGCTCGTCCTCGTCCTCGGGGACGAAGCGCCGGATCTCGGCCTTGACGTCGGCGATCTCGCCCTCGATGCGCTGGGCGAGCTTCTCCCCGGTCCGGGGCAGGCCGACGATCTGGCAGACGTCTCGGGCGAGCTGGGAGGCACAGTCGAAGCTGGCCTCGTTCTCCACGAAGACGACCGGCACGCCGGTGTCGGCGAGCTGCTCGACGACGTCGCGAGGGCCGACGCCGCCGTCGGTGATGATCAGCGTCGGCTTCTGCTGCATGACGGCCTCGGCGTTGATCGCGTGGCCCTCGGAC
>JAJUII010000190.1 GCA_029265505.1 Aeromicrobium choanae
ACCTCGTGCTCGGGCGCCTGGACCACGACGTGACCGACCGTGTCGAACCCGGCCCGTCCCGCCCGACCGGCGATCTGCTGGAACTCCCGCACCTGGAGGTGACGCTGGCGGGTCCCGTCGAACTTCGTCAGTCCGCTGAACAGCACCGTCCGGATCGGGACGTTGATGCCGACCCCGAGGGTGTCGGTCCCGCACACGACCTTGAGCAGCCCTCGCTGCGTCAGGGTCTCGATCAGGCGGCGGTAGCGCGGCAGCATCCCGGCGTGGTGGACGCCGACGCCCATCCGGACGAGCCGCGACAAGGTCCGGCCGAACCCGGAGCTGAAGCGGAAGTCCCCCAACGCCTCGGCGATCGCGTCGCGCTCGGCACGGGTGGCGATCTTGGCGCTCGTGAGCGCCTGGGCACGCTCCAGCGCAGCGGCCTGGGAGAAGTGGACGACATAGACGGGCGTCTGGTGCGAGGCGACGAGCTCCTCGAGCGTCTCGTGGATCGGCGTCGTCACGTACTCGCACACGAGCGGGACCGGCCGCTCCACCGAGGTGACCGCGACGGTCTCGCGGCCGGTGCGTCGGCTGAGGTCACGCTCGAGCCGGCTCGTGTCGCCGAGGGTCGCCGACATCAGCAGGAACTGGGCGCGTGGGAGCTCGATCAGCGGCACCTGCCAGGCCCAGCCACGGTCGGGGTCGGCATAGAAGTGGAACTCGTCCATCACCACGAGTCCGACGTCGGCGTCGGCGCCCTCACGCAGGGCCATGTTCGCGAGGATCTCCGCCGTGGCGGCGATGATCGGGGCATCGGCGTTGACCGCGGCGTCTCCGGTGACCATCCCGACGTTCTCGGCGCCGAAGATCTCGCACAGGTCGAAGAACTTCTCGCTGACGAGGGCCTTGATCGGGGCGGTGTAGACGCTGCACTCCCCACGGGCGAGCGCCGCTCCCATCGCCGCCGTGGCGACCAGGCTCTTGCCCGATCCAGTCGGGGTGGCCAGCACGACGTTCGACCCGGAGACGCATTCGAGGATCGCCTCGTCCTGCGCGGGGTAGAGCTCCAGTCCCTGCGACTCGACCCAGGTCATCAGCGCCTCGTGCACGGCGTCGACGTCGTCGGTCGGCTCGGGCGGCAGCAGGTCGATGAGTCGCTGAGCCATGACCGGCAGCCTAGTGCGCGGCGCGGACGGCGCCCTCAGCCGCGGCAGGCGCAGTCGGCGATCGCGGCCGCGACCCGATCGAGCGCGGCCTGCGTCTGCAGGGGGTCGATCCGCCGAGTGCCGTTCGCCATCACCGCGAACGCGACGGGTCGCCCCTGCGGCAGCGTGGCGATCCCGGCGAGCGTGTGCACCCCGGTCAAGGTGCCGGTCTTGGCGCGGACCAACCCTCGGCCCGCGGACGCCTCCCGCGCGAATCGGTCGTCCAGGGTGCCGGTGAGGCCGGCCACCGGAAGGCCGCCGAGCACCGCGCCGAGACGCGGGGTCCGCGCCGCGTGGACCAGGGCGTGGGCCAGCGTCCGCGCGGAGATCCGGTTGCGACGCGACAGCCCGCTCCCGTCGTGCAGGGCCAGGCCGTCGGTCGGCACCCCGGCGTCGGTGAGGACCGTCTCGACGGTCGCCGCGCCGCCGGCGAAGGAGGGCTCCTGACCGGCTCCGATCGCGGCCTGCCGCAGCAGCACCTCGGCGACCTCGTTGTCGGACTCGGCCAGGAACCGCTCGACGATCCGCACGAGACGGGCGCTGTGGACGCGGGCCACCGCCTCGCCGGCCGCCGTCGCAGGCTCGGGCTCACCGATGACCCGGACTCCCTCGGCCCGCAGCAGGTCGGCGAAGGCGCGAGCGGCGTCCCGGGCGGGATCGGCCGAGCGCCCGGCACCGACCCGTCCCCGATCGATCCACAGGGCGTGGATCGGGGCGACGACGCCACCGGGCACGTATCCGGGCTCCCACGTCGGCGAGACCGCCGGGCCGGAGAACAGCGAGGCGTCGTAGCGCAGCCGGACGGGGCCGCGAACCTGGCGCGCGGCCCTCCGGGCCAGGGTCGCCAGGTCGGCGCGTTCGACGGGCGAGGAGGCCGACCGCCGCGCGGTCAGGTACGGGTCCCCACCACCGACCAAGGTCAGTCGGTCGCCGTCCTGCAGGACGCGCGTCGTGAACCGCGACTCGGGGCCGAGCCGGTCGAGGACGGCCAGCGCGGTCAGCACCTTGGTGGTCGAAGCCGGGACGAAGGCCCGGTCGGCCCGATCCACGAGCACGCGGCCGTCCCGGGCGTCGAGTGCGACCAGCCCGGGACGGCGACCGAGCGACTCGGCCGCGAGCGGTCCGGACACGGCCGAGACGAGCGCGTCGCCGTCGATCGGCGCGGATCCCGGACCGCCGACCGTCGGCTCGTGGGCCTCGGCGACGACCAGGGCCTGCGGGGGTGTGACGTACCGGTCGGGGCACGGCCCGTCGCACAGAATCGGGTTCAGATCGCCACGGACGTAGGCCCAGCCGACGACCCCCAGCACGACCACCACGGCGACCGGGAGCACCAGCCACGCGTGTACGCTGTGCCTCCTGCGGACGCCGCGTGCCTTCACGTGCGTCAGACTATGTGACATCGCCACCAGCCCAGCCGGAGGAATCGTGTTCTTTGACGTGACGGTCGAGATCCCCCAGGGGGATCGCAACAAGTACGAGGTCGACCACGAGACGCACCGCGTCCGGCTCGATCGGTTCTTGTTCACGTCGATGGCCTACCCCACCGACTACGGCTACATCGAGGACACCCTCGGGCTCGACGGCGACCCGCTCGACGCCCTGGTCCTGCTGCCGTCGCCGACCTTCCCCGGGTGCCTCATCGAGTGCCGTGCGGTGGGCATGTTCAAGATGACCGACGACGCCGGCGGCGACGACAAGGTCCTCGTCGTGCCGAACGATCCGCGGTTCGACGACGTCCAGGACATCGCGGACGTCTCCTCGTTCACGCTCGACGAGATCAAGCACTTCTTCCTGCACTACAAGGATCTCGAGCCGGGCAAGTACGTCGAGGACCAGACCGAGTGGGTCGGCCGGGCCGAGGCCGAGGCCGAGATCACCGCGAGCCAGGAGCGCTTCCAGGCTCAGCAGAGCGCCTGAGCGTCAGGACGAGGACGACGCGTCCGACGACGTCGGCTCGTCGGACGAGATCGGTCGCACCAGACCGGTCAGCACCGCACCGAAGACGTCCATGTCGATGCGCGGGTCGAGCGCGCGCAGGCCACCGAGGCCGGCGCCCATCGCGAGCAGCGCGGTCGCGACCTGCTCGACCGGGATCGTCGTCTCCAGCCCGGCGTCGGCCAGGGTCGAGGAGATGAGCTGCTCGATGAGCCGACGCACCTCGCGGTGACGCTTGACCAGCTCGGAGGCCACCCACGGGTTGTGGCGGGCGACGGCGGCGAACTCGACCTCCAACGCGGTCCACTGGGGCTCGCCCAGTCCCGACCGGGACCATTCGAGGAAGTTCTTCAGCCGCGACTCGATCGGCACGTCCTCGGAGAACAGGTCGAGCACGCGGCGGATCTTCTGGGCGTGGATGGTGTCCAGCACGGCGAGACAGAGTTCCTCCTTGCCGGCGAAGTTGGAGTACACCGCCCCCTTGGAGAAGCCCGCCTCCACGGCGACCTTGTCCAGCGACGTCCCGGCGTAGCCCACCGCCAGGAACATCTGCTCGGCGACCTCGATGAGTCGCTCCCGCGTCTGCCGCTGCCGTTCGGCGCGGCTGACCTTGGCTTCCGACACCCCGATCCTCCTTGTTCGCATACCGATGGTATCCGAAACCCGCGCGGTCGCTCCACCGTTCCACGGAATGGTCACTAGGGTCGACCCATGACCTCCCGTCGGTGCTGGAACGCGATCGAGACCCTCCACGTGGGCGTGTACTTCACCCCCCGCACGCAGGAGGTGTACGGCGCCCTCGGCCTGCGGGGCTACTGGATGGGGTACTTCGCCAGCCGCTCGGCGGCCCTCGGCCGCCCGACCCCCGAGGTCGTCGTCGCGACCTTCCACGGCTTCGCGCCGCGACTGGTCCACCGCGCGATCCCCGAGGCCTGGCGACGTGCCGCGCCCGAGGACGTCCTGACCGCACGACACACCCTGGCGCGGGAGCTCCTCGACCCGGTCGCCGAGCGTGCCGCCTCGCTCGCGCCACGCCTGCGCGCCGTCCTCGCCGGCATGGACTGGGCGGGCAAGCCGCTGGCCGCCGCCCATGCGGCCGTCGAGCCCGATCCGGACCCCGTGGTGGACTTCTGGCAGTCCCTCACCGCCCTGCGTGAGTATCGCGGCGACTGCCACGTCGCCGTGCTGACCTCGGCCGGTCTCGGTGGCGCCGCGGCGAACGCCCTCGCCGTCGCGACCGGCTGGTCGCGCTTTCGCGACCAACGGGAGAGGCGGGGCTGGACGGTCGAGGAGTGGCAGTCCGCGATCGACGAGCTCGCGGTGCGTGGCTGGCTCACGCCGGACGGGAAGGCGACCGACACCGGCACGGCCGCCCGCCGCCAGATCGAGGACGCCACCGACCGCGTCGTGGCGGCCGGGCTGGACCGCGAGGCCACCTCACGCCTGGTGACCCTCACCGACGAGCTCGAGTCCATGGCGCGAGAATGGTCCGGTGATCACCCCACCCTCACCGGAGGTCCGCTCCGCAGCTCGTGAACGCCTCGACGCCCTCGCGATCCCGCGAGGCGCGCTCGGCCGCCTCGGCGAGACGGCCGTCTGGTGGGCAGCGGTGCGCGGCCAGGCCACGGCGGCACCCCCGTCGAACGTCCGGGCCGTCGTCTTCGCCGGCGATCACGGCGTCGCCGCCCACGGCGTCTCGGC
>JAJUII010000150.1 GCA_029265505.1 Aeromicrobium choanae
GGCGGAGTCATTCAACGCCGCGCTGAAGCGGGAGGTCCTCCAAGACGAGCGGACCTGGTCCGACGAGCTCGCCTGCCGTCGCCAGGTCTTCAAGTGGCTGACCCGCTACAACACCCGGCGGCGCCATTCGTGGTGTCGCTACCTGTCGCCGATCGCCTACGAGACCGGCCACGCCGCTACGCTGCAGCCCGCCGCGTAATCACACCCCGTGTCCAAGATCCGGGGGTAGGGCCCAATCACGGCTCGAGTAGGTCTGGACATCAACCACGGTGTTGGGCCAGTCGGGTTCCGAAACCGGATCCTCCCGACCGATTGCACCAACCACCAACGCCATCGTGAGCGCACACATCGCCACCACGAATCCACCGACGACTGCGGCGAAGAGTAGGCGAGACGTTCGCGAGACCCCAGCCGCAACGCCCATACGCGATCCTAACAAGGTGGTCGAAATGCCTTCACTTGCCAATCGACATGGCCGGTCCCGCGTGCTGTCGCGGCAGTATGCGCTTTCGAGGTCCATGCCGTCAGGTGGCGGTGACCGGCTCGGGTCGCTGGACAGTGACGCCGCTACCCATCCGCGAGTGCGGGTATGAGGTCGCGCTCCACCGTGGTGATCACGGAATCCGGCAGCATGTTTCCAGCCGCCTCACCGCCAGGGGGCACAGCATCGACAGAGATCATCTGCGTACCGTCCGGGCTGGCAAGGGCCCAGTGTGCTGGCGCGCCGGGCGAGCCGGGTTCGCGGTAATGCACTTCGTTCCCATCGATCGTCACGACCATGTACGGGCGATCGGCTACTGCCTGCTCGATCACCTCTGCGACCGAGGTGGCATCGGCTGCGGTCACGGTGACCGATACATAGGCACCAGTCGCATGGACCAGACCGGCATCGAGCATGTTGCCCTCGACCGTGAGGCGATCGACGACGAGCCCTGAGGCCTCCGCGAGCACTTCAAGATCCTCCGCCTGCAGCCTCGGCACCTGTGTCTCAGCCTCCGACGTGTGGCCTTCTCCGCTCCCGCCATCTCCTGACGACGGGTCGACATCAGGAGTGGTCGGTTCCACCGTGGACTCCACATGCGAGCTGGTCGTCGGCTCAGGATCCCCGATCCCGGTCGCTGGCTCCTGTGGGTTGGGCGCCAGCCCGTTCAGCACCGCCCAGGCGATACCGCCGACCATCGCGACAGCACCGATGGAGACGCCCGCTGCGGCCATCCGTCGACGGCGCCGCAGCAAATGCCCTCGGCGATGGACTTGCTCGACGTCGACAGTGATCTCGGGAATCTCCGCCCAGACCTCGGGGGCGATCGACGGCGTCTCAGCGTTCGTCTCGTTCATCCTCGTCCGCTCCCCTCCATCCGGCCGCGCAGGGCCACGAGCGCGCGCGAGGCCGCCATCTTGACGGCCGCCTGGCTGATCCCCAGCGTCGCGGCGGTGTCCTCGATCGACAGGTCCTGCAGGTAGCGAAGTGCGACCACTCGGCGCTGGCGTTCCGTCAAACTCGCCAGCGCCGAGCCCAGGAACTCATCGTCGCGCGCGACGTGGGCAGGATCTGCTTCGACGCCAGCCACGGGCGCACGGCCTACCCATCGACGTTCTGCGCTCTGACGATGCTGGCGGCGGCGCCATTGGTCGGTTCGGAGGTTGACCAGGATGCGTCTCACGTACGGGAAGGGATCTTCACCCGAGGCCCAGATCCGCGGCCATCTGGCGAGCGCCCGCGCAAGGGCTTCTTGCACCAGATCTGCGGCGTCGTCCCGATCGAGCGTCAGCACCCATGCAACGCGACCGAGGTCGCCCGCGGCGGACCGTACAAAGTCATCGAACGCGTCCAGGCCGCCCTCGTCGCCGCCAGCCACATCCACCCCCGACGCCACCCGTCCTGGCTGGTCGACCTCGACGGTCGACTCAGCAGCTCCTGTCATACCCTCCAACACGCACGAGCACCCAGGAAGGTAACGGCCGATCTGGCCAATCTCTTCGCCGCGCCTTCAGATCCACGACTCTGCGCTGGGCACTGAAGACTCAACTCCGGACATCGACCACTAGTCGGTAGGGCTCATCCACGGTGAACACGCGATATTCCGCACGTTCCGTCAATGCCAAGAACAGTCGGCCAGATCCACCCACCTCCTCGTTGAACCTGGCCTCCGCGACGAGGTCGTGCGGACCGGAAACGCTATGGCTACTGCCAGTACCGGGCTGCCATGTCGCACCGAGGACGCTGAGCTGGAGGATCTCCGATCCCCCGATGGGTTGGACGGCTCCGCTGCCGTCAAGGATTACCTCGTCGACCCACTCCGCCGCGAGTCCTAGCCGCCCCGGGGCACCACTGGAGGGCACGACCCTGTCGAACTCGACAACTACCCTCTCGAACCCCTCACACAGCGCGGACTCGAGCGAATCGAAGAGCAACCCGCCAGATCCATCGGTGTGCTGAATCTCTCCCGTCACGTCGGGCGGGAGGAAGTCGCTGCGGCCGGGATCCGCAATCTCGCACGGCGCGATCTGCGGTTCGCCCGACGGCGGCGACGGGTCGGTGCAAGCCGCGGCACTCCCCACAAGGACGATTGCCATCACCAACGCTGCCCTACGACCCCAGCCCATCTGGTCGACAGTACGGAACGGACGTCCGCCGGGGCCCGACACTCGCCACTCACTCCGAGATCCGCACGTTGTTCCGATCCGGATTGGCCCGCCCCTTCCGTACAAGCGGGGGACTCACTGCCCTCGATTCGATCCGCGTGACCGTCGTCGGGGCGACATCCACCAACGTGCGAGCTGGCAACACTCGGCCGGTTCGCGCGACGCGAGGTCGAGACGCGCTCGGCAAGGCCACGCGACCACGCCGTGCTTATGTTGCCCATAGGTTCGGGCCGTCTCGACCAGCGGCGTCGCGCGACTGTCACACCGCTGTCACGGGGCGACGCCTAGCAGGATTTCTGCAGGTCAGAGCGATTGAGGCGACTATCCCCCATCCTCCGCCGGCACCTCCCAGAATCTCGCCGAAACCCGCAGTTTTCGGCGAGATTCTGCCGTTTCTGGCCATGGTCTCGATGTGCAGGGATAGGCACGAATGGGTGAATCGCCCCGGGTTCGGTGGAGGCTCCACCGAACCCGGGGCGATTCATGGCGAGTCGTCGAGCCCCTGCTGTGGTGCCACGTCATGGTGATCCGGACGAGCGCGAAGTCTGGTTGCAGTTGCGGTCGATGATGGCTGGTCTGATCAATCGGGCGAGGATCGTCCTCCTGGCCGCCGAAGGTGGGGCCACCCACAGGGAGACCGACCGTCCAGGATTTCGCAGGTCCAACGACCTCGGATCCGCCGCACGTCGCCGTCGGGCCGTGCCAGCCCTGTGTCCGCGCAGCGCGCTCTGCACCTGACCGCCTGGCCGCGGCGGGTACGGAAGAATGCCAGGGTGAGCGACACCCCCGAGCAGGACCTCGTCCGAACCCCGCACGTCGTCGACTCCGAGGACGACGCCCAGCGCGCGCAGGCGCTGCGGGCCGGGCTCGAGGACTACGAGCTCGACCCCGACGACCTCGCGGTCCTCGAGGGCCGCGACGGCGGCGACGGGAGCGGCGCGGACGCCGGGCCGCTGCCGGTGATGGCTGTCGTCGGCCGGCCGAACGTCGGCAAGTCGACGCTGGTCAACCGCATCCTGGGCAGGCGCGAGGCGGTGGTGCAGGACACCCCCGGCGTGACACGCGACCGCGTCACCTACGAGGCCGAGTGGGCGGGCCGGCGCTTCGTCGTCGTCGACACCGGGGGCTGGGAGCACGACGCCCGCGGGCTGCAGGCGCGGGTGGCCGAGCAGGCCGAGGCCGCGGTCGAGCTGGCCGACGCGGTGCTCTTCGTCGTCGACGCCACCGTGGGGGCGACCGACACCGACGAGCAGGTCGTGCGGCTGCTGCGGCGGTCGAAGAAGCCGGTGCTGCTGGTCGCCAACAAGGTCGACGACCAGCGCGGCGAGGCCGACGCCGCTGCGCTGTGGAACCTGGGCCTCGGCGAGCCGTTCCCGCTGTCGGCGCTGCACGGCCGCGGGTCGGGCGACCTCCTCGACGAGGTGCTGGCGCTGCTGCCGGAGACCTCGGCCGTCGGCAGCGCGGTGCCGGAGGGCGGGCCCCGCCGGGTGGCGCTCGTGGGCCGCCCCAACGTCGGCAAGTCCTCGCTCCTCAACGCGCTCACCCGCAGCGAGCGCGTCGTCGTCGACGACGTCGCGGGCACCACGCGCGACCCGGTGGACGAGCTGGTCACGCTCGGCGACCGGCAATGGGTGTTCGTCGACACCGCGGGCATCCGCCGCCGGGTGCACCAGACCCGCGGTGCCGACTTCTACGCCTCGCTGCGCACCCAGACCGCGATCGAGAAGGCGGAGGTCGGCGTCGTGCTGGTCGACGCCAGCGTCCCGATGTCCGAGCAGGACGTGCGCGTGATCCAGCAGGTCATCGACGCGGGCCGGGCGCTCGTGATCGCCTACAACAAGTGGGACCTCATGGACGACGAGCGGCGCGCGCTGCTCGAGCGGGAGATCGAGCAGGACCTCGTGCAGGTGCGCTGGGCGCCGCGCGTCAACCTGTCGGCCCGCACCCGCTGGCACGTCGACCGGCTCGTGCGCGCGCTCGACGTGTCGCTGGAGTCGTGGGACACCCGCATCCCGACCGGACGTCTCAACGCGTTCCTCGGCGAGCTGACCGCCGCGCAGCCGCACCCGGTGCGCGGCGGCAAGCAGCCCCGGATCCTGTTCGCGACCCAGGCCGACACCCGCCCGCCCCGGTTCGTCGTGTTCGCCACCGGGTTCCTCGACCCCGGCTACCGGCGCTTCATCGAGCGGCGGCTGCGCGAGACGTTCTCCTTCACGGGCACGCCGATCGAGATCAGCGTGCGGGTGCGGGAGAAGCGCCGCCGCCCGCAATGACAGCGGGCTCGACGGCGGAGCGCGCCTTCGCCGAGGCCGTCGCCGCGCTCGTCGGTGCCGACCCGCAGCTCGCCGGCCTCGTCGCCGAGCACGGACGGCCCGACTACTGGAGCCGCCCGCCGGGCTTCGCGACGCTGGTGCTGCTCGTGCTCGAGCAGCAGGTCTCGCTCGCGTCCGCCGCGGCCACCTACCGCAGCATGCTGCGCCACCAGGGCGGCATGACGCCGCGGCACGTGCTCGCCAACGACGACATGCGCGGCGACGGCGTGTCACGGCAGAAGCAGCGCTACCTGCTGGCGCTGGCGACCGCGGTCGAGACCGGTGCGCTCGACCTCGACGGGCTCGCCGCTCTCGACGACGACGCCGCCCGGGCGGCGCTGACCGCGCTGCCGGGCATCGGCCGCTGGACGGCGGACGTGTACCTCCTCGCCTGCCTGCACCGGCCCGACCTGTGGCCGGTGGGCGACCGCGCCCTGCAGGTCGCGACCGCCGAGACGCTGGGGCTCGCCCAGGTGCCGAGCGCCGCCGAGCTGGAGGTGCACGGGGAGCGCTGGCGGCCGTACCGGTCGACCGCGGCGCGGCTGCTGTGGCACGGGTACCTGCGTCGGCGCGGCCGCGACGCGATGCCGGTGCCCGCGCTCTGAGCCGGCGTGCGTCGGGGCAGGATGAGGGGCGTGCTCGCTCTCGGTGTCGACGTCGGGACCTCGACGACCAAGGCCGCCCTGGTGCTGCTCGACGGCGACCGGGTGCGCGAGCTCGCGGTCGCGAGCGCTCCGACCCCCGGAACCGGCCCCGAGCTCGTGGCGACCGCGCTCCAGACGGCGCGCGACGCCGTCGGCGACCGCGGGCGCGACGTCGTGGCGGTCGGGGTCGCGTCGATGGCCGAGACGGGGCTGCCGCTCGACGCCGGCAACCGGCCGCTGACGCCGCTGCTGCGCTGGGACGAGGGCCTGGGCGCGGAGGACGCGAGCAGGATGCGCGACCTCGCGCCCGACCTGTTTGTCGCGACCGGGGTGCGGCTGTCGGCCAAGACCCCGCTCGCCACGTGGGCGTGGCTGCGCCGCACCCGGCCCGAGGTGTGGTCACGGACGGCGTGCTGGCTCGGCGCGGCCGATCTGCTCGTGCACGCGCTGACCGGCAGCCGGGCGACCGACCACACGCTCGCGGGGCGCACGGGCGGTGCGCGGCTGCCGGGACCGGGGGAGCCAGTGCGGTTCGACGACGAGATCCTCGGCGTCGTGGGGATGCGCCCCGACCGGCTGCCGCTGGTCGTCGACCCGCGCGAGGTCGCCGGGAGCCTCGGACCGGACGTCGCGCGGGACCTGGGTCTGCCCGCCGGCGTGCCCGTCGTGGTGGCGGGCCACGACCACCAGGTGGCGGCGTGGGCGGCGGGCGTGCGCCGACCGCACCAGGTCGCCGACTCCCTCGGCACGGCCGAGGCGGTCCTGACCGTGCTGCCGCAGCGGCCCGCCGAGCCGGCGCGCGTCCGCGCCGACGGCATGAGCCTCGTCCGCACGGTCGCGGGCGACC
>JAJUII010000152.1 GCA_029265505.1 Aeromicrobium choanae
CCCGTTGACGACTCACCGCCGCGCCCCGTGAGGGGTTCACCACTCACCGCCCCGAGCCCAGACGGGTCGGGGTCCAGACGACACCGCCCGAGGCCGAGGCCTCGGGCGGTGTCGTGTGGGGGACCGGATCAGCCGATCGGGTCGAACACGGTGTGCTGGTCGATGTTCGCGGCGAGCCGGGCGCGGTGGAAGTCACCGTCACCGATCAGGTGCTCGATCGCGATCAGTCGGCTGGCGTAGTGGCCCACGGAGTACTCCGCGGTCATGCCGATTCCGCCGTGCAGCTGGATCGCGTCCAGGCCGATGTGACGGCCCGCGACGCTGACCTGCAGGCCGGCGTGCGAGGCGGCCGCGGCGATCTCCTCAGGCGTGGACGACTCGTCGGCCGCCACGATCGTCGCCCAGGTGATGGTGCTGCGCGCGAGCTCCAGCGCCACGTACATGTCCGCCGCGCGGAACGTGAGCGCCTGGAACTTGTTCAGCGTGACCCCGAACTGCTTGCGGGTCTTGAGGTACTCGACCGTGGTCGTCAGCGCCGTCTCCATCGCGCCGAGCGCCTCGTGGGCGTAGGCGATCCGGGCGCGATCGAGTGCGGCCTCGATCTCGGCCGTCTGGTCGCCACCCTCGCCCAACGGCACCGCCGGCGTGCCCCGGAAGGTCACCGTCGCCGCACGCGAGCCGTCGTTCGTGACCGTGGTCTCGATCGAGGCGGGCGGGCCCTCCACGAGGAACACGCCGGTCCCTCCCTCGGGCAGTGCCGCGGTCACGAGGAGCAGGTCGGCACGCTCGGCCTGGACGACCGGAGCCTTCACGCCGTCGAGTTTGCCGTCGGCGAACGTCACCGACGCCGCGGTCGACCAGCGCGTGCCGGGCTCCATCCACGCCAGGATCGGCAGAGTCTCCCCGCCCGCGATCGCGTCGAGGTACTGCTTCTTCTGCTCGTCCGTGCCCAGGCGGTCGATCAGCCCGCCGGCCAGCACGATCGACTCGACGAACGGGTCGGGCGCGATGACCTTGCCCAGCTCCTCGGCCGCGAGGTTGGTCTCGACGGCGGTCGCCTCGAACGGCAGGCTCAGCACGCCCATCTCGGCGAGCTTGTCCCACGCGGCGAAGCCGGGGTCGGTCTTGGTGATCTCACGACGCGTCTCGGACGAGTCGTAGACGCTGGTGATCAGGCCCTTGACGGCCTGGACGAGAGCCTTCTGCTCCGCATCGATGGTGAAGTCCATGTCACAGTCCCAGGATCGTGCCGGCGATGATCGTGCGCTGGATCTCGTTGGATCCGCCGTAGATCGACACCTTGCGGTTGTTGAGGAAGATTCGGGTCTCCGAGCTCATGACGGCCGAGGGACCCTCCAGGTCGACGAACAGCTCGGAGACGGCCTGCGTCAGCTGCGAGCCCTTGATCTTGAGCACGCTCGAGGCCGGATGCGGCTTTCCGCCGCTCGAGCCCGCCGCGACACGCAGCGAGGTCAGCTCGAGCGCGTTGAGCTGGTTCTCCAGGTCGGCGATCCGCTCGGCGTACTGGTCGAGCACGCCCATCTCCTTGGCGCGGGCCTTCGCCGTGGCCAGGTGCAGCTTGCTGTCGCCGACGCGGGCGATGCCGACGCGCTCGTTGCCGAGCAGGAACTTCGCGTAGGTCCAGCCCTTGTTCTCCTCGCCGACGAGGTTCTCGACCGGGACACGCACGTTGTCGAAGAACACCTCGTTGACCTCGTGGCCACCGTCGATGAGCTCGATGGGACGGACGGTCAGGCCCGGGGACTTCATGTCGATGAGCAGGAAGCTGATGCCCATCTACTTCTTCGGAGCGTCGGGGTCCGTGCGCACGAGGGTGAAGATCCAGTCGCCGTACTGGCCGAGCGTGGTCCACGTCTTCTGGCCGTTGACGATGTACTCGTCGCCGTCGCGGACGGCCGTGGTGCGCAGGCTGGCCAGGTCCGAGCCGGCGTCCGGCTCGGAGAAGCCCTGGCTCCACCAGATGTCGAGGTTGGCGGTCGCGGGCAGGAAGCGCTCCTTGAGCTCCTGCGAGCCGAAATTGGCGATCACCGGTCCGACCATGGAGGTGTTGAACGCCAACGGCGGGATGACGCCCGCGAGCTGCATCTCCTCGTGCCAGATGTGGCGCTGGAGCTGCGTCCAGTCCTTGCCGCCCCACTCCACCGGCCACCCCGGCACGGCCAGGCCACCGGCGTTGAGGGCCTGCTGCGAGCGCACGATCTGGTCGCGCGTGATCTCGCCTCGGTTGATGACGGTGTCGCGGATGTCCTGCGGGACCTGCGTGGTGAAGAACTCACGCATCTCCTCGCGGAACTTCTGGTCCTCCGCCGACAGTTGAAGTCTCATCGGTGTCCCTTCGCACTAAGCGCTTGCTTATCTACCCGACAGTAGTGTGAAACTCCGAGTGACACCAGTGCCGCCCGCCGGAAATCGGACTCACCGGCGCCGGGACTTGGCGCGGAACGGACCGACCAGCCGCGGACCGGACATGCGCCGCTCGAGTCGGCGCGTCTCGCGCCGCAGCGGCTGGATGACGTACTCGCCGAGGATGACTCCGGCGGCGAGCGCCAAGGCGACCGAGATCGCCCGCATGCCGGCGAGCACGCCGGCCAGGTTCTCGTCCGCCAGCTGGGCCAGGGCGAGGTAGACCGTCAGGCCCGGCAGCAGAGGGACGATCGCCGACACCACGATCACCAGGCCCGGCACCCGGAACCACCTCGAGACCGGATAGCTCACCAGGCCGATCGCCACCGCGACGATCCCAGCGGCCCACGGCCGGTCGAGTCCCCGCTCGGCCATCGACGAGGACGCCGCCCCGGCACAGGCGCCGATCACGGTGAGGGCCGGGACGATCGACCACGGCGCATGCGCCGACACCGCGAAGCCGGCGGCGGCCACGCCGGCCCCGATCGTCACGAAGGGCAGGTAGGACAGGTCGGGCCAGGTCGGCGTGGTGTCCAGATTGATGCCGAGCATCTTGCCGACCATGATCCCGCCGCTCACCCCCGCGACGATGCCGGCCGTGGCGAGCAGGACCTCCAGCAGTCGCGCACCCGCGGTGAGCAGGTAGCCGGTCAGCGCGTCCTGGATCGCGCCCATCAGGCCGAGGCCGGCCAGCAGCACGACGATGTTGGCGGCGATGACCAGCGAGGGCACCGCCGACAGACCGGTCGCCGCGGCGCCGACGGCCATCAGCGAGGCACACAGGCCGCCGGTGACCTGGATGTAGAACTCGGGCAGTCGACGCGCGTACAGCCTCGTGCGCACCCACTCGATGACCACGGCGGCGAGCAGCGCGACGACCGTGACGAACCAGCCTCCGCCGAGCATCATGGCCACGCCGGCGCCGACCAGCCCGCTGGCCAGGATCACCACCGCGCGTCGCCGTCGATGTCCGCTCGAGGCGAGGACGGCCAGGCGCGACCGTGCCTCGTCCAGGTCGATCTCGTCCGCGAGCAGGTCCGAGACCAGCCGATCGATCGCGGTGACGTCCTCGAAGTCGGTCTCCCGCAGCCGGACGTTGCGACGCAGGATCAGCGGCGGCTGGTCCAACTCCTGGTCGTGGACCATCGTCAGCATGATGTAGGTGACGTCGACGTACGTGCCCCGCAGCCCCAGGTGGTGACAGATCGACGACATCGTCGCCGAGACGTCCGCGGTGCCGGCCCCGTTGGCCAGCAGCATCTCCCCGACGCGCAGCGCCAGGTCCATGATCCGCAGGGTCTGGGGCGCCGATCCGGTCATGGCCCCAGTCTTGCCGAACCCACCGGGTGGGCGCAGGTCGCACCGAGCTCCCTGCGCCGAGCGACCCCGCGCGGGTCACCATGGCCCTACTGTGGGACCGACCGAGAGGGAGGCTTCATGAGCGACTGGACGACAGACATCCTGGGCGACCCGTACGAGCAGCGCACGATCGAGCTGGGCGAGGATCCTGACGGCGAGGGCACCGTCCGGGCGACTCTCGTCCGCCGGCGCTTCGAGGACACCCCGCGCGCGGCCGTCATCTATGTCCACGGCTTCAGCGACTACTTCTTCCAGACCGAGCTGGCCGACTTCCACACCGACCGCGGCTACGCGTTCTACGCGCTCGACCTGCGCAAGTGCGGCCGCTCGCGCAGCGACGGCCAGACCCCGCACTACGTCTCGGACCTCGCACTGTACGACGCCGAGCTCGAGGAGGCACTGCGCATCGTGCGCGCCGAGGTGCCCGACGTCCCCGTGGTGCTGTCGGCCCATTCCACGGGCGGCCTGATCCTGCCGCTGTGGCTCGACCGTCTGAACCTCGAGCCCGGCGGCACGCGCGGCCGGGGGATCGCCGGGCTGGTGCTCAACAGCCCGTGGTTCGATCTGCAGGGCCCGGCGTGGATGCGCACGGTCGGCACGCAGGCGATCCGCGCGGTCTCGCTCGCCCGCGCCAAGACCCCCATGAAGATGCCGCCGTCGGACGCCTACGGCGTGAGCCTGCACCGCGATCACGGCGGAAGCTGGGACTACGACATCGCCTGGAAGCCGCTGGCCGGGTTCCCGGTCACGTACGGCTGGCTCACCGCGATCCGCCGGGGCCATGCCGCCCTGCATCGCGGGCTCGACGTCGGCGTGCCGTCTCTCGTGCTCCGGTCGCACCGCTCCTGGTTCAGCCGTCGCCACCATCCCAACACCGACACCTCCGACGCGGTGCTGGACGTCAAGCAGATCGGTCGTTGGGCCGGCTGTCTGGGCGACTCGGTGACCTCCCTGGTGGTCCACGGCGCCCGCCACGACGTGTATCTGTCCGACGACGAGCCGCGCGCGCTGGCGTACCGCTACACCGGCGAGTGGCTCGACCGCTGGATCACCGGGCCCGACGCGCGCTGACACCCGGACCGAGAGCAGGTGCGCGGCGCGGACGGGCGTCAGGAAGGGCGTCTAGTGTGGTCCTCGTGGATGCACCCTTGGCCCTCTACCGGCGTTACCGGCCCGAGACGTTCGCCGAGGTGATCGGTCAAGATCACGTCACCGAACCGCTGCGTCACGCGCTGGCGAACAACCGGGTCAACCACGCGTACCTGTTCAGCGGTCCGCGCGGCTGCGGCAAGACCACGAGCGCTCGCATCCTGGCCCGCGCCCTCAACTGCGAGAAGGCTCCCGTCGCCGACCCGTGCGGCAAGTGTCAGAGCTGTCGCGATCTGGCGCGCGGCGGTCCCGGCAGCATCGACGTCATCGAGATCGACGCGGCCAGCCACGGCGGCGTGGACGACGCCCGCGACCTGCGCGAGCGGGCGTTCTTCGCCCCCGTCAACAGCCGCTACAAGGTGTACATCATCGACGAGGCCCACATGGTCTCGCCGCAGGGATTCAACGCGCTGCTCAAGCTCGTCGAGGAGCCCCCGCCGCACCTGAAGTTCATCTTCGCCACGACCGAGCCGGACAAGGTGATCGGCACGATCCGGTCGCGGACGCACCACTACCCCTTCCGACTCGTCCCGCCCAAGCAGCTCGGTGACTACATGCTCCAGCTCTGCCGGAGCGAGGGGGTGCCGCTGGACCCGACCGCGCTCCCGCTGGTCGTCCGCGCCGGTGGCGGATCGGTGCGTGACTCGCTCAGCGTGCTCGACCAGCTGCTCGCCGGCTCGGGCCCGGACGGGGTCACGTACGACCTGGCCGTCCAACTCCTCGGCTACACCCCCGATTCTCTGCTCGACGAGGCCGTCGAGGCCTTCGCCGCGGCCGATGCCGCGACCGTGTTCGGTGTCGTGGACAAGGTCATCGAGTCCGGACAGGACCCGCGTCGGTTCGCCGAGGATCTCCTGCAGCGCTTCCGCGACTTGGTGATCCTCAAGGCCGTCCCGAACGCGGCCGAGTCCGGTCTGCTGGAGACTCCCGCGGACCGGACCGCGGTGCTGCAGCGACAGGTCGCAGGCTTCGAGCCGACCGAGCTGACCCGCGCCGCCGACCTCGTGAGCGAGGCGCTGACCGAGTTCCGCGGCGCGACCGCACCACGTCTGATGCTCGAGCTCATGTGCGCGCGGATCCTGGTCCCCGGCGCGGACAACTCGGTCGAGGGCTTCCACGCTCGACTGGATCGGCTCGAGCGCCGCCTGTCGGGGAGCGCGGCCATGCCCTCGCCGACCACGCCGACACCGTCGACGTCCCCGACCACCACCCCCACGCCGCAGCCTCCCCGGCCCTCGACGGAGGCGCCCGCCGCGCCGA
>JAJUII010000013.1 GCA_029265505.1 Aeromicrobium choanae
CGCGGATCCGGGGTCTCCTCCGATGTGGAGAACACCATCGTCCCGCAGCTGCTCAGCGAGATCGACGGGGTGGAGACGCTCGAGAACGTCCTGGTCCTCGGTGCCTCCAACCGCGAGGACATGATCGACCCGGCGATCCTGCGTCCCGGCCGGCTCGACGTGAAGATCAAGATCGAGCGCCCCGACGCCGAGGCGGCGCGCGACATCTTCAGCAAGTACCTGACGCCGAGCCTCCCGCTGCACGAGGACGACCTGCGCGAGTGGAACGGCGACCGCGAGGCGTGCGTCCAGGCGATGATCCAGCGGACCGTCGAGCGGATGTACACCGAGAGCGAGGAGAACCAGTTCCTCGAAGTCACCTACGCCGGAGGCGACAAGGAGATCCTGTACTTCAAGGACTTCAACTCCGGCGCGATGATCCAGAACATCGTCGACCGCGCCAAGAAGATGGCGATCAAGGACTACCTGGAGCACCACAGCAAGGGCATCCGCGTCCAGCACATGCTCCAGGCGTGCGTCGATGAGTTCAAGGAGAACGAGGACCTCCCCAACACGACCAATCCGGACGACTGGGCGCGCATCTCGGGCAAGAAGGGGGAACGGATCGTCTTCATCCGCACCCTCGTCACGGGCAAGGGCGGCAACGAGCCGGGTCGATCGATCGACACGGTCGCGAACACGGGGCAGTACCTCTGACTCTCGAGCTGCGCGTCGTCCGGTACGACCACCCCGACGCGATGAAGCTGACCGAGCTGGTGCAGGCCGAGTACGTTCGGCGCTACGCCAGCCCGGTCGGCGACGTGTCCCCGATCTCGCCCGACGACTTCGTGCACCCGAACGGGATCTTCTTCCTGGGCTACGTCGACGACATCCCGGTCGCGATGGGCGGCTGGCGGCGCGGGGGACCGGCCGGCGACACCGACGGCGAGATCAAGAGGATGTTCGTGCTCGACTCCCATCGCGGCCGTGGCTACTCGCGTCAGGTCCTCGAGGAGCTCGAACGCAGCGCCGCCCGGCAGGGCATCACGCGGCTGGTGCTGGAGACCGGCACGGAGCAGCCGGAGGCGGTCAGCCTGTACCGCTCCGCCGGGTACGTCGACGTCGAGCCCTTCGGCTACTACGCGGACTACGACGACTCGATCCACCTCGGCAAGGTGCTGTGACCGGTTCGCCGGTGCGGTCAGGGACGACGCGGTGCCCGACCGGGACCGAGCGCGAGAGCCCGGCCGGACGGCACGCCGGCGCGTAGGCTGGCCGTGTGACCGTCCATCGCATCCAAGGCTCCGAGGTGGAGTACGGGATCGCCGTCCAGGGCCAGCCCCAGGCGAACCCGATGGTGGCCTCGACCCACGTGGTCAACGCCTACGCCGCGGCCCACGGGCTGACCCGCCGCGCGCGCTGGGACTACGAGGAGGAGAGCCCGCTGCGCGACGCGCGCGGCTTCGACCTGAGCCGTGAGGTCGCCGACCCGTCCCAGCTGACGGACGAGGACATGGGCCTGGCGAACATCATCCTGACCAACGGCGCGCGACTCTACGTCGACCACGCCCATCCGGAGTACTCCAGCCCCGAGGTCACCTCGCCGCTCGACGTCGTCCGCTGGGAGAAGGCCGGCGAGCTGGTGATGCGCCGCGCAGCCGAGCTGGCCGGCCAGATCCCGGGCGTCGGGCCGATCGTGCTGTACAAGAACAACATCGACAACAAGGGTGCCGCGTACGGATCGCACGAGAACTACCTCATGCGCCGCGACGTGCCGTTCCTGACCATCGTCGAGCAGTTGACGCCGTTCTTCGTCAGCCGCCAGATCATGTGCGGCGCCGGACGGGTCGGCCAGGGCCAGGACGGCGGCGTCCACGCGTTCCAGATCAGCCAGCGGGCCGACTACTTCGAGGTCGAGGCGGGGCTCGAGACGACCCTGAAGCGCCCCATCATCAACACGCGGGACGAGCCGCACGCCGACCCCAAGAAGTACCGCCGTCTGCACGTGATCATCGGCGACGCGAACCTGTCGGAGGTCTCGATCTACCTCAAGCACGGCACGACCGCGCTCGTCCTGGCGATGATCGAGGCCGGCGCCCTGCCCGAGCCGCTGGAACTGGCCGACCCGGTCCATGCGCTGCACCTCGTCTCGCACGATCCGACGCTGCGGACCGCCGTCGAGCTGGCCGACGGGACGACGATCACCGCGCTCGACCTGCAGGGGCACTATCTGGAGCAGGCGCAGAAGTTCGTCGAGACCGAGGGCCACGACGACCCGCAGACGCGGGACGTGCTCGACCGCTGGGAGTCCGTCCTCGAGCGGCTGGCCGCCGATCCGATGGACCTCGTCCGCGAGCTCGACTGGGTCGCCAAGCTCGCGCTGCTGCAGCGCTATCGCGACCGCGACGGGCTGGACTGGGACCACGCCAAGCTGCACCTGGTCGACCTGCAGTACCACGACGTGCGCCCCGAGCGCGGGCTCTACCACCGCCTCGTCGCGTCGGGCCGGATGGAGCGACTGCTGGACGAGGAACGGATCGCGGAGGCGGTCACCGAGCCGCCGCGCGACACCCGCGCCTACTTCCGCGGCCGGTGCCTGGACCGATTCGCCGAGCACATCGCCGCCGCGTCGTGGGACTCGGTCATCTTCGACCTGCCCGGATACGACTCGCTCCAGCGCGTGCCGACCATGGAGCCGCTCAAGGGGACCGCCGAGCACGTCGACGGTCTCTTCGGGCGTGTCGAAACGGCTGTGGAGCTCTTCCGGGCGATCACCGGTCGCTAGGGTGGAGACATGGCCGAGCAACAGCACAAGACGACCCGCAAGAGCGAGGTGTCCGAGGAGCAGGTCGAGCCGACCGAGGTGGACACCGCCCACAAGGAGAAGCTCGACGACGACGTGGACTCCATCCTCGACGAGATCGACGACGTCCTGGAGGAGAACGCGGAGGAGTTCGTGCGCAGCTTCGTCCAGAAGGGCGGCCAGTGATGCTCGATGGAGGATTCCGCGCCGTCGGCTCCTCCTCCTTCGTCGAGTTCCTCGCCACCCAGGCACCTGAGCTGCTGCCCCAGGCCACCGGCTCGAGCGCGGGCCTGGAGGTCACCCACGGCACCACCATCGTCGCCGCGACGTTCGACGGCGGCGTCGTCATGGGCGGCGACCGCCGCGCCACGATGGGCAACGTCATCGCCCAGCGCGACATCCAGAAGGTCTTCCCGACCGACGAGTACAGTTGCGTGGGCATCGCCGGCACCGCCGGGATCGCCGTCGAGATGACGCGCCTGTTCCAGGTCGAGCTCGAGCACTACGAGAAGATCGAGGGCACCACCCTGTCGACCGACGGCAAGGCGAACCGCTTGGCGGCCCTGATCCGCGGCAACCTCGGCCTGGCCATGCAGGGGTTGGCGGTCGTGCCGCTGTTCGCCGCCTACGACCTGCGGCTCGAGTGCGGCCGGATCTTCGCCTTCGACGTCACCGGGAACAAGAACGAGGAGCGCACCTTCCACTCGGTCGGCTCCGGCTCGACGTTCGCGCGCGGCTCCCTCAAGAAGCTGTACCGGCCGGGCATGTCGGAGAACGAGGCGGTCACCGCCGTCATCCAGGCGCTCTACGACGCCGCCGACGACGACACCGCGACCGGCGGACCCGACCTGACGCGGCGGATCTTCCCACTGATCTCGGTGATCACCGCCGACGGTTACCGCGCCTGGGACGAGGAGTCCACCGCCGCCGTCGCCGACGCCGTGATCGGTGGGCGCATGCAGTCGCCCGACGGCCCGTCCGCCCCGCTGACCTAGGAGTCCGTGCATGAGCACCCCGTTCTACGTCTCGCCCGAGCAGCTGATGAAGGATCGGGCGGACTTCGCCCGCAAGGGCATCGCCCGTGGCCGCAGCGTCGTGGTCCTGCGCTACGCCGACGGCATCGCGTTCGTCGCGGAGAACCCGTCGCGTGCGCTGCACAAGATCAGCGAGATCTACGACCACATCGGCTTCGCCGCGGTCGGACGCTACAACGAGTTCGAGAATCTGCGGATCGCCGGCGTCCGCCTCGCCGACCTGCGCGGCTACTCCTACGACCGCGCCGACGTCACCGGCCGCGGACTGGCGAACGCCTACGCCCAGACGCTCGGCACGATCTTCTCCAGCGGTGGCGAGAAGCCGTACGAGGTCGAGATCTTCGTCGCCGAGCTCGGCGCGACGCCCGACGACGACCAGATCTATCGGCTCACGTACGACGGCTCGGTCGCCGACGTCCAGGGCTTCGGCGTCATGGGCGGGCAGAGCGAGAAGGTCGAGGAGTACCTGACCGGCAAGCATCGCGCGGACCTGTCGCTGGCGGAGGCGCTCCGGCTCGCGAGCGCGGCGCTGGGCAACGACTCCGAACCGGCCCGACAGATCCCACCGGCCGACCTGGAGGTCGCGGTGCTGGACCGCACCCGCACCCAGCCGCGGAAGTTCAAGCGGCTCACCGACCGACAGGTCACCTCGCTGCTCGAATCCTGAGCCCCCGGTCGTGTTTGCGTGCGGGGTCTGCCCGCGGGTCTAGGCTGGCCGCATGGAACGGCGGATCTTCGGCATCGAGAACGAGTACGGCGTGACGTGCTCCTTCCGCGGTCAGCGCCGCCTGTCGCCGGACGAGGTCGCCCGCTACCTGTTCCGCCGGGTCGTGTCGTGGGGACGCAGCAGCAACGTCTTCCTGCGCAACGGGGCGCGCCTCTATCTCGACGTGGGAAGCCATCCGGAGTACGCGACGCCCGAGTGCGACGACGTCGTCGACCTCGTGACCCACGACCGGGCGGGGGAGCGCATCCTCGAGGGCCTCATGATCGACGCCCAGCGGCGGCTGGCCGAGGACGGCGTCGAGGGCGACATCTACCTGTTCAAGAACAACACCGACTCGGCCGGCAACTCCTCCGGCTGTCACGAGAACTACCTCGTCGGGCGCGGCGGAGAGTTCAGTCGGCTCGCCGACGTGCTCATCCCGTTCCTGGTCTCGCGGCAGATCATCTGCGGTGCCGGCAAGGTCCAACAGACGCCCCGCGGCACCGTGTTCAGCGTCAGCCAGCGCGCCGAGCACATCTGGGAGGGCGTCTCGAGCGCCACGACCCGGTCGCGGCCGATCATCAACACGCGCGACGAGCCGCACGCCGACGCCGAGCGCTTCCGACGGCTCCACGTGATCGTGGGCGACTCGAACATGAGCGAGACGACCACGATGCTCAAGGTCGCCACGACCCACCTGGTGCTGCGGATGATCGAGGCCGGGGTCGCGATGCGCGACCTCACGCTGGAGAACCCGATCCGGGCGATCCGCGAGATCGCGCACGACATGACCGGGACGCGCAAGGTCCAGCTCGCCAACGGGCGGGAGCTGTCGGCGCTGGAGATCCAGGGAGAATACTTCGCCAAGGCCGCCGACTTCATCGACCGCGAGGGGGTTCGGGACGCGACCACCCAGCGGGCGATGGACCTGTGGGAACGCACGCTCAAGGCCGTCGAGAGCGAGGACCTCGGCCTCGTCGAGCGCGAGATCGACTGGGTCATCAAGTACCGCCTGCTCGAGCGCTACCGCCTGCGGCGCGGGCTCTCGTGGGGCGACCCGCGGATCGCCCAGCTCGACCTGGCGTATCACGACATCCGCCGCGACCGCGGCCTGTTCTACCTGCTGGAGAGCCAGGGCGCGGTCGCCCGGGTCACGCGCGACCTCGACGTGTTCCGCGCGAAGACCGTTCCGCCGCAGACGACACGCGCTCGACTGCGCGGCGACTTCATCGCCCGGGCCCAGGACCGACGCCGCGACTTCACCGTCGACTGGGTCCACCTCAAACTCAACGACCAGGCCCAGCGGACCGTGCTGTGCAAGGACCCGTTCCGCTCCCACGACGAGCGTGTCCAGCGCCTGATCGACGCCATGTGACCTCTCAGTTCCTCCTTGGGATCGACGGTTAGTGTGGGCGACGCGATCCACCTGGGAGGAACCACACCGTGCGCCTGGCCGTCCTGCTGACGACGATGGTCTCGACGACCTTCGTGCTCGCCGGATGCGGTGGCGGCGGGACGCTCGACGACATCCGCGTCAGCGGGGGAGCGTCGCCCACGGTCCGGGTGGATGGCGAGGTCACCACCGACCGGACCGCCTCGCGGATCATCGCCGACGGCGACGCCGAGACGCTGGTCGAGGGCGACTCGGTCAAGGTCCACTACATCGGGGTCAACGGGCGCACGGGCAAGGAGTTCGACAACTCGTACTCCACCGAGTCGCCGATGATCGTGACGCTCACCGAGCAGTCCACCCTGCCGGGATTCCTCAAGGGGCTCGTCGGCCAGCGAATCGGCGCGCGCGTCCTGGTGACCGTGCCGGCCAGCGAGGGCGTCGCGCTCATGCCGGCCCCCGGCAAGCTCGGCCTCGACGAGTCCGACACGATGGTCTTCCTGTTCGACCTGCTGGCCAAGGTGCCGTCGGGAGAGCCCCGCAAGGCCCCGCCCCACGCGCCGCGTCTGACCTACGACGCCGACGACCACCCGCGTCGCTTCGTCGCCACGAAGCGGACCCGCGCCGCCGTCCCCGCCCACTCCGAGTCGTACGCGCTCATCGAGGGCGACGGTGATCCGGTCGGGGAGGAGTCCACCGTCACCGTCCAGTACCTCGCGCAGGAGTATCCGGCCGGCTCGATCATCGCCGAGACCTGGAGCACCGGGCCGCGTCGCGTCGCGCTCGACGAGGACCCGACCTCGCGCTGCTGGCACGACGCGTTGCCGGGTCACACCGTCGGCAGCCGCCTCGTGGTCGTCTGTCCCGAGGGCGATCCCGGCCCGGCGACGGCGGTGGAGTCACACCGACCCACCGGACCCTTGATCTACGCGATCGACGTGCTCGACGCCGACTAGGCTGGGGCGCATGGCCCAACGCAAGACCGAGCGACTCATGAACCTCGTGTTCACCCTGTTGGCCACCGAGCAGTTCCTGACCAAGGACCAGATCCGCGCCTCGATCGCCGAGTACCGCGAGGACTCCGACGCCGCGTTCGAGCGCAAGTTCGAGCGCGACAAGCAGGAGCTGCGCGAGCTCGGCATCGAGATCGAGGTGGGCTCGCACGACGCGCTCGGGGGAGTGGCCGGCTACCGGCTGCTGCGCTCGGACGTCGAGCTTCCCCAGATCGATCTGACGGTCGAGGAGGCCGCCGTCATCGGTCTGGCCGGCCAGCTGTGGGATCACGCGGGAATGGCCCAGGAGTCGCGCACCGCGTTGGCGAAGCTCAAGACGATCGGCAATCGGTTCGATCCCAGCGCCGTCCGGATGATCGAGTCTCGTCTGACCGCCCACGAGCCGGCGTTCGACGACGTCTTCGACGCGACCGGCCGGCGGATGCCGATCGCCTTCGAGTACCGCGCCCGCAGCACGGGCGAGAGCACGACCCGGCACCTCGAGCCGTGGGGCATGGTGTCCTACCGCGACCACTGGTACGTCGGGGGCTACGACCGGGACCGTCGGGCCCCGCGCCTGTTCCGCTTGTCGCGCATCGTCGGCGACGTCCGTCCCCACGGGCGCCCCGGCGAGTACGAGGTCCCCGAGGACGCCGATCTCAAGCAGGTCGCGCGCGCCCTGCATCCTCCGGCACCGGAGGCGACCGCCGTGCTGCGCATCGCGGCCGGACGTGCCCATCTGCTCCGACGCCGGGCCACGGCGGTCGAGCGGATCGACCCGACCGCCGATCGGGTGGAGGTCGAGTACGCGGTGACCGGCGACCTCGCCGACGAGATCGCCGCGCACGGCCCGGACGTGGTCGTGGAGTCGCCGGCCGAGTTGCGCGACGCCGTCATCGCGCGCCTGCGCACGCTCGCGGGGGTCTCGGCATGAATCCGTCACTCAAGCAGGTCGTCCGGATGCTCGCCATGGTGCCGTACCTGCAGAGCAACCAGGGCATTCCGCTGGCCGAGCTCGCGCGCGAGTTCGACATCCGGCCCGCCCAGGCCCAGCGTGAACTGGAGGTCCTGATGATGACCGGCTGGGGCGAGTTCCACGGCGAGCTCATCGACTTCGACCTCACCGCGCTGGAGGAGGAGGGCGTCGTCCACATCCGGGACGCGGAGTTCATGCCCCGCCCGCTGCGCGTCTCGCGCAGCGAGGCGTCCGCGCTGATGGTCGCGCTGCAGACCCTGCGCCAGTCGGCGGCCGGCGACCAGGCCGAGATCATCGACTCCGCGTTGGCCAAGCTCGCTGCGGCGGCCGGGGCCGCGGAGGCTCCCGCGGTCGACGTGGTGGAGCCGCGAGGCGACCCCGCCGTCCAGGAGGCCGTCGCCGAGGCGCTGGCCCGCCGACGGCGGCTGCGGATCGTCTACGTCAACGAGACGCGCGACGAGCAGACCGAGCGCGTCGTCGACCCGCACCGGGCCTTCACCCAGGCCGGTCACCGCTACCTGTCCGCCTGGTGCCATCGGGCCGAGGGAGAGCGCCTGTTCCGCGTCGACCGGATCGTCGCCGCCCAGGTGCTCGACGAGCCCGCCACCACCGAGGCCGACAGTCGCAGCCGGCTGGAGGACCTCTTCCCGGCCGATCGCGACGCCGACTCGATCACGGTGGAGGTCGCTCCCGGGGCGGACTGGCTCGTCGAGCAGTACCGGATGGAGGTCGAGTCCGAGCGCGAGGACGGCACGGTCGTCGCCCGCATGTGGGGGACCGATCCGGACTGGATCCGGCGCCAGGTGATGCGCTTCGCCGGCAGGCTGCGCGTCGTGGGCCCGGAGGAGTTCGTCGAGCAGGTGCGCGCCTCCGCCCGCCTCGCGCTGGGCGCGTACGATGGAGTCAGCCCCGAACAAGGAGTCTGACATGCCCAACCTCGGCCCCACCGAGATTCTCATCATCCTGGGGATCGTGATCCTGCTCTTCGGTGGTCGCAAGCTTCCCGAGCTGGCCCGCGGTTCGGGCCGTGCGCTGCGGATCTTCAAGTCCGAGCTCCGCGCCAGCGAGCAGGAGGAGCAGCAGTCTGAGCAGGCGCCGCGCGCCATCGACCCCGCGGCGACCGAGCGCCGCGACGACACCACCGCCTGAGGGGTGGCGCTCGGTTTCCGACGGATCCGGCCCGCGCCGGGTCCGGGGGGTGAGATGCCCCTCGTGGAGCACCTGGCCGAGTTGCGGTCGCGGATCGTCAAGTCTCTGCTCGGGGTCGTCGTCGGCGTGGTCGTCGCCTGGCTGTACTACCCCGAGATCCTGGAGTGGCTCACCGCCCCGTACCACCAGGTCCGGCCCACCCTCGAGGCCGAGGGCATCGACACCGAGCTCATCGTCAGCGGCATCGGCGGGGCGTTCCAGTTCCAGCTCAAGACCAGCGTCATGGCCGGGCTGGTGCTCTCCAGTCCGATCTGGACGTGGCAGCTGTGGGCCTTCGTGCTGCCGGCCCTGCATCGGCACGAGAAGCGTGCGGCGCTGCTGCTCACGGCGACCTGCCTGCCGTTGTTCCTCGGCGGCTGCTGGCTCGGCTACTGGACGTTCCCCAAGGCGATCGAGCTGCTCGTCGGGTTCGCCCCCGAGGGGTGGACCAACCTGCTCAACGGCGCCGACTACCTGAGCTTCGCCGCGCGGATGATCCTGCTGTTCGGCATCGGCGCCCAGATCCCGGTCGTCGTGGTGGTCCTCAACCGCATCGGCGCCGTCCGCGCGGCCCAGCTCGGCCGCGCTCGCCCGTGGATCATCGTCGGCATCTTCGTCTTCGCCGCGGTCGCCACACCGACGGTCGATCCGGTGACCTTCCTGTTCCTGGCCGTCCCGATGAGCCTGATGTACCTCGTCGCGGAGGCGATCGCGCGGGTCACCGACCGTCGCCGGGACCGTGCCGACGGCCGGTGGACCGACGACGTCGCCTCGCCGATCGACGCGCCCGGAGGTCTCGACGACTGAGCGTCCGTAGGCTGGAGGCATGCCAGATCCGGCCGAGCAGTACGCTCGCTTCCGCCAGGACCGCCGACACCCCCACGTCGCGCAGTTCCGAGACCTGTATCCCTTCGGGCTCGACGAGTTCCAGATCGAGGCGTGTCAGGCGCTCGAGGACGGCCACGGCGTCCTCGTCGCCGCGCCGACCGGCTCGGGCAAGACCGTCGTCGGTGAGTTCGCGGTGCACCTGGCCCTCGAGACCGGCCGCAAGTGCTTCTACACGACGCCGATCAAGGCGCTGTCGAACCAGAAGTTCTCCGACCTGGTCGACCGCTACGGCCCCGAGACGGTCGGCCTGCTGACCGGCGACAACACCATCAACGGCGAGGCGCCGATCGTGGTGATGACCACCGAAGTGCTGCGCAACATGATCTACGCCGGCTCGTCGACCCTCGACGGACTGGCACACGTCGTCATGGACGAGGTGCACTACCTGGCCGACCGGTTCCGGGGCGCCGTCTGGGAGGAGGTCATCATCGGCCTTCCGCCCTCGGTGTCGATCGTCTCGCTGTCGGCGACCGTCTCGAACGTCGAGGAGTTCGGCGCCTGGCTCACCGAGGTGCGTGGCGACACGGTCACGATCGTCGAGGAGCGGCGCCCCGTGCCGCTGCACCAGCACGTGATGATCGGCCGCCGCCTCTACGACCTGTTCGAGCCGGACAGCACCGAGGTCAGCCGCTCCCTCGAACGGATCGCCCGCGAGGACGCGCAGTGGAACCGTGCCTTCGCCAAGAACAGGTCGCGCCGTCCGGAGAAGGGCGGGAAGCGACCGCGCAGCCGTCATCGGACGCCCGACCGCGTCGAGACGGTCGTCAAGCTCGACTCCGAGGGCCTGCTGCCGGCCATCGTGTTCATCTTCAGCCGTGCAGGCTGTGCGGCCGCCGTCGAGCAGTGCCTGGCGGCCCGGCTCATCCTCACCACCCCCGAGGAGCGAGCCGCGATCGAGGAGCACGTCGACGCCGCCTGCGCCCACCTGCCCGACGACGACCTCGCGGTCCTGGGCTTCCACGAGTTCCGCGAGGGCATCGGGCGCGGCGTCGCCGCGCACCACGCGGGCATGCTCCCGACCTTCAAGGAGTGCGTCGAGGACCTGTTCGCCGCCGGTCTGGTCAAGGTCGTGTTCGCGACCGAGACGCTCGCGCTGGGGATCAACATGCCCGCCCGATCGGTCGTGATCGACCGGTTGAGCAAGTGGAACGGCGAGCAGCACGTCGATCTGACGCCAGGGGAGTACACCCAGCTCACGGGCCGCGCCGGACGTCGGGGCATCGACGTCGAGGGCCATGCGATCGTGCTGTGGCAGCCGGGCCTGGACCCGCGCCACGTCGCGGGCCTGGCGTCGACGCGCACCTACCCACTGAACTCGTCGTTCCGGCCCTCGTACAACATGGCGGTCAATCTGGTCCACCAGGTCGGCCGCGCCCGGGCGCGCAGCCTGCTGGAGCAGTCGTTCGCCCAGTTCCAGGCCGATCGCGCCGTCGTGGGGATCGCACGCCAGGTCCGCAAGGCCGACGAGGCCATCGCCGGCTACCGTGAGGCGGCCACGTGCTCACGCGGCGACTTCATGGCGTACATGCGGCTTCGGCGCAAGATCAGCGACCTGGAGTCCGAGGGCTCCAAGGCGCGCAAGGCGGCCCGCCGCGAGGAGGCGCTCGACTCGCTGACCCGGCTGCGCCGCGGCGACGTGATCAACGTGCCGGCGGGCAAGTTCGCCGGCCTCGCCGTCGTCCTCGATCCCGATCGCGACAACCGTGACGCCCCCCGGCCCCTGGTGCTCACCGCGAACCGTCACGCCCGGCGCCTGGCGGCGATGGACTTCCCGACACCGGTCGAGCCGCTGACGCAGATGCGGATTCCGAAGTCGTTCCACCCGCGCGATCCGCAGGCGCGGCGCGACCTGGCCTCGGCTCTGCGGAGCCGTGCCGGGCATCTGGCCGATCGTCCGGCGTCCTACCGCGACCGGGGCGCGCGGGAAGATCCGCGGATCGCCGAGCTCCGCAGCGCCCTGCGTGACCATCCGTGCCATGCGTGCCCGGATCGGGAGAAGCATGCGCGCTGGGCCGAGCGCCTCCTGCGGCTCGAGAAGGAGACGCGTCACCTGCGACGTCGCGTCGAGCAGCGGACGAACTCGGTCGCACGCCAGTTCGACCGGGTGTGCGAGGTCCTCGACACGCTCGGCTACCTCGACGGCGACGAGGTCACCGAGGACGGACGACGCCTGCAGCGGATCTACGGCGAGCTCGACCTCGTCGTGAGCGAGTCCTTGCGCGAGGGCCTGTGGGACGACCTCGGGCCCGCCGAGTTCGCCGCGGTCGCGAGTGGCCTGACGTACGAGGCCCGGATCCCCGACGAGGCGCCGCCCCCGCGCTACCCGACCCCGGCGGTCGCCCGGGCCGCCGAGTCCCTGGGCACTCTGTGGGTCGAGCTCGACCAGCTCGAGCGCAATCATCGGCTGTCCTTCCTGCGCCGTCCGGACTTCGGCTTCGCGCACGCCGTCTGGCTGTGGTGCGAGGGCACGCGACTCGACCTGGTGCTCGACGCCGCCGACATGGCGGCCGGTGACTTCGTCCGGGCGATGAAGCAGCTGATCGACGCCGTCGCGCAGATCGCGGACGCCTCCGGCCCCGGCCCCGTCCGCGACACCGCTCGTCGGGCGCTCGACGAGCTGCGTACCGGCGTGGTGGCCTACTCGAGCGTCACGACGTGAGCGTGGCGAGCAGCCGCTCGATCGGTCCGGCGACGTTCCACCGCGCGCCGAAGGCGGTGAGCGCCTCGACGTCGGGGGTCCCGAGCACCGGATCGGGCAGGTCGAGATCGGGCAGCACCGTGACGACGCGCACGGCGGCATCGAGATAGTCGGCCGCCTCCACCAGCGCCTTCCGGACGCGCGGCGTGAGCGAGGACTGCTCGTCGAGGGCGGCGGCGCGGACGGCCTCGAGGTCCCCGTACTCGCGCAGCAGGGCGGCCGCGGTCTTCTCCCCGATGCCGCGGACGCCGGGCAATCCGTCCGAGGCGTCGCCGCGCATCACCGCGAAGTCGACATACTGCCGTGGCTCGATGCCGTACTTGTCCCGGACCCACGCCGCGTCGACGACGTCGTGCCGGCCGACGCCACGCGCCGTGTAGAGCACCCGCACGTCGCGTTCGTCGTCGACGAGCTGGAACAGGTCCCGGTCACCGGTGACGACGTCGACCCCGGTGTCCCAGCGACGCACGAGCGTGCCGATGACGTCGTCCGCCTCGGCACCCGGCGCCCCGAGGACCTGGACGCCCGCCAGGCCGAGGACCTCGGCGATCAGGGGCACTTGGGGGGCGAGAGCCTCGGGCGTCTCCTCGACGCCGGACTGCGGATCGGCGACCCGGTGCGTCTTGTACGTCTCGAGGAGCTCGACCCGCCACTGCGGGCGCCAGTCCTCGTCCCAGGCCGCGACCACGACCTCGGAGGAGTGGCGGTCGTGCAGGGTGGCGAGGAAGTCCACCATCCCGCGCACGGCGTTCACGACCGTGCCGTCCTCGGCCGTGATCGAGTCGGGGACTCCGTAGAACGCCCGGAAGTACAGGCTCGCGGTGTCCAACAGCAGCAGGCGGGACGAGGTCATGGCGCCATCATGGCACGTGACCTCGCCCCGCCCTGCGGGTCGATCAGCGGCGCTTGCCGTGACCGTGGCCCCGACCGTGATGGTGGCCGTGGCCCTTGCCCTTCTTGCCCGGCTTGGCCTTCTTGCCCGGCTTCTTGCCGTGGCCGGGCTTGTCGGCGAGCGGGTACAGACCGCCCTTGGCCGTGGTGATCGCGACGACGGCGTGGGCGGCCGCGTCACCCATCTCGTGGAGGGCCTTGGTGCTGACGTTGCTGATGTCGTCGCACGCCTGGTGGTAGCACGGGTCGTACGCCAGGCCCGCGGTGCCGCCGAACGTCTCGGCCTGCTCCTCGGTCTTGACCCCCTCGGCGCCGGTGAACAGCCCACCGGCCGGGATGCCGACCTCGATGAACGGACCGTAGTCCGAGCGTCCGTCGAAGGCGGTCGGCGCGTGCGCCAGGCCCTCGCGGTCGAAGTAGTCGGTGACGACCTTCTCGATCTCCGCCGACCCGGCAGGCCCGGCGTCGCCGTCCGAGCCGTCGCCGTCGTACACGAACCGGACGTAGTTCGGCGAGCCGATCATGTCGAAGTTGAGGTTCGCGTAGATCGAGTCGAGCTCGTCGTCGGTCAGCGAGCCGACGTAGTGCTCGGCGCCGAGCAGGCCCAGCTCTTCGGCTCCCCAGAACGCGAAGCGCACGGGACGCTCGAGCTTGCGGTCGATGCCCGTGGCCGTCAACTGGCGGGCGATCTCGAGGATGCCTGCCGAGCCGGTGCCGTTGTCGTTGATGCCCGGTCCCTCGGTGACGCTGTCGAGATGGGCGCCGACGACCACGACCTCGTCGGGGTTCTTGACCTTCTTGAGCGCCTTCTTCGGCAGGTCCGCGATGACGTTCCAGGTCACCCGGTCCGGGTCCGCCTCGACCTCGGCGGTCAATGTCGCGGTCGGCGTCCCGGCCTCGACGAGCGCGGCGCCGTCCTGGTACGTGACGCCGGTGACGGGCACGTCCTTGGGGTTCCCGAGCGTGCCGGCGATCAGGTCGGTGCGACCCTCCTGGCCCTCGTTCATCACGATGACCGCCTCGTAGCCGGCGGCGACCGCGTTGTCGACCTTGATCTCGAAGGTGCAGGTGCCGCGCTGCACGAGCGCGATCGCGGGCTCGGCGGGCGCGGGCTCGAAGTCCTCCGCCTCACATCCGGAGGAGCTGCTGTCGGCCTCGGGGCCGGGCGGCACCTGGATGTCGTTCGTTGGGACGATCGGACCGGTGACCGTGCCGCTGCCCGAGTAGGTGAAGATCGCGTTCTCGACCTCCGAGCCGTCGACCGTCAGGGTCGTCGGCGACAGCTCCTGGAAGAACGGGAACGTGAACTCCTGCCGGGTGACGTCGTAGCCGGCCTGTTCGAGCTGGCGGGTGACGTACTCGACCGAGGCCTCGTAGCCCGGCAGTCCGGACGCACGGTTCCCGCCATTCGCGTTCGCGATGCGCTGGAACTGGCGCAGGTGCCTCAGGATGCCGTTGACGGTCACCGCCTCGGTGATCTTGCTGGTGGCACCGTCATGCGGGTGGCCGGGCTTGTGGTGCCCCGGCCGGGCCTCCGCCGGGGCCGCTGTGGCGAGCCCGGCGGTGAGAAGCGCCGCGGACGCGGCGACGACTGCCTTCTTCATGGATCCCCCCGATCCGATAGAGGTATGCAGTACCTGGTCCACGTTCACACAGGTCGTCCGGAATTGCCAGATACCCTCGGGGTGTGACCGAACGACTCGACCGTGCCCGCATCCTCGCCGGACAGATGGGCGTCGACGCCCTGCTGGTGACCCCCGGCGCCGACCTCCGCTACCTGACCGGGTACGCGGCCAAGCCCTTGGAGCGGCTGACCTGCCTGGTGTTGACCCAGCGTGGCGTCCATCTGGTCGTGCCGGCCCTGGAGCGCGCCGCGGCCGAGGCCGCCGGCGTGAGCGTCCCGATCGTCACCTTCGGCGAGACCGACGATCCGTACCGCATCGTCGCCGAGCTCGCCGGCGACGTCGAGGTCGTCGCCGTCGACGACCAGATGTGGGCCTCGCGCGTGTTCGCCCTGCAGGAGGCGTTCGGCGAGGCGCAGTTCGCCCTCGGCGGCGAGCTGGTCTCGACCCTGCGGATGGTCAAGGACGCCGAGGAGGTGCGGGCGCTGCGCGAGGCCGCCGCCGCGATCGATCGCGTCCACGCCCGGATGGGCGAGTGGCTGCGTCCGGGCCGCACCGAGCGTGAGGTCGGTGCGGACATCGCCCGCGCGATCCTCGACGAGGGTCACGAGCAGGTCGACTTCGTGATCGTCGGCTCCGGCCCCAACGGGGCCTCGCCGCACCACGAGGTCTCCGACCGTGTCATCGGTGCGGGGGAGCCCGTCGTGGTGGACATCGGTGGGACGACCGCGGCCGGCTACTGCTCGGACTCGACGCGCAACTACGTGGTCGGGGGCGAGCCCGATCCGGGCTATCTCGCGATGATGGAGGTCCTCAAGCACGCCCAGCAGGCCCAGCGCGAGCATGCGCGGCCGGGCGTCACGGCCGAGTCGGTCGACCAGGTCGGACGTCGGATCATCGCCGAGGCCGGCTACGGCGACCGGTTCATCCACCGGACCGGACACGGCATCGGTCAGGAGACGCACGAGGAGCCGTACATCGTCGAGGGCAACACGCGCGTGCTCGAGCCCGGGATGGCGTTCTCGATCGAGCCGGGCATCTACGTCGAGGGGCACTGGGGCGCGCGGATCGAGGACATCGTGGTCTGCACCGAGGACGGTCTGGAGGTCCTGAACCACAGCCCTCGCGATCTCGTGCGCCTGTGAGACGGCTGCTCATCGCCGCGGCGCTCGGGGCGACGGCGTCCGCCGCCTTCGAGCCGCTGGCGGTGCCGTGGCTCATGGTCGTCGTGCTGGCCGGGTTCCTGGCGCTCGTCCGGGGCCTGCGCACCGCGCCCGTCCGCGTCGTACTGCTCGAGGGCTTCGTGTTAGGCCTGGCCTTCATGGGTCCGCTCATCTGGTGGATGAACGCGGTCGATCGCTGGGCGTGGGTGGCTCTCGTGCTCGCCGAGGCGATGTTCCTCGCCGTGATCACCTGGGCACTGCGCACGGCGGTCCACGCGCCGTGGTGGCCCGTGTGGGCCGCCTCGGTGTGGACGACCGGTGAGCAGGTGCGCGGCGCGATCCCGTTCAGCGGATTCCCCTGGGGCCGGCTGTCCCACACGGCGCTCGACACGCCGATGGAGGGGTGGGTCCGACTCGTGGCGCTCCCGGCGACGACCTGGCTCATGGCGCTCATGGCCGGACTGCTGGTCGTCGCCGTGCGCGATCAGCGCCTCGGCGCGACGGCTCTGGCGGTCGGGCTTCCGGTCGTGGGCTGGCTGCTGCCGACCGGAATCGCCGACGGGGGAGCGACCCGCACGGTCGCGCTCGTCCAGGGCGACGTGCCCGGTGCGTTCCTGTCGTGGCCGCGCACGGAGATCTTCCGCCTCCACCTGGCCGAGACGGCGCGGCTCGACCAGGACGTCGACCTGGTGATCTGGCCCGAGAACGGGTCCGACCTGGACGTCCTCACCAACGAGTGGGCGCGGCGCAGCGTCACCGAGCAGGCGGCCCGGCTCGACGCGCCGATCCTGGTCGGCGCGATCCTCGACGGACCGACCGACGACACCGCGTACAACGCCTCGGTCCTGGTCGACGGCGACGGACCGCACGAGGACGTGTACCTCAAGCAGAACCTCGTGCCGTACGGCGAGTACGTGCCGTTCCGCCGCCGGCTCGGACCGATCGTTCCGCGCTTCGATCGGGACATCCCGCGCGACATGATCGGCGGTGACGAGCCCGGTGCGATGGAGGTCGCCGGGACCACGGTGGGTCTGACGATCTGTTGGGACATCGCCTACGACGGGGCCGTTCACGGTGCCGTCGACCGAGGGGCGGAGTTCATCGCCGTGCAGACGAGCAACGCGAGCTTCATGGACTTCGGCCGCGGCGTCCAGCCGCAGCAGCAGTGGGCGATCTCGCGACTGCGCGCCGTGGAGACCGGGCGGTGGGTCACGGTCGCCTCCACGAACGGCATCTCAGGCGTCGTCGATCCCACCGGCCGCGTCGTCGAGCAGTTGCCGCCCCGGCAGGCCGGCACGATCGTGCAGACCGTGCAGACCGCCCACGCCCGGACCCCGGCGACCCGTTGGGGCGCGGGCTACACCATGGTGATCCACATCTCATCCGTGGCAGGATGGATCTTCGGTAACCGCAAGTTACGAACGGAGCGACGATGAGGACCCTGGTCATCATCCCGACCTACAACGAGGCCGAGAACATCGGCACGATCACCGACGGCGTGCTGACGCACCGGCCGGACGTGGAGATCCTCATCGCCGACGACGCCTCACCCGACGGCACCGGAGAGATCGCCGACAAGCTGGCCGCGGTCGACCCGCGGATCCACGTCCTGCACCGCGCCGGCAAGGAGGGGCTCGGCGCGGCCTATCGGGCGGGCTTCGCCTGGGGGCTCGAGCGCGGCTACGACGTCCTCGTCGAGATGGACGCCGACGGCTCGCACCGACCCGAGGACCTGGGCTCGCTGCTCGACCAGGCCGAGCGGGGCGCGCCGTTGACGATCGGGTCGCGGTGGGTGCGCGGCGGCTCGGTGGTCAACTGGCCGTGGCATCGCGAGCTGTTGTCGCGCGGAGCCTCGCTCTACAGCGCGATCATGCTCGGCCTGGGAGTCAAGGACGTGACGGCCGGCTTCCGGGCCTTCCGCCGCGAGACGCTCGAGGCGATCGATCTGGACGCGGTCGAGTCGCAGGGCTACTGCTTCCAGATCGACATGACCCGACAGGTGCGTCGTGCCGGTCTCGACGTCGTGGAGGTCCCGGTGGTGTTCGTCGAGCGTGTCCATGGACAGTCGAAGATGAGCTTCGACATCGTGAAGGAGGCCCTCACACGGGTCACCGTGTGGGGCCTCCAGCGGTGGAATCCGTTCAGGCGTTGACGGACTTCTTGCGCGACTTCGTCTTCCGGTGCAGGTGCGGCGGTCCGATCTCGCCGTTGCGCAGCATCTCGAGCCGCTCGGTGAGGATCTCCTCGAGCTCCTCCTCGGACCGGCGCTCCAGGAGCATGTCCCAGTGCGTGCGGACCGGCTTCTCCTCCTTGGGCTCGGGCTCGGCGCCGCCGACCCGACGGCCCATCTGACCGGTCTTGGGGTCCTCCCACTCGGCGGGCACCTCGGCCTCCACCGACATCGTCACGGTGAACGTACGGCCGTCGGGCAGCACATACTCGATCTCTTGGCGCGGCGCCATCTCCACACCGCGTTCGTCCTCGAAGCTCTGGGCTCCCAGCCGCGCTCCGCGCAGGGCTCGTTCTGCCATCGTCGGTCCCCCTTCTGAAGGTCTCCGTCGATATCCAACGTACGCCAGTTGCGTGAGATTCCCCTGAGAGCGGGTTTTCTACAGATCGCGCGCCCGGTCGTGGATCTGCGCGGGGACCTTCAACAGCAGGCCCAGACCGAGGGCCAGCACGACCATGATCCCCGCGATGCCCCAGCGGTCGGTGGCGGTGCCGAACATCGCGTTGCCGGCCCAGATGAACGTCGCGAACAGCAACGGCGACATGAACGACACGGCCCGACCGGTCATCGCGTAGAGGCCGAAGTTCTGCCCCTCGCGTCCCGGCTCGGTGATCCGCGTCAGGTAGGTGCGGGCGGCCGACTGAGCCGGGCCGACGAACAGACACAGGCCCAGTCCGAAGATCCAGAACATCGTCGGCCCGGAGACGGCCAGCAGCACGATGCCGCAGGCCAGCATGGACACCAGCGAGCCGACGATGACCGCACGCGGTCCGATCCTGTCGTCGAACCGGCCGGCGATCAGCGCTCCGGCGGCGGAGATGACGTTGGCGGCCACCCCGAACAGGATCACATCGTCCTCGCGGATGGAGTAGACCGACACGGCGAGCACCGCACCGTAGGCGAACACGCCCGCGAGCCCGTCGCGGAAGAACGCGCTGGCGATGAGGAACTTCAACGTCGTGCGGTCCTCACGCCACATGGTGCGGAGGTCGTTCCAGATCGCCCGGTACGAGTCGGCGACGCTGCTCGTGGCCGGATCGGGCTCGGCGGACTCGGGGAGCTCGGGGACCTTGAGGAACAGCGGGATCGCGAAGATCAGGAACCACGCCGCGGCGAGCAGCGCGATGAGCCGGATGTTCATCCCGTTCTCGGTCGGCACACCGAGGAAGCCGCGGTGGTCGCCGTCGCCGGCGACGAACCCGAAGTAGCAGATCAACAGCAGGACGATGCCGCCGAAGTAGCCCATCGCCCAGCCGAACCCGGACACGCGACCGACGTCGTCGGGCGTCGAGACCTGGCGCAGCATGGCGAAGTAGGGCACGTTCGCGAGCTCGAAGATCACCGAGCCGGCGGCCAGCAGCACCAGGCCGAGCCACAGGTGGTGCCAGTCGTCCTCGACGAAGAACAGGGCCGCGGTGAGGATCACCACCGCCGTGGTGAGCCAGAACAGGCTGCGCTTGCGTGAGCCTGCGGCGTCGGTGCGGCGTCCGAGCGCGGGAGCGGCGACGGCGATCAGCACGGCACCGGCCGCGCTCGACAGGCCCAGCCAGGTGGAGGCACGGAAGGGGCCCGGCACGTCGTCGCCGACGCCCTCGACGAGGTACACCGAGAAGATGAACGTCACGATCACGGCGTTGAAGGCGGCCGAGCCCCAGTCCCACAGGCCCCAGGCCACGATCCTGCCGCGCTCGGCGCGGCGCGCGACGATGTCTTGACTCATGCGGGTTCCTTCCACTGTCCGCGTGCCACGAGCACGTCCTTGAGCAGATCGGTGCGGTCGGTCATGATCCCGTCCACGCCCAGGTCGAGCAGGCGGTGCATCTCCGCCGGGTCGTCGATCGTCCAGACGTGGACGAGCTTCCCGCTCCGGTGCGCTCGCTCGACGAAGCGACGGGTGACGACCGGCACCCGTCCCGCCGCGACCGGCACCTGGAAGATCATCGGCGCACGGGGCACGCCCAGGCTCAGGACCATGCGGGAGGCCTCCCGCCGGGACGCGGAGGTGACGACGTCCGGGAGGCGTCGGCGCATCCGCGTCAGACGCCGATGGGAGAACGACGCCAGGCAGACGCGGTCCACGATGCCCATCCGTGCGACGAGCTCGACGGTGGCGTCCACGGCGTCGTCGGCCTTGACGTCGATGTTCCACCGAGCGAGTGGCAGCCTCTCGACGAGCGTCTGCAGTCGCACGATCGGCTCGCGGTCACCGAGCAGGGCCGCGTCGATCTCCGTCGACGGGAGGTCTGCGATCGCCACGTCACGGCCGAGGAGCCGGCCCAGACGCGCATCGTGGCAGGCGTAGACGACGCCGTCCGCGCTGCACCGCACGTCGGTCTCCATGTAGCGGTAGCCGAGCTCGTAGGCGTGGGTGAACGCGGCGAGGGAGTTCTCGATCCCGCGGTTGCCCTCGACCATCGCGCCGCCGCGGTGGGCGAAGGCGATCGGTGGGGTGGGGGACAGGTACGCAGGCGTGGCCACGCGACCAACCTAGGCCACGCGAGCCCGACGGCGGCCGAACTCGGGGGTGTCCCACGCGGGGACGGACCCTCAGATGTCCCGGAACGTCTCGATCTCGGCACCGAGCGCGTTGAGTCGCTGCGCGAGGTCCTCGTAGCCGCGGTTGATGACGTAGACGCTGCGCAGCACCGAGGTTCCCTTGGCCGCGAGCATCGCGATCAGGATGACGACGGCCGGTCGCAGCGCGGGCGGGCAGACCAGCTCGGTGCCGCTCCAGTGGGTCGGCCCCTCGATCAGCACGCGGTGAGGGTCGAGCAGCTTGACCCGGCCGCCGAGCTTGTTCAGCTCCGTCAGGTAGATCGCCCGATTCTCGTAGACCCAGTCGTGCAGCATCGTCTGGCCCTCGGCCGTGGCCGCGATCACCGCGAAGAACGGCAGGTTGTCGATGTTCAGACCCGGGAACGGCATCGGGTGGATCTTGTCGATCGGTGCCCGGAGCCGGGACGGATACGTGGTGATGTCGACGAGCCGCGTGTGGCCGTTCTCGGCGAGGTACTCCGCGGAGCGCTCGTAGCGGAAGCCCATCTCCTCGAGCAGCGCGAGCTCGATCTCCATGAACTCGATCGGGACACGCCGCACGGTGATCTGCGACTGGGTGACGATCGCCGCGGTGATGAGGCTCATCGCCTCGATCGGGTCCTCGCTGGGGGCGTAGTCCACGTCGACGCGGATGTCCCGCTTGCCCGTGACCCGCAGTGTCGTGGTGCCGATGCCCTCGATCTCGACGCCGAGGCGCTGCAGGAAGAAGCACAGGTCCTGCACCATGTAGTTCGGGCTCGCGTTGCGGATGACCGTGACGCCGTCGTGACGTGCCGCCGCGAGCAGCGCGTTCTCGGTCACGGTGTCGCCGCGCTCGGTGAGCACGATGGGACGCTCCGGGGCCACCCCGCGGGCCGCCGAGGCGTGGTACCGGCCGTCGGTCGCCAGGACCTTGAGCCCGAACGGCCGCAGTGCGGTCATGTGGGGCTCCACGGTGCGGGTGCCCAGGTCACAGCCGCCGGCGTAGGGCAGCTCGAACTCGTCGAAGCGGTGCATGAGCGGGCCGAGGAACATGATGATGCTGCGCGTGCGGCGGGCGGCCTCGGCGTCCATCTTCGACAGGTCGAGACGCTCGGGGACGACGAGCTCCAAGTCGTTGTCCTCGTTGAGCCACGTGGTGCGCACACCGATCGACTGCAGCACCTCGAGGAGCCGGTTGACCTCCTCGATCCGGGCCACCTTGCGCAGGGTCGTGGTGCCCGTGTTCAGCAGCGCCGCGCAGAGCAGGGCGACACCGGCGTTCTTGCTCGACTTGACGTCGATCGCGCCGCGCAAAGTCGTGCCGCCCTTGACGCGCAGGTGGCCCGGGCCCGTGGCCGGCGCCACGCTGACCAGCTCGGAGTCCAGGGCCTGACCGATGCGGGCGAGCATGTCGAGGGTCAGGTTCTGCTGGCCCTTCTCAATGCGGTTGACCGCACTCTGACTGGTGTGCAGGGTCTCGGCGAGCTGGGCCTGGGTGAGGCCCGAGTGCTGGCGGGCGTCGCGGATCAGGGTGCCGATCCGGGCGCGATAGTCGCTGTCGCTCATGACGTCCAGCGTATCTCACAAGTGAGATAAAGCCAGTCCCACCACGCGCGGATCAGTGTGATCTTCCCAGCACTCCATCCTGGGGGAGCCGCTGCAGGTCCTCGATCCCGGCGTGACTCTCCACGTGGCCCCAGTAGATCCCGTAGGCCTGCTCGGAGATCGTGCAGTCGTGGACGGGGAACGCCGTCCGTGGCGCGACCGACCGGGCGAACTCGACCGTCTCGCTGACCTTGGCCCACGGCGCCGAGAGCGGCAGGGCCAGGATGTCGACGCCGTCGGGCCGTGAGGCGTAGCTGTCCCCGGGATGGAACAACGTCGTGTCGCCGGCGCGGACCAAGACGCCCACGTTCCCCACGCGCGGGATCGTGGGCAGGATCTCGGCATGACGTGCCCCGACCCCGGTCAGCGTGAGCGCTCCGATCTCGACGGCGCGGCCGTCGGCGCTCGGCTCCCATCGTCCGCCGAGCAGCTCGGCCGTCTGAGGCTCGGCGAGCAGGCGCGCGCCGGGGTTGCGCTCGACGAGTCCGCCGATGCGATCGGGATCGACGTGGTCGGCGTGCTGGTGGGTGACGACGATGGCATCGAGATCGGTCAGCTCGAAGGCTCCCGGGAGGCTGAACGCGCCCGGATCGATCAACACCCGGCGGCCATCCGCCTCGACGAGGACCGCGGCGTGGCCGAATCGCGTGACGTCCATGCCCCTCATCGTGCCACGATGTGGCCATGTCGGATCCAGCACAGACTCCCCGCGCCGCCCGGGTCGCAGCCACCATGCGCGAGGTCGTCGCGCAGATGGAGGCGCCGGGCGCCGTCTGGGGACTCGTGGAGGGACCGCGCCGCCGGGTGACGATCGACGCGGCCGGCCCGTTGCGTCGCGATGCCATCGTCCGGATCGCCTCGATCACCAAGCCGATCGTCGCCGTGCTCACGCTGGCGCTGGTCGAGGACGGTGTCCTGGACCTCGACG